>JBBRPC010000039.1:0-21192 GCA_038228615.1 Acidimicrobiia bacterium | reverse complement strand
GAACCGTGCCGTCGTCATGTCGGATCGCCACCGTAGTTGGATCGAGCCATTCGTAGCGAGAGTGTGGTTCGAACAACGCGACCGTCGCGATCAAAGTTCCAGCACTGATCTGTGGCAACAGCTGCAGTTGATCCGAGGGGTCATCGAGTGAGCGCAACAACGTCACAGCGCTGATCGCGCTCGCCGTGTACGGAAGGGGAGTGACACGCCTTCCGAGTTCTTCGACGACGACTGCCGCGTCGACCATTCCAGCGCCAGCTCCGCCGTACTCTTCGGCAACGATGAGCCCGATGAGGCCGATGTCTGCAAGGCCAGACCAGGCGGTTGCAACATTGCCGGACGCTTGTTCATACATCTGTCGCACGATCGAAGTCGGAACGTGGTCGGTGAGGACGCGACGTACAGAATCACGCAGCGCTTCCTGTTCACCGGAAAATTCGAAGTCCATGATTCCTTCGCGCCGTACTCGACTACTAACAATGGCGCCAGGAAGCTAGTGCAGTAGCGTCCGGCCGATGCGCCTGCGGTATAGCGATGCGGATGAGGCATTTCGAAGTGAACTCGTGTCGTGGCTTGCGACACATGCACCGTCACGGGCCAAGCTCGACTCCGAAAAACTTTCGAGTGCATGGATGCCAGATTGGGTTCGTGCTTGGCAACGCACGCTGTTCGATGCGGGTTGGCTTGTGCCGGGTTGGCCGCCGGAATACGGCGGACGCGACGCGAGCCCTGCGCAACAAATGATCTACTTCGAGGAGCTGTCGCGTCGCCAAATTCCGCGCACCTGGAACCCGCAGGCGTTGGGAATTATTGCGCCGTCGATTCGCGACTACGGAACAGACGATCAACGACGCCGGTTTGTATTGCCAACCTTGCGAGCCGAAATTTCTTGGTGTCTTGGCATGAGCGAGCCTGGCGCCGGTTCGGATCTCGCGTCGTTGTCGACGAAAGCTGAAATCGATGGCGAAGATTTTGTTGTGAATGGACAGAAGGTGTGGACCTCGGGTGCGCATCACGCCGATTGGTGCCTGTGTTTCGTGCGCACTGATCCGACGGTCCCGAAGCACAAAGGTATTAGCGCCCTCATTGTCGACATGCAGAGCCCAGGGATCGAATGCCGACCGTTTCCAGAATTGTCCGAGCCGGATTTCTGCGATTTCAATGAGGTCTTTTTCAACGATGTCCGAGTTCCTCGCAACAATCTGCTCGGCGAGCTACATCGCGGTTGGCCGATTACCCAAGGATCGTTGGCGCACGAACGTGCGATGCTGTGGATCGACTACGCGTATTCGCTGCAACGCGCAGTCCAGGCATTCATCGAAGTTGGCAACCGAATCGGACCACTTGGAACGCGCCTCGGCGACGACGCCAGATTTCGGGACGCAGTCGCTGGGTTTCAGATCGACGCGATGGCGATTTCTGCCATGGGATACCGGGGATTCTCGAAGTTCATGGCTGGCCAGTCGTCGCCTGAACATTCGTTGTTGAAGTTGTTCGGCAGCGAACGGGTCCAACAATGCATTCTGAGCGCTTCGGAGTTTCTCGGACCTGATGCGCTCGATCTCGACATCGCCGGTCCACGGATGTGGCGCGATGGTTCATGGCTCATCCAGTATCTGCGCAGCTTTGGAGCCACGATCCCGGGCGGCACGAGCGAAATACAACGCAACATCATCGCCGAGCGTGTACTCGGACTGCCTCGGTAACCTGCCCCGATAGCCTCCCGATCGTGCCCATAACCTTCGATTGGCAGCCGCACGAACCCGAGCGAGTTCGCGCACAGTCGTATGTGCGCGCCGGGTACTGGAACGACGAAACCTTGGGTCAAGTGTTGGCCGACGGTCTCAGCGACGCACACACTGCACCGTTTACGGTTCGTTCGGAGGTGCGACCTTTTGTTGGCACGCTCGGCGATGTCGACGACCTTGCACGTCGTGTCGCTGCTGCGTTGCGGGCACGCGGCATCGGTCCTGGCGACACGGTCGCGTTTCAACTCCCGAATTGGGTCGAAGCCGCAGCGACGTTTTATGCAATCGCGTATTTGGGTGCCGTGGTCGTTCCGATCGTGCACTTCTACGGCGCCAAGGAGGTTGGATTCATCTTGCGGCGCACTCGCGTCAAGGCCCTGATTACCGCCGATCGCTTTGGGAATCAACACTTCCTCGACAACCTCGCGGCCATGCGCAGCGACGGACTCGACGACTTGGAGTGGCATGCCGTAGTTGGTGACGAAGGCCTCGCTGACTCGATCTCGTTCGACGCGCTTACCGCGCACGATCCGATCGATCGTCCAGTGGCGGTCGACCCGAGTGCACCTGCCCTCATTGCGTATACCAGCGGAACTACTGCGGATCCCAAGGGGGTCGTGCACGTCCACCGCAGCATCAACGCCGAAATCCGTCAGCTCGGTGCGTTGCAGCCCGGCGAGGAAGGCGAGGTGACCCACGACATGATTACGGGTGCGCCAGTCGGCCACGGCATCGGGATGCTTGCGGCATTGCTCCTGCCCGTCTGGCGGCGACGAGCGATTCATCTCATCGACGTTTGGAATCCACAGCGAGTGTTGGCTGCCATGCGCGAGAGCCAACTCAGCGCGGGCCAGGGTGCCACGATTTTCCTGACGGGTTTGTTGGATCATCCTGATTTCGATCCTGTGGTGCACGGCCCCCTCATGGGGCACATTGGTCTCGGTGGTGCGGCGATACCGCTCGCCGTGTGTGAACGCGCCCGTGGACTCGGAATCGAGTGCACCCGCAGCTACGGATCAACGGAACATCCATCGATCACCGGGAGTCGTTGGAGCGACTCGTGGGACCAGCGATGTCGAACCGATGGCGTGGCGATGCAAGGTGTGGATCTGAGAATTGTTGACGGCGGCCGTGAATGCGAACACGATGAACCAGGCGAGATTTGGAGTCGCGGGCCGGATTGTTCCTTCGGATATACAGATCCGCTGATCACCCGCGACCGATTTGTCGACGGTTGGTACCGAACCGGCGATATTGGAGTGCTCGATGCGAATGGTGCACTGAGCATCACCGACCGGTTAAACGATGTCATCATTCGGGGCGGAGAAAACGTGAGCGCCGTCGAAGTCGAAGAGCTCGTCATGCAACTCGCCGGGGTTGCCGAGGTTGCAGTTGTCGCCGCACCCGACGAGCGGCTTGGCGAACACGCATGCGCCTTTGTGCGCATGATCGGTGGCCGACCAATCCCAACCCTTACCGAGGTGCAAGCCCACCTCGCCAACGTGGGCCTCGCCAAGCCGAAATGGCCTGAAGAACTCCGTGCTATCGACGAATTTCCGCGAACGCCCAGCGGCAAAGTGCAAAAGTTTCGGTTACGTGACCAGCTCCGCGCCGGCCAGTGAGCGACGGCCGGTTAGAAATCGCGGCAAAGGTCGCGGCGCGCCTCGCGACCAAAGGCGCACATGCCGTCGCGCTCGTTGGGAGCCTCGCACGTGGCGATGCCCACGAGTTCTCCGACATCGATATCACCGCGATCGGTGAGGGGCCGGAATACACGCTGTCGGTGGTTGATGCGGCGTTGGTGTCGGTCGCGTGGAGAACGACAATGCAGCTGCGAGACGCATTCGATAACCCTCTGTGTGCGGGAGGGATCGTACCGTCGTGGCGTGGCGCTCGGATGTTGCACGATCCCAATGGCGTAGGCGCTTCGATCCAACGCCATGCCCACGCTTGGCAATGGGAGACCATTCATTCGCAGTCAGAACGAGCAGTCGCATATGAGATCGTCGGCCTCGTCGAAGAGGTGTAGCGGCTCGTTGGTTTGCGACGAGCAGGTCGTGGCCGGGCCGCGGCGTCGATTCGGTGGGCGTTGATTTGGCCCTTGAGTCGGGCGATGGCCGTCCACCACCGTTTGTTCTACGACTCCGAAAACGCGCTCTGGGATCTTGTGTGCGCAGCGATGGGCCACGATTGGGAGCGCGATTTCGATATCGCGATCGGGGTGGAACGCGGCGCTGCTGATCTTGCCGCACTGGCACTCTTTCGCCTCGCGGCGAGCCGCGCTGACCGAACGTTCACGGCTGCACAGCGGCTGGTCATCAACTCAGCGCTGGAAGTGACCGAACGCGCGGTATAGCAGGCACCCGGGATGAGCGCCACCATGCACTACTGCCTCACGCTGCGCGAGTACGGTCGTGGACGCATGACAGACGAACGCCGTGAAGTTGGTCGACAACCAAAGCGAGTTGCGGTCGTTGCGCGGCGGGTCACGCCGAATGGTCCAGGGGATGAGGCGCACGGGGAGACCACCGATCTCTCGATGGGCGGATTTGGCGCACGTCTCGATGGCCTATGGGGCACAGGCGATGTCGTTGACGCCGACCTCGTACTCGGCACCAATGTGGTTCGGGTACGGGCCCTCGTGGTCGCGGTGAGCGACACCGGGGTGTACCAACGCGTGCATTGTGCGTTCTCTGAACCGCCCGAACCAGCGCGTTCGGTGTTCCAAGAATTCCTGGGATCCGAAGCCGACGAGTGAGCGACGCCTTGGAGCTGTCATGCTCCGGATGGCCGACTCCGCAACACCGTTCCTGGTCGGCGTTCCACGCCGTCGACAGCGACTTCACCATCGAGTCGGATCGCGACGCCGTTGACGAACGTGTGCGTCATACCGACAGGTGCATCGGCCGTGAGTCGTTCGCCGTTCGCAGGAAAATCACGAATCCGTCGTAGCGGCCCTGGAGCAACGGTGTCGGGATCGAACACCACGATGTCGGCGCGTTGTCCGACTGCGAGCGTTCCCCGATCGGTGAAGCCGTAGACACCTGCTGGTTCGCTCGTGAGTTTTTGGACCGCGCGTTCGACGCTCATGACCTCGCGTTCTCGAACCCAAGTTCCGAGCAGATCTGTTGAGAAACACGCGTCGCAAAGTTGCGAAACGTGTGCACCAGAATCGGCCAACCCGAACAAGACGTTGTCGCGCGGGAGGAGCCAGGCAATTCCCTCGTCGTCGTTGTTCGCCAACACGCTTGTGACTCGGGTGTCGAGGTCCTCGCTCAGAGCGATATCAAGTAGCGCTTCGAGGGCATTGCAGCCGCGTGCTTCGCCAATCGCCGTGAGGGATTGCCCGATCAGTTCCGGATGGGTCGGCGTTTCGGCGATGAGCATCGTTGAAAAGTTCGGCGGCAAAAACCCGCCGGTTGTGAGTTCGTCCCATGCGCGCGCTCGCCACTGGGGATCGCGGTAGGCAGCCTTTCGCTCTTCGATCGATGCAGACATCAATGCAGCAAATATCGGCCGAGTATTGAATGTAAAGGGTTCGCGAAGGTTCATTTGAAACACCAAGGGCCGACACGAAACCTGCGGCCACACTTCAATGCCGCGCGCCCGTGCGGCGTCGTTCTCTTCGATCGTGCGGACGTAATGTTTCGAGCCTTTGAACGTCAGGAGCGCAGTCCAGGTGAAGGGTCGACCAATCTCCTGCTGTAGATCGAACATCTGCTCCGACGAGATCACGCCGCCTGGCAGGAGCGCAGCAACTCCTCGCTTTGCGTCGCGCAATGGCATTAACAACGAACGAAGTTCTGCAATGTCGCCAACGCGCGAAGGAACCGGGCGGCCGCCCTCGCCGTTGTGCGTTGGCGCTGCACTTGTTGCGAAACCTGTGGCACCTGCGGCGAGCGCTTCGGCCACGATGCGTTGCATTTCGGTAATTTCTCCAGCGGTCGCCGCTCGTTCGTATGCGTCGGGCCCCATGACATACATCCGCACCGCGGTGTGTCCGACATAGCACGCGTAGTTCAACACTGTCCCGCGAGCCTCAACCGCGTTGAGGTATTCAGGAAATGATTCGAATGAATCCCATGGCACCCCAGCGAAGAGCGTGTCTGGGCTCATGTCTTCGACATGCATCAGCGTCCGCACGAGCAAGTCGCGATCGCGTTCCTTCACGGGCGCAATCGAAAAACCACAATTTCCTGCCACGACGGTCGTCACGCCGTGATGCGACGACGGAGTGAGAGCAGGATCCCAAAATACTTGTGCGTCGTAGTGCGAGTGGATGTCGATGAATCCAGGCGCGACGATTTGTCCTCGCGCGTCGATCACTCTGTCACCGCTGAGGCGGTCGCCAATGTCGATGATGCGTCCGTCGGAAATCGCGACGTCGGCGGCGCGTCGCGATGCCCCCGTGCCGTCAACCATGATGCCGCCACGAATCACCAGCTCAGCCATATCGCGCACCGTACCGCGCTGCCACTGGCCCAGTCACGTACCCGCCCGTCATGTAGGGCGTGTGATGTACCGTCCGGATGGTGGAGATGCAGTCGGCGCAGCCAATTTCGCGATCCCTTGTGCCCGATGGACGCGACCGACTGGGGGCGCTCACGGTGATTGGCAACAGTTCGGGATCGGTCGGCACTGATGAACTGGCGTGGCTGGTCGTACAGGAGGGCGAGGCGAGCATCATCGTGGATGGTGTCCGCCATGAGGTTCCGACGCGTTCGAGCGTGTTCGAAGGCCCTGGTTGGTCGGCGCTCATTGGTGCGGGTTCGAGCGTGCGAGTCGACGGCAGCGCAACGTGTCTGGTGGTGTGGCGAACTCTGCCGCCGGGATCCGACGCGACGACACGCGTGATCGATCCCACAGGCGTTCGGACAGAACGTCGTGGCGACGGACCGACGATACGGTTGGTCAGGACCTATATCGACGCTGGCCCGCTGATCGTTGGTGAGACGCTCAATCCGCCCGGCGGTTGGTCGAGTTGGCCTCCACACCAACACGACCATGAAGAGATCTATTGCTATCGCTTCGAACCATCGCACGCCTTTGGAGTCCATCTGGATCTCGGTGCTGACCCAACCCGCCCCGATGCCGATCGCCCACAGGTTGTGCGAGACGGCGACGTTGTGCGTATCAGCAGCGGCCACCATCCAGTAGTTGCCGCTCCCGGTTGTTCGATGTACTACGCGTGGGCGTTAGCTGGAGACGGGCCGCTCGACACCTTGGTCGATGCCCGTTTCGATCCTGGCCCTTTCGATCCTGCCTGAATCGCGCGATCAGTTCCCAGCTCACAACTGGTCTTGACATGCGTGTCAGGTCGCGACAACAGTGCTGGAATGACTTCGTTTACGGGTGCGTCGGCGCCGATCCCGCCGTTGCCCGAAACAATGCCAGCTGCGGTCTTTCAGGGCATTCGCGACGTGAGGGTGACCGCCGTTCCGACTCCTTCGCTCAGTTCCAACGATGTGTTAATCGAAGTGAGCCATTGCGGCATTTGCGGTAGTGACCTGCACTTCGTTGTGCACTGGCCCGGCGCAGGGAAGCCTGGTTCAATCGAAGGCCACGAGTTTTCGGGAACTGTCGTTGCGGTCGGCGAGAGCGTGACGCAATGGCAAGTTGGGGATCACGTTGTCGGTGGACCATCGCCGCGCTGTGGACGTTGCGAATACTGTCTTGCGCAACGGCCATCGCTCTGCGTTGAACGTGGTCGCGCTGGCGCAGACGATGGCGGTTGGATGGGAGCGTTCGCCCAGTACAAGAAGCTCGATGCCGACCAGATGTTGCGCGTGCCAGACGGCCTCGAACTGAAACACGCCGCATTGGTCGAGCCGATGGCTGTCGCACTCCACGGGATCACTCGGGCTGGCGGAGCCGATGCCACGAAACGGTATTTGATCACAGGTGGCGGGCCAATCGGTTTTCTGAGCGTCGCGGCATTGCTGGCAGAAGGCGTCACCGACATTGTCGTGAGCGAGCCGCACGCGACACGCCGCGCGTTGTGCGAGCGAATCGGCGCTCGCACCGTGGAACCCGACGCATTGTCGATTCCAGGAATGCCGCACGATCTCGTCGAAGAACCGTTTGACGTTGTTTTGGAATGCTCAGGTCAACGTGCGGCGATGGAAGTTGGTCTCGCGCAACTCAAGCGTGCAGGCACGATGGTGTTTGTGGGGGCCGGCATTCACCCGCCGCGCATCGACCCGAACCGAGTCTTGTTGAACGAGCTCACTATTACGGGCGCGTTTGTGTATGACCACGACGGGTTTCCTCGCGCATTGGAGCTACTTGCGTCTGGACGGGTACCGCTTGATGCGCTCGTTGAAGACGAAGATGTGCCGCTCGATGGTCTCGTCGAAGCGTGTATCGCGCTGAACGACGGGATGCTTGCGGCGAAAGTAATGGTGATCCCGAAAGTGACCAGCCCATGACTGCCGAGGCGCAGGTACCCAACGTCGACAACGACAGAAGTCGTCCGCCACATTTCAACCATGTCGCGATGAGCGTCCCGTCGTCGCTGCTCGATGGAACAGACAAAGCGGAGCTCATCGCGTTTTACTGCGAGGTGTTTGGATGGACCCATCTTGAGATGATGGACACGCCAGGCAAACGTCTCGTGTTCCACACGTATTCGTTGGAGCAGTTCGTGTTCCTGCACGGAGATCCGCAACCCATGGCGTGTCCGCGAATGGATCACTACGGATTTTCAGTTGGAACTGAGCGCGAGCTCGACGTGATACTTGCTCGTGCGCAGGAGTATAAAACGCGCGACGATCGGGTCGACATTATCGACAAGCATCGCGACGATTACGGGACGATCGGCATCACCGCGTGTTACGTCGGCTACCTCTTGCCGATGATGGTGGAAATCCAGTGGTGGGATAAGAGCTGGGAACGACAGGTCGACTGACGTGCCCCCGATGAAGTTCGGAGCGTTTGTACCGCAGGGCTGGAAGCTCGAATACGCGGGAGTCGATGCGGCGTCGGCATGGTTACGCAGCGTTGAGATCGCGCGTCTTGCAGAGGCCGTCGGATACGACCATATTTGGGTCTACGACCACATGGAGACCGTGCCGCGGCGGGTGGCGACCCACGTCTTCGAAGCATTCACGATGCTTGCTGCGTTGTCACAGGTAACGAATCGCGTCAAGCTCGGCCAATTGGTGACGTGCGCTGCGTATCGCAACGCTGGGCTGCTCGCCAAGACTGCTGCGTGTATCGACGTGATGAGTGGCGGGCGCTTGATCTTTGGGCTCGGCGCCGGTTGGTACGAACGGGAATATCAGGCGTACGGGTTGTCGTACCCGTCGCCAGGGACTCGCATCGCGATCCTCGACGAAACGCTCGAGGTCGTGCACTCACTGTGGACCAACGACACGACGAGCTTCGACGGAACACATCTCAACTTCGACGGCGCGTTCTGTGACCCGAAACCATTGCAGCAGTTGCCCGAGATCTGGGTTGGTGGTGGGGGAGAACGCAAGACACTTCGGGTTGCGGCGAAACACGCGAGCCACACCAATTGGCAGGTCGGGATCGAGGCATTCCGCCACAAAAGTGAAGTGCTCGCCCAGCACTGCCATGCCATCGGTCGCAACTTCGACACGATCACTCGGACCCACGGTCCCGACTGTCGGTTGTTCGACACAGAACGCGACCTTGCGCGTTGGCTTGACTCGCCCGGTGGAGGTGCGTTGCGCGGTGACGTTCCGCACGACGAATATGTCGCAAATCACTTTGTCGGGACGGTGAGCCAGGTCGCCGACAAAGTCCAGGCGTACCTCGACGCTGGCTGTGGAGAATTCGTCATGTGGTTCCGCGATTTCCCTGCGACTGAGAGTCTCGAGCGATTCGCCGCTGAGGTTGTTCCCTTGGTTGCGCCGAGCTGAAGTCCGGGTCAAGAACGCAAGGAGTCGCTGCAACCACCGGTAGGCTCGCCGACCGTGACTGAGTGCGCTGGTGAGGTGAAGCGCGACGACGCGAAGGTGAATCCGGACCCGCGGAATTTGGGTGCTGGGGGTTTGGGTGCTGGGGGTTTGGGTGCTGGGTTGACGGCACTGGCTGCAGTCATTGTGATCGCGGGGATCGCTGCGCGATTCGTCACCCGCTCAGATCTCTGGCTCGACGAAGCGTTGACCGTCAACATCGCTCGACTTCCCCTGACCCAGATTGCACCGTGGCTGCGACACGACGGCGCGCCACCGTTGTTCTATTGGATCCTGCACTACTGGACATCGTGGTTCGGAACCTCTGATGCCGCTGTGCGTTCGCTGTCTGGCGTTTTCGGGGTCCTGTGTTTGCCGCTCGCATACCTTTGCGGCAAGCGCGTTGGCGGTCGAAACACAGCTTGGCTGTGCGTGGTATTGCTCGCTGTGAATCCGTTCGCCGTGCATTTCGCCACGGAGACGCGCATGTACGCCCTTGAAATCTTCTTGGTGTTTGCAGGCGTCCTGGCCACTCGTACCGCACTCATCGCCCCAACCGTGTTTCGGCTTGCGATCGTGGCGATGATTTCGGCCGCGCTCGTGTGGACGCACTACTGGTGCGTGTCGTTGGTGTTCGGTGCTGGGGTCGTCGTGGTGACTGTTGCCTGGCGGACTCGCGGGGCCGCGCGGCGTGCCGCCGTTCGGGTGAGTGCGGCGATCGCGTTGGGTGCTGCGACCTTCGCCCTGTGGCTGCCCGCGTTCTTCTACCAATCTGCGCACACCGGAACTCCATGGGCAACGCCGCAACTTCCCCCGATCCCGGTCGCTCGCACGATCCTTGAATTTTCGGGCGGCGACCACTCTGAGGGTTGGCTCTTGGTGTACGTGGCCGTTGCGTTACTCGTCGTTGGCCTCTTCGGCCACGCCACCGGGCGCGGCACGATTGAAATCGACTTTCGCTCGCACAGTTCCGTCGTGGGCGAGGCAATAGTCGGTGCGATCGGTCTTGTGCTCGGCTCGACGGTTGCGTATGTGGGCGGGAGTGGATTTCAGCCACGGTACGCGGCTGCGGTACTGCCATTGTTTGTGATCGTTTTGGCGCGCGGAGTCTCACTCCTTCCCGGGGCCAAGGCACAGATCGGCGTACTCGTCATCATCGTTATCAGCGGCGCCGCCGGGATCGCCCGCAACGTCACGGAGAATCGGAGCCAGACTGGCGAGGTCGCAACCGCCATAGCGCAATCCGCGCACCGTGGCGACCTTGTCGTCTACTGCCCCGACCAACTCGGTCCTGCGACGCACCGGCTGCTCAGCCGGGCGACGACTGTGCCGCTGACGGAGGTTGCCTATCCGTCGCGCAGCAACGTTCAGCTCATCGACTGGGTCGACTATGTGGCCCGACTCGATCGTGTTACTCCTGAACAGGTCGCGCGGGCGACGTTGCGCCGCGTCGCGGCGCGGTCGACAATTTTTGTCGTCACCTCGCCCGGATACATCACGCACGCGCAACGCTGCGACGCGTACGTCGCTGCCCTCGCCGACATCGGGAATCGTCGGGCACGGCCCTTGGTCGTCCCGAACCCGGAAACGTTTGAACATGCCGGTGTCGTCGCGTTGACTGTGCGGCCGAATCGATGAGCCGATCTGATCGCGAGCGGCGCCGTGTACTGCATCGACCGGTCAGCCGTTTCTCTCGTTGGCTGCTTGTGATCGTGCTGCTAGCCGGCGTTGTTCGCATTGGGTACGTTGCGGCGGCGAAAAAGGGTCCGTGCCAGATACTGCAGCACGGTCAGGTTGTGGGGTCGTATCACAGCGAGTGCATGGGTCAGAGTGCAGACAATCCGAATGACCAGCTGTACTACAACTCGGCCGCCAATCAATTCGCACAAGGCAGAGGTTTCGTTTCGCCGTACGCGCCCGATCAGCAATGGGCTGATCATCCGCCATTGGCGTCGGTGGTATTGGCGAGTGTGTCCTGGCTCTTCGATCACGAACCGCTTGTGCATTTCGCCGATAAGACGGTGCTGCAAAACCATGTTGTGCTGCGCACGTTCGCACGCGAACAGCGATACCTCATGGCCATGATTGGCACCTTCAACGTATTGCTGATCGGACTTCTCGCCAAACGGATCGGCGGTTCGAGCGCCGGCCTACTGGCAGCGTTCCTGGCCGCCATCTATCCCAATTTGTGGGTGAACGACGGGTTGTTATTTGCCGAAACAATTGCGATCACAGGAGTATTAAGCGCGCTCTTGCTTGCGCTGCGATGTGGTCGAGCTCCTTCGATTCGCAATTTTGCATACCTCGGTGTCGCGTGCGCATGCGCTGCGTTAACGCGAGCTGAGCTCTTGCTGCTTGCTCCGTTGTTGGTCGTGCCGATCGCTTGGTCAATTCGAAGCATCGGCTACGGCCGGGCGGTGCTGCGCGTTGCTGCGGCCGCAATCACAGTCGTGGTGGTGATGCTTCCGTGGTTCCTCTACAACCAGTCTCGTTTCACCTCGACAGTCTTCATCTCGACGAATGATGGCTTGGCGCTCGCAGGTTCGTACTGCGATCCGATGTTCTTCGGTGCGTCGATTGGTCTGTGGACGGCACAACAAGGTTGTACGTACGGCGGAGCTGATGCAGCGAAACTGATCGGCAAAGACGAATCGGAAGTGTCGAAGATCTACCGCAAGAAAGCGTTGACGTACCTGCTCGACCACAAGCGTCGTTTCCCGCTCGTTGTCTTGGCTCGCATCGGACGCGCTTCGAGCCTGTACAAGCCGATCGAGATGATCGATTACAACACAGGAGAGAACCGTGAGCGATTCGTGGCGTGGCCCGGCCTGATCACCTACTACATGATGCTCGGTCCTGGGATCGTCGGACTCGGTGCGTTGTTGCGGTGCAGGGAGCGGCGCGCTGCGTGGGTACTCATGGTTCCGGCGATCACCGTGACCTTGGTCGTTGCAGCGACATATGGCCAGACGCGATTTCGAGCGACGGCAGAGCCGTCGTTGGTGATCTTGAGCGCGCTCGGCACCCTATGGATGATCGACGCAATTCGGCGCCGCCGCGGCGATCGCGCGACGTTGGCTCCTGCGCCGGTATCGTGACTGCGATGGGATTGGCCTCGTGACGAAACGGATTGGTATTCACGTCGTTGCGTACAACGCCGCAGCGACGCTCGCGCAAGTTCTCGATCGGATACCACGTGAATTCGCGTCGCGTATCAGCGATGTGTTGGTGTTCGATGACCACAGCGACGACTCGACCTACCTTGTGGGGCTCGGATACCAGCAGACCACCGATCTACCGCTTCGCGTCTTTCGCAACGAGACGAATCTCGGCTATGGAGGAAATCAGAAAGCCGGCTACGCGTGGGCACTCGAACACGGACTCGACATCATTGTGCTGCTCCATGGCGACGGACAATATGCACCCGAGATGCTGCCGGAAATGGTCGCTCCATTGGAGCGCGACGAGGCAGACGCCGTGTTTGGATCGCGAATGATGCTCGACGGCGCAGCGCGCAGAGGGGGGATGCCACTGTACAAATTCGTCGGTAACAAGATCTTGACCAGCGTACAAAACAAGGCGGCAGGCGCGACCCTCTCTGAATGGCACAGCGGCTACCGCGCCTATAGCGTTGCTGCGTTGCGCGACATTCCGTTTCAGTCGAATAGCGACGCATTCGATTTTGATACGCAGATCATCCTTGAACTGCTTGAAGCCGGCAAACGCATCACTGAAATTTCGATTCCGACCTACTACGGCGACGAGATCTCGCGTGTCAACGGGCTGGGATATGCCCGAGATGTTGTGCGACACGTCTTGCGGTATCGCGCGCACAAGATGGGATTTGGCTCCGGAACAAATGCATTTGCTTCCCAGGAGTACGAACTCAAACAGAGCACGAACAGTTCCCATCGACAGATCGCGAATTGGCTGTCAAGCGCGCGGCCGTTACGGATCCTTGATCTTGGGTGTTCATCCGGCTACCTCTCCGCCGAGCTTCGCGCACTTGGACACACCGTCATTGGCGTTGATGTGGAAGAACTCGAAGGAGTTCGCAAGAGGGTTGATGAATTCGTGCAATGCGATCTGAACGATGGCATACCGTCACAAGCTGGCGTTGGTTTCGACGTTGTGCTCGCGGCCGACGTGCTGGAACACGTCGCTGAACCGGCACGGTTGCTCCACGATGCTGCGAAGGTGCTCGAACCGAATGGATCGATGATCGCCTGCGTTCCGAACATCAGTCATTGGTATCCGCGCACCCGCGTTGCCGCCGGACGTTTTGCGTACGAACGCCGAGGAATCCTCGACCGTGGACACTTGCGGTTCTTCACGCGCCGAACCTTTCGGACGCTCGCGAGTGATTGTGGTTTTGATATCGCACGATTCGCTGCGGTAGGTGTGCCGTTCGAAGTGATTGATCGCGGTGGCAAGGGAACGCGCGGATCGGCAATACGTGCGGCTGAGAAGATCGACTCATTGGCCACAAGATTGTGGCCAACGATGTTTGGGTATCAATTGCTCTTCGAGCTGCGAATGAACGGCGACGCGGCAGCGGTTCCGCGACCGTAGTCAGGGTCCGTTGGCCTGAGATCTCGCTGATACACGACCGCGAGTCCGATATTGATCCACATGCCGATGACACACAGCACAACCACAACGCGTTTCGCCTGGGCTCTCGACGACAGCATCAGATGTTGAATTCCAAGCACTGCGAGTACCACGAGTGGCATCATGAAATCGGCGAGGTAACGATTCGCGATGTATGCGATAGTGAGGACAAAACAGGTTCCGGTGACGCCACCGATCACGACGGGCATGAACAGCGCGCGAAGTCGACGATACGCAGGACTGCGCCCACGAATGAGCGCCCACATCCCAACAGCTGCGAGTGCACACAGCCCGGGCATGCTCGCTGGCAAACTCGTGGAACGATCGAGTGTGTCGAATACGGCGTCGCCAACAACTCGTGCTCGGTGATGAGGGAAGTTCACGAATGGGAACGCGGCGTCGAGGCGGAGCGCGTCGGGGCGCGTGTACTGCAGCATGGTTGTGGGAAGATATTGCGTTCCGAACAGGCTCCCGTCGTTCGCTTTGAGTGCGGCTTGGCGCTGGGGATCGGTCGTGCTGAAGACCTGCTTGTCGAGGGGTAGCGCGAATGGTGCACCGAAGCGTGCGATGTTCATCGCGCCGTATAACACGACCGGAACGGCGACCGCTGCGGCCAGGATCACAAGCGACGCGACCCCGACGCGTCGACCCACTGCGAGCATGAGCCACATAATCGCGAGCGTCACAATCACGCCCGCACCGACCGAGGGTCGCGAGAGCAGGGTGACCGTCGCGCTCACACAACAGGCCATGGCGAGCCGAGACGAGGGTGCATCGAAGTAGCGCATCGCGCAATAGGCAGTCGCGAGACCTCCTGCGATGCCCCACATTTCCATTTCGTGATACACGAGGGGACGACTCGCAAGGAACACGACAATGGAGCCGGCACCCACCATCACCTGGAATCCGGCGAGCGCTAACCATTCGCCCCGGCCGATGCCCGTGCGTTCGTCTCCTGGTGACAGTGCAGTCGAACCACGCAAGAGCGAGCGAATCTGCCACTGCAGCGCCGCGACGAACCAGAGCGCGACCGCCAACGCCAACAGCATCGACGGTCCGGTCAAGCTTCCATCGAATCGGTTCGTCACCGCGAGAATCGGCATCCTGAGCACTGTGGGCCAGATGCCGAAATATGTTTGGTAACGCCCGTCGATCTTGAAGGCTTCGATGGCGAGGTCGTTGAAACGAAGATCCCAATGGCCATGGAACAGCGCGCGCGCTTGGGCGTCGTGGATGCTGCCGAGGAGTGTCGTCAGGCGGTTCGTCGGTGCCCGTGCCAAGAACGCGGCGCAGACGGTGAGTGAGATCCCAGCGCCTACAAGATTTGCCCTACGGAACTCGGCGTGCACACCAGATCGAAGCCGTGGTCGCGTGCGAGCTGCCATCAACCGCTGAGCATACGGGCGGGGCCGGTACGATGACGGCCTTGCGATCAAGAGCGCGCCTGGCAGGGTTCGACGGGCTGCGCGCCGTCGCCGCATTGAGTGTGCTCGTATACCACCTCGATTTTTTCGCCCCCACGAGCCCGCATTGGATTCGGTCGCTACTCCAGCAACTTCGGCTTGGCGTGTGGATCTTCTTCGTGTTGTCGGGCTTTTTGCTCTATCGAGGCTGGGCAGCGAGTCATCTGGATGGATCTGCCCCGCCCCGGCTGGGGAAGTATTTCCGAAACCGAACGCTGCGGATCTTTCCGGCGTATTGGGCCGCGCTGTTGTTTTTCACCGCGATTCACAACACGGCGCTCAACCCCGCGGTCGGCATCGCAGGGGTGATTCGACAATTCACCCTGACGCAGACGTACTTCCGACGCGACACCGTGATCGCATACGGACTCCCGCGAGGATTGCCACAAACCTGGAGTCTCGCGGTCGAGCTGAGCTTCTATCTCGCGCTTCCGTTGTATGCCTGGTGTACAGGCTGGGCTGGCCGACGCATCGGCGCGCTGCGCGCCGAATCGGCCGGCATCGTCCTGTTGGTCGGCGGGTGGGTCGCTTGGACGATCGAAACTCGCGGCAACGCGTTGCATCAACAATGGCTCCCCAATTTCGCGATGGCGTTCGGGGCCGGCATCGCGCTTGCCGTGCTGGGAACGGCGCTTGGTGGTTCGACGGTGCCCGGCCGATTCGCCCAGCGCAGCGCGAGCTGTGGACCGTGGCTCTGGGCCGGTGCCATGGCGCTCGTGTTGGTGCGGTCGCGCCTGAACATCTCCCATGAAAATGGTCTGCAATCGCAGGTGTTGTACACGGCGATCGCTGTGCTCGTGGTGCTACCGGTCGCGTTGGCCGACCACGACAAACCGTTGAGCGCGTTGGTTCGCACGCTCGACTCGACGCCAGCACGTTTCCTTGGCCGCGTGAGTTACGGAATATTTCTTTGGCATTACCTCCTCATCCGTTCGATTCGTGATGAATGGCTCCACGCGCCGACTGGCGATATCGCGTTGTGGCGGATGGCGGCAGTGGTTGTTCCATTCACACTGCTCGCCGCGACGGCAAGTTGGTATCTGATCGAGCGTCCGCTCTCGCGACCCGCTGGGGCGATGCGGTTCAGTGTCAGCTTGACCGTCGTTGCTGCGGGCGCCTTGGCGTGGCGGGTGTTCTATGTGCTGACGATGATCGGACGTATTCCCAACGCCAAGGGTGATGCGGCCTACTACCACTATCAAGCGGCGGCGATTGCAAAGGGTCTTGGTTTTATTGATCCATTCCAATGGCACAACTCGGGAGTGATCACACCGAGCGCCGGCCACCCTCCCGCATATTTGTTGTATCTCGCGGCATTCACAAAATTGGGCGCCGGTTCGTGGACCGCGCACCGCTTGGCGTCGTGTTTGCTTGGCGCGCTCATGGTCGTATTCATTGGTCTGGCTGGTCGTGAGTTGGC
The DNA here is from genome assembly GCA_038228615.1 of Acidimicrobiia bacterium. Classification (GTDB taxonomy): domain Bacteria; phylum Actinomycetota; class Acidimicrobiia; order IMCC26256; family PALSA-610; genus F1-120-MAGs023. The sequence continues at coordinate 4,028 of JBBRPC010000039.1, read as the reverse complement.
TGGCGAACGAGTCGGGATTATCGCCGCGCTGCTTGGCGCTGGTTATGCACATCTGTTCATCAACGACGAGATGTTGATGTCGGAAAGCATGGCCGCGCTTGCCGTTGCTGTTGTGATGTGGGCGATGGTGCGCGCGTGGAAGCAACCGACGACGCGACGTTGCGTGGCTCTGGGCGCCGCGATCGGATTCGGTGCGCTCAGTCGTGCCGAACTGCTGATGTTGGTGCCGTTGTTTGTTGTGCCGTTGCTGCTGCGCCGATCGGAGTTGTCACTGAGAACGCGTGCAACGCGAGCGTCGTGCGCCGTTGGTGTGGCGGCGCTGCTGGTCGCCCCCTGGGTTGGGTACAACCTCAGCCGCTTCCACCATCCGGTATACATGAGCAACGGTGTGGGAGGGGTGGCACTCGTCGGCAACTGTGACCAGACATACAACGGACCACTGCTCGGCTACTGGTATGTCGGATGCGGTGCGAAATACGCTGGCGATCTCCAGGGCGACGAGTCTGATCGCGAACTCCGCTGGCGAACAGCAGGATTCCACTACCTCACGACTCACCTCGACCGTTTTCCGGTGGTTGCTGCAGCACGCGCGGGACGCATGTGGGATGTGTTCCGTCCGAGTCAGAACACGAGCTTCAACGGGACCTTGGAGGGCCGCGGCATCGGCGCGTCGCAGCTCGCGATCCGTGAATATTTCGCGCTGTTGCCGCTGGCTGCGATCGGGCTGTGGTTGCTGCGCCGACGTCGCATGGTGATATGGCCGTTCGTTGCGTTGGCCGGGCTGGTGACGGTGACAGCTGTGACGAGCTTCGGGGTCACGCGCTATCGCGTGCCCGTGGATGTGTGCTTGCCGATGTTGGCCGCGGTCACGATTGGCGTCGGTTACCAGTGGCTGTCAAACACGTGGCGACCGCGTACATCGTGAGCCGTGGTGAGGAAGCGAAGCCTGCGGCGTCGCCAAGGCTTGTGGCGAAAATGGTATAGGCGCCGGCGAACGCTTTGACCTGTGGGTAACGACTGTTGTGCAGCCGCGAAACATCGATGCGGTAGCCAAGGGATCTCCAGTGCCGCTCGATGATCGGCAGAAACTTTTGCGGGTTGGTTCCGAGTGGGAAATCGACAATCGTTCGCACTTCTGGCTGTTCCGCGCCGTCGGATCCCATGGAGAATCCGAGGAACTTCTTATAGCAACGTTCTCTGTCGAGGCCGGTGGCATCAACCGACGCGAAGCCAAGGTGGATGCGTTGGTCGGAGCGGACGGTGTCTCCGAGTTGCTCGTGCGACGGGAGAACCGACCCGGCGTCGTTGATGAGTTCCACGACGCGTCGACGACCAGCGGCGAGCGTGTCGGGTCCTGTCGGCGGCGTGGAACATCCGCCGACAACGAGCGCCGCGAGGAGCGGAATGACCCGTAGCGCCCGCAGTTCCAAGGGCTGCGGCACGCGGCGATGCAGAATCATCGGCGCATGGCATATCACAAGTGTGTGACGCTCGACCGCACAGTGCGGCGGCGTTGACACTTTCGGCTCAATGCGGCTCAGTGGCGTCTACAATCCGCGAGCCCGCGCCCCGAATCCGTTCGTGACCAAACGAGTAGTCCATGACCGCAACCGAAGCGAACGTCGACCCCGCCGCGAGGTCTACGCCCACCGTTGTGGTGATCGGAGCAGGTCCCGCCGGGCTCACCGCGGCGTACCAGCTCTCGAAGCAAGGCATCAGTGCAACGATCCTGGAATCCGACAACGTGGTCGGGGGTATCAGCCGAACCGTCGAACGCGACGGCTGGCGCTTTGATATCGGCGGGCACCGATTCTTTACCAAAGTGCAGCCAGTCGATGATCTCTGGTTCGAAATTCTTGGCAAGGACCAATTTCTCCAACGGCCGCGCATGAGCCGAATTCTGTATCGTGGCAAGCTCTACGACTATCCGCTCAAGCCAGTCAACGCACTGCGAAACCTTGGTGTGATTGAGGCCGTGCGGTGCGTCGGTTCGTACGCGATGGTGAAGGTTCGCCCGCCGAAAGACACGAGCAATCTCGAAGGCTTCTATGTGAGTCAATTCGGTTGGCGCCTGTACGAACATTTCTTTCGTCGCTATAACGAGAAGGTGTGGGGTGTCCCCACACGCGAGATGTCGGCCGACTTCGGCGCGCAACGCTCGAAAGGTATGTCGCTGTCGACCGCGATTATCGATGCGCTCACGCCGAAAATGATAAAAGCCCGACAGTCAAAGGGTGACCAAGTCACCTCGTTGATTGAGTCGTTCAACTATCCCAAATTCGGACCAGGGCAAATGTGGGAACGCTGTGCGGAGATTCTCGCGGGGCGCGGGTCTGCGGTGCAGTTCGCCATGACAGTGGTGCGTGTCGAGCATTCGAACGGTGCCGCGACAGCTGTGGTTGCCAGCGACGCCGACGGCATCGAACATCGTTTTGAATGTGACTATGTCGTGAGTTCGATGCCGATGGGGGAGTTGTTGCTGTCGATGGTGCCCGCCATCGACGGCCCAACGGCTGAGGCTGCCAAGGGTCTCACCTACCGCGATTTCATGACGGTCGCGCTCGTCGTGCCGCAAGAATTCTCGTTTCCCGACAACTGGATCTATATCCACGATCCTGCCGTGAAAGTCGGGCGTATCCAAAACTTTGGTTCGTGGTCGCCGTACCTTGTCAAAGAAGGCCGCACGTGTTTGGGCCTCGAGTTCTTCGTGAACGAGGGCGACGCCATGTGGACCAAATCCGATGAGGATCTGATTGCGCAGGCGAAACAAGAAATCCAACACCTCGGGCTCGCCGATGCCTCAAAGGTCGAGGCTGGGTACGTGGTGCGGATGCCGAAGGCGTATCCGGTCTACGACGAGTTTTACAAAGATAACGTTGCAGTGTTGCGCGAATGGATCGAAAGCAACGCTCCGAATGTCATGCCCGCGGGACGCAATGGAATGCACAAGTACAACAACCAGGATCATTCCATGCTCACAGCAATGTTGTCGGCTGAAAATATCTTGGGCGCGAGCCACGACGTGTGGACCGTCAACGTCGAGGCCGAGTACCACGAGGAGAGTGGGCCAAAGCCGGGCTCAGAAGGCACCGGTCGGGATGCTCCGGTGATTGAACGTTCAGTGATTGAAGCAGCCGCGAAGGCCCGCCAGGGCGAAGCAGGCTGAGTCACGCGTGAGCGCGACGGCGCCCGCTTCTGGTCGCGAACACTTTCCGGCACTCGATGCCCTGCGCGTCTTCGGTGCGCTTGGCGTGTTCTTGAAACACTCAAGCCTCGCGACCGGCCAACAACTTCGAAGTGGCTCTGCATGGATGAACCATTTCGAAATCGGTCCGACGATCTTCTTCGTCCTGTCCGCCTTCCTTGTATACCGCCCGTTCGTCAACACGCTGCTGAATCCGAACGACACATCAACGACAGCGTCCGGGACATGGCGTTTCGCGGTTCGACGCGTCCTGCGGATCGTCCCGCTGTACTGGATCGCGTTGGTGGTATTCGTCGCCGTCGACCATCGACCGCCCGGTCATGAAGCCTTCGGAGGAATCGGGATCAAGATCGGCGGCATCAAAGGAGCGCTGGAGCTCGCCACGTTCACACACATCTATGACCCGGCGCGTTTCTTCAATGGGATCGCGGCCGCGTACACGCTCGACGTTGAGGTGTCGTTCTATGTCTTCATCGTGATCTGGGTCGCGTGTGTGCATCATCGGGCGAGACGCTCCGCAACCCCAGTCAAGGTAGTTGTGCGAGGACTCGTCTCGTTGCTCGTCGCGAACGCGCTGTGGCGCGCCGCGGTTGGGCATTGGCTGCGTCCCCACACTGCAGTGTGCAGCGCCACACAAACGCACTGGACGTGTGCCGCAGTGAACTGGCTACCAGGATTTCTTGACTATTTTGTGCTTGGGATGTTCCTCGCGTTGAGTTGGGTCGTGATCGAAACGAAGGGACAGCCGGGTTGGCTCCAGCGATCACTCCGCTGGCCAGCACTCTGGTTGGCGGCTGCCGCTGCCGGGCTGTGGCTCTATTCG
>JBBRPC010000038.1:0-21443 GCA_038228615.1 Acidimicrobiia bacterium | reverse complement strand
GGCAGCAGTACTCCGAAAGTCAACAACGGTCCTGCCACGACCTTGGGGAGCCTGACCAACGCCGGTGAGGGAACCCCCACGCCGGGAGGCTCGGTCACCTTCGCCCTCCCCGCGGAGACGAGCGGTGGCTATTGCTTGGTTGAATCGCAGCTGGCGATCTCGGGTATCCAGGTCGCACGAGCAATCTACGACACGCTCACCGTTCCCGACGACAAGGGGAACTTCAAGCCGAACCTCGCCGAGAGCGTGACCGGCAACGCTGCCAACACGGTGTGGACGATCAAACTCCGCAGCGGCATCAAGTTCCACGACGGGTCGCCGCTCACCGCGCAGGTCGTCGCGAACAATCTCGATGCGTACCGCGGTCACTATGCCAAAAAGCGTCCCAACGGCGACAACATGCGAAACCCGTTGCTGTTCATTTTTGTGTTCTCCGACATCAACAACGTCAAGGTCGTCGACCCACTGACCGTCGAGGTCGACACGAAGCCGTGGTCGGCGTTCCCGGCGCATCTCTATTCATCGGGTCGCCTCGGCATCATGGCGCAAGCCCAACTTGACGATCCCAACACCTGCGATCGCAACATGATCGGTACCGGCGCTTTCAAGCTCAAAGAGTGGGTCAAAGACAGTCACCTCACGGTCGTCAAAAACCCCGACTACTGGCGCAAAGATGCGGCAGGAAAGCAACTGCCGTATCTCGACGAGATCGACTTCAAGCCAATTCCGGAATCGATTCAAACCGAGAATGGCATCGCATCCGGCAACATCGACATGGCGCTCGACGACAGCTCGCCCAACGTTGTGAAATACCGAGAACTTGCGCAGTCGAAGACCATAAAGCTGAGTCAGTCCGACAAGTTCCCAGAACTCAGCTACACGATCTTCAATGTGACAAAACCGCCGTTTAACAACATCCACGCACGTTTGGCATATGGCTACGCCGTCGATCGCGACAAACTCAACCAGATCCGTTACAAAAACGTTCCGACGAAGGCCAACGGTCCGTTCGGTCCAGGAGTCATGGGCTTCCTTGCGGATCCAGGCGGTCCCAAATACGACCCGGTGCGCGCCAAAGCTGAAATTGAGCTCTACAAGCACGACACGGGCAAATCGTCGCTCGAATTTGCCTACACGTCTGCAGGCACCGATCCGGTCGGTCTCGCGGATATCGACTTCGTGAAGAGCTTCCTCACGAAGGTCGGCATCAAAGAGACGGTGCATGCCGTCGACGAATCCGCTGGGATTAACGCGGTCATCGGCAAGGACTTCCAAGTCGCTGGTTGGCGCAACCACCCAGGGTTCGATCCCGACACGGAGTACGTCTGGTGGCACTGCAACACTCCGGCTGGTACGGCGTGCGACAACCTTGTGAACTTCAACGGTTTCAACGACGCCGTCATCAACAAGGACTTCGACACTGCTCGTGCCTCATCCGACCAGGCAGTTCGCCAAGCAGCGTACGAAGACATCAACCGTGAGTTTGCCAAGCAGGTATACAACGGTTGGGGCTTCTACTCGCTGTGGACGATCCCCACTGCAACGAAGGTCAACGGCATTGGCACGCTTGCGATCCCCGACGGCAGCAAGCCGTTCCCAGGATTCACAAGCGGTATCGACCCTGCTTGCATTTGGGTCAAGCACTAGGTCCTGAGTTCCCGGGAGTAGGTAGAGGCCGAAGGAGAAGTCTGTGGCGTTCCTGTTGCGACGGTTGGTGCGTGTCATCACCGTGGTGCTGTTCGTAACGTTCTTCTCGTACTTTTTGCTCAACCTGCTTCCGGGCGACCCGGTCACATCCATCGCCCCGTTTGGCACCAAAGAAATTAAGGCGCAGATTCGTCATGAGAACCACCTCGACGAGTCGGTTCCGGTGCAGTACTTCTCGTGGCTCAAAAACTTTGTCCACGGCGACTTGGGCAACTACTACACGCCATCGAGTTCGTCGCCAGTCTCCAAAGATGTCAAAACCCGTTTTCCTGTCTCGATGCAGCTTGTGTTGTACTCGCTCTTCCTGACGCTGATCGTGGCGATTCCCCTCGCAGTATTCACTGCGTATGTGGCTGGCAGTCGGACCGATCGGATAATTAATACCGTGCTATTCGGCGCGTTTTCTGTGCCCGACTTCGCGTTGGGGTTAGTGCTTGCCTACATCGTTGGCGTGAAACTGCGATGGCTCCCCAACAGTGGGTACGCGCCGTTCGGTTCAGGCCTTTGGAACCATGCGAAATACATGATTCTTCCGACCATCAGCCTCGCAGTTGCGCAGATCGCTGGGTTCACGAGGGTGCTGCGCAGCGACATGATCGCGACGTTGCAAGAAGACTTCATCACGATGGCAAAGTCGAAAGGCATCTCGGGGAAACGGGTGTTGTGGCGCCACGCGCTCCGACCATCCAGCCTCACGTTGTTGACCGTTGCGGGACTTAACATCGGGGCGCTCATCGGTGGCACCGTCGTCATCGAGACGATCTTCCAAGCGCCGGGCCTTGGCCTGTTGCTGACCCAGGCGATCCGCGGCCGACAGTTCATCGCCCTGCAAAGCACCGTTGCGATCATCGCTATTGCGTACGTGCTGATCAACGTCCTGATCGATATTTTGTACTCAGTACTCGACCCGAGGGTTCGCAGTGGCGCTCTCTAGCACCGACTTGGGTGCGAACCTCGCGAAGATCCCGACCGCAGCAGGGGTCAAAGTCGAAAAGGAAGCGCGCAAACGCCTCGGCATCACCGGGTGGTTCGCGGTGTCGTGGCTCTCCGTGATCAGTCTCGCTGCCCTGCTGGCTCCTTGGTTGCCGATCGCCGCACCGAAAGCAGATTTTCTCGATCTCGTGGAACCGAACGGCAATCCACCGTTCCATATGGCAGCCCACATCCTTGGGCTCGATGGCAACGGTCACGACATGCTTGCCCAGACGATTCATGGCGCGCGCGTGTCGCTGCAGATCGCGTTGGGCGCCGTCCTGATGGGCATGGTGATCGGCGGAACGCTCGGCCTCATGGCAGGGTATTTCAAAGGCAAAATCGATCGAGTCATTTCCACAGTGTTCGACATCTTCCTCGCGGTACCTGCGCTGATCCTGGCGATGTCGCTCGTCGCGTTCCTCGCAGGCGACCCAGCGAAGCCGCCGACAGGCATCTTCAACATTGAGCGCATCATGACGCTCGCGTTGGGAATTGTTGCGACACCTCCGCTCGGACGGATTGCCCGTGCGAGCACGCTGACATGGTCGGAACGCGAGTTTGTGATGGCAGCGCGGGCCCAAGGCGCAAAGAATTTCAAGATCATGTTTGTGGAGATATTGCCGAATGTTCTGCCCGCAATGTTGTCGATTGCGCTGTTGTCGGTGGGCGTCGTTGTCATCGCCGAAGGTGGGTTGAGCCTGCTCGGCGTTGGGGTGAACTTCACGGATAAGCCGTCGTGGGGGAACATGATTGCGCAATACGCGCAAACAGATCTCAACGACCATCCCTGGCTTGTGTTCACGCCGATTATCGCGGTATTCCTCACGGTGTTGTCACTGAACATGCTCGGCGACGTCATCCGCGCCCGCTTCGACGCAAGAGAGACAACGCTGTGAGTGAAGTACACGGCGGTACTGGCGACAATCCACAACAAGGCGAAGCGCTCATCGCGTTGCGCGACGTCACGACATATTTCAAAACTCCCCGCGGTTTGGTGCGTGCCGTCGATGGTGTGAGCTTCACGCTTGATCGCGGCAAGACCCTCGGCATCGTTGGCGAGTCGGGATGCGGAAAGTCGGTGCTGTCGAAGTCGGTGATGGGTCTGTTACCGAAGCGCAATGTTGTGCGCGGCGGGAGTATCACCTTCGAGGGTCGAGAGATTGGCAAGGCCGGACCAAACGAGCTCCGCGAGTTGTGGGGCAACCAGATGGCAATGGTGTTCCAAGATCCAATGACCGCACTGAATCCTGTCATGCGGACCGGCAAACAGATCACGGAATCGTTGCGCCACAATCTCGGCGTCACCAAAGAGTTTGCGAACGAAACAGCGTTGCAATTGCTGACGAGTGTGGGAATCCCCGAACCGGAACGACGGTTACGCCAGTATCCGTTCGAGATGTCGGGCGGGATGCGCCAGCGCGTCATGATCGCGATTGCTCTCGCGTGCGGTCCGAAGCTGCTCTTTGCAGATGAACCCACAACGGCGCTCGATGTGACGGTACAGGCCCAGATACTCGATCTGCTCGACGCCCAACAGGCCGAGCGCTTCATGGCGATGATCCTGGTCACACACGACCTCGGCGTCGTCGCCGGTCGCGCCGACGACATCATGGTGATGTACGCCGGACAAGCCGTCGAAAAGGCGCCGACGCGAACCCTGTTCGCGCAAATGCGCCATCCCTATACCGAGGCGCTCCTGAAGAGCATTCCGAAGCTCGATCAACCCAGCCACATGCGCCTGGATGCGATCAGTGGGCGCCCGCCGGACCTTGTGCATCCCCCGAGCGGTTGTCGTTTCGCCGCTCGGTGCCCATACGCGCAAGAGCGTTGTCGTCAAGAAGCACCGCCGTTGGTGGTCCACGACACGCCAGGCCACGAGTACGCCTGCTGGTTCCCGGTCGGCACACCAGAAGGTGCAGAAGCGCTCGCGAAAAATCAAGCCGCAGCTATCGCCGCGACTCCCGCAGGAGGACACTGATCGATGGCTGGCAGTGGCAACGCACATTTACGCGATCCCAATACCGTGTTGCTTCGCGTCGAGAACTTGGTCGTCGAATTCCCTGTCGGACGCAGCGGCCTGAAGGTCAACGCGGTGACGAACATCAGTCTCGATGTCAAAGAAGGTGAGACACTCGGTCTGGTCGGCGAATCTGGTTGCGGTAAGAGCACGACCGGCAAAGCGATCATGCAACTCCCTGCGCCGACGGGCGGCAAGGTGCTGTTCGACGATAAAGATCTCGCCGCGCTCAAAGGCGAAGACCTCCGGGTGATGCGCCCCAAGCTGCAGATGATCTTCCAAGATCCGATCAGCTCGCTCAACCCGCGACGAAAAGTTGAAGACATCATCGCAGAAGGCCTCAACATCTGGAAGATCGGTACTGAAGCCGAGCGCGAGGCCAAAGTCAACGAGCTCATGGATGCAGTTGGTCTGGATCCAGAGTTGCAGCGCGGGAAGCGTCCGCATCAGTTCTCCGGCGGCCAATGTCAACGTATTTCGATCGCCCGCGCAGTCGCGACCGATCCGAAGCTGATCATTTGTGATGAGCCAGTCTCTGCACTCGACGTGTCGGTGCAGGCACAGATCCTCAATCTTCTCGAAGAAATGAAAGTCCGGTACGGACTCACGTTGATCTTCATCGCACACGATCTCGCGGTCGTGAAGAACGTGAGCGATCGGGTCGTGGTGATGTATCTCGGCAAGATGTGCGAGGTCGGCCAACCAGAACAGCTGTACGCGAACCCTCGGCACCCGTATACCGCCGCATTGCTGAGCGCGATTCCAGTGCCCGATCCGTCAATCAAGCCGTCGGAACGAATGACGTTGGGCGGCGAAATTCCATCGCCAGTGTCGCCGCCATCGGGTTGTCGATTCCGCACTCGTTGCCCGCGCGCCGAAGCGAAATGCGCCGAGGACGAACCGCAAGTCCGCGAGGTAGCTCCAGAACAATTCGTGGCGTGCCATTTCCCGCTCGAGCCAGGCGAATCGCTGACCAAAAGCGTTGAGGCGTTCACCGCCTAGCGGTTCGGCGCCTCGGACTCAACGGTCGCGTGGCATCCCCAATATTCGTTGCGCGACGATCTGTTTGTTGATTTGTGTCGTTCCACCTGCGATGGTGAGCGCCCGCGCATATGCCCGGTCGCGCGCCCATTGCCCATGGAGCGCGTCGGGGCCAAGGACATCGGATGCAACTTCGGTGATGTGTTGTTCGGTTTCGCTCCACACCAATTTGGCGATCGAACCTTCCGGTCCCATCGCTCGCCCGTGGACCTCAGCCGATATCGCGCGATCGGATATGAGTTTCAACAGCTCGCCTTCGAGATAACACTGGGCGATTTTCTGACGGGTCACGGGATGGTCGGATGCGTGGGTATATGCGCCGGCGCCGGGTGCTGTTCGGGCCGCGTCGATCAGCTTGAGCACCTTCGCGCGCGTCCCGAGGTGCAACTTCGCGACTTGGCCGCGTTCATAGGCGAGCGTGGTCATGGCGACGCGCCATCCTTCACTGATCGGGCCGAGCGTCATGGACACGGGAATCCGAACGTCATCGAAGAAGATCTCGTTGAATTCACGGTCGCCAACGAGTGTCGTCAGCGGACGCGTTTCGATGCCAGGCAAGGTCATATCCACCAACAAGCAGGTGATGCCTTTGTGTTTCGGTGCGTCGGGATCCGTGCGTACGAGCAACTCGCACCAGTTGGCGAGGTGACCGAGCGTGTTCCAGGTCTTTTGACCGTTCACTACCCACACGTCGCCATCGCGGATCGCATGCGTTGACAACGATGCGAGATCTGAACCTGCATCGGGTTCGCTGAAGCCCTGGCACCAAATGTCGTCGCCGCGCAGCATCGCAGGTAGGAAACGTTGGCGCTGGTCGTCCGTACCGAACTCGATGATGGCGGGAGCGATGTTGGAGAGTCCGATCGGGTTGAGGGTGCCTGGCGCGCCTGCCCTGTGCATTTCCTCAGCGAACACCACCTGTTCCATCACTCCTGCCCCGCGACCGCCCCACTCCGCCGGCCACGCAATGGCTGCGTAGCGTGCATCTGCCAAACGTTGATTCCATTCGTGCGCCGTTGCGAGTTCACTAGTTCCTGGCTGCATGTTGATCCCGCCAGTCGCCCGGTATTCGTCGCACAAATTCGCCGCGAGCCAGTCGCGGAACTCAGATCGAAATGCCTCGGCTGATTCGGGATAGGTGAAATCCATGAGCGCCTTCTGCGTTGGAGAGCGGGTGTCACCGTAGTTCGGGTTCGACTCCGTAGTCTCGTAGGTATGCAACGTGTGCAAGCGTCGACCTTCAGCTACAAATTACTCGGAACGATCGCGGCCGTGGTCGGTTCGATCGTGCTCAGCGCATGTGGGAGCGACGCGCCCAAGAATGCGAACGCGAATTCTGCCGGTTCGACCACAGCGAGTTCCCAGTGTTCCAGCGCGGGCGACGCGATCAAGGTTGTCGCGACACCGTCCAGCGAAATTAGCGGCCTCGTGCACTACACGGGGATGAGCCGAAACCACGTTGACGGGTGCGTCGCGTACCCGCAGACGCCGCCAGTAGGTGGAAACCACTCACCGGTGTGGCAAGCATGTACGTTCTATGTGAGTCCGATCGTCAAAGAACACGGCGTGCATTCGATGGAACACGGGGCGGTCTGGATTACCTATCGACCGGATCTTGCGGCTGCGCAGCGCGAGCTCTTGCGACAATATTCGTCGAACGACTACGTGCTGATTTCGCGATGGGACGTTGGACTCCCCAGCCCGATCGTTGTCAGCGCCTGGGGGCTGCAATTGGAATTGCCAGCAGCGTCGGATCCGCGTTTGGCCCAGTTCGTGAAGACCTATGCCAATGGGCCGCAAACCCCCGAACCGGGTGTGCCATGTCGAACCGGCGGGACGATGGCCAGCTAATCCCGCTGATTCCCAATTGATGGCCCGTGTGGCATCCTTCCATCTCCCGCCACGACTTGTTATCTGACAATCATTGTTATTAGGGTGTGCCCATGCAGTCGGTTGCCAAGATGTGTGCGCAACTCCGAGCCCACGGTCTGCGGGTGACCCCGCAACGCGAATGCATCATGCGTCATCTCGACGGCAATACCCAGCACCCCACTGTCGAGGCGCTCCACGAAGCGACGCGAGCCGAAATGCCAACGATTTCACTCAAGACGGTGTACCAAACCGTGCACGACCTTGAGGCGTTGGGCGCGGTGCGCCTGTTGGATCTCGGCACCGGAAGCGTGCGCGTCGACCCCAATGTTGAGCGCATACATCACCATGTGGTGTGCGACACGTGCGGTGCAGTGCGCGATGTCCCGCTCGCATTCGACGCCGTGAAGTTGCCGCGGCGATTTGCTGACGGCTTCCGGGTTGCTGCAGTACAAGTGCTGTTTCGAGGGACGTGTCGGGCCTGCGACGGGGCAGTGCCCGCGATGTAACGCTTTCGAGGTTCGTGCATGCCGCGCAATCGCCACACCCAACAACTACCGACCACCAGATAGCTACACCGATATCAAGGAGCAACAATGCCCGATTTGAAGGGGACCAAAACCCACGACAATCTGAAAGAGGCCTTCGCAGGCGAGAGCCAAGCGAATCGGCGGTATCTCTACTTCGCGCAGAAGGCCGATGTTGAGGGTTACCCCGACGTCGCAGCCTTGTTTCGATCAGTTGCAGAAGGCGAAACTGGCCACGCGTTTGGGCACTTCGACTTTCTTGCCGAGGTGGGCGATCCCGCTACTGGCGAGCCGGTAGGCGCCACTGCCGACAACCTTCGCTCGGCCGTCGCGGGCGAGACGTATGAGTACACCCAGATGTACCCAGGGTTCGCGAAGACAGCACGCGATGAAGGGCTCGAAGAGGTCGCCGAATGGCTCGAGACATTGGCGCGCGCCGAAAAGAGTCACGCTGATCGATACGTGAAAGCGCTCGAAACGCTGAGCTGATGTCGCTCTACGATCCGCTCAGTCAGCGCTACTTCGACGCGTCGGATGCGCGGGCTGAGCGAACTCGTACGTTTCACCAGTGCAGCGATTGTCGGGTGTGCGTCAAACTGTGTCCGAGTTTCAAAGACCTCTTTGCGATGATCGACGATCTTGGTGGTAGCGACAATGTCGCAGAGCTCACTGAGGATCAACATCGCCACGTTGTCGACGACTGCTATCAGTGCAAGCTGTGTTATGTCATATGTCCCTACACGCCGGACCAGCATCAGGAATGGGTCATCGACTTCCCACGTCTGATGCTCAGATCCCTCTCGATCGAACATCGAGAAGGCCAAGGCCCCGGTCGCAACGCGCGCCTGCTCGCACATACCGATCTGCAAGGACGCGTGGCGTCTGGCGTTGCTCCCATCGTCAACAAGTCGTTGGAGTTCGCGCCGGTCCGTGCGGCGATGGAAAAGCTCACGGGTGTCTCGAAAGTTCGCATGCTGCCCACGTATGCGCGACAACGCTTTTCGCGATGGTTCACACGCCGCCCAAAGGTGACCGCAACGATGGCACGAGGTGAAGTCGCGATCTTTCCAACCTGCTTGGTCGAATATCAAGCTACCGAGGTAGGCAAGGCGCTCGTGCACGTGTACGAACACAATGGGATTCGCTGCAACCTTCCGCCAGGTCAGGTGTGTTGTGGGATGCCATGGCTCGACGCTGGCGACACCGACAAGTTCGTTGAGCACGCCACCAAGAATGTGAATGCGTTGCTCCCATCGGTGCTCGAGGGAACGCCGGTCGTGGTACCTCAACCGACCTGCGCGTACGTGTTGAAACACGAATATCCAGACTTCCTCGGAACGGAGGCTGCGCGTCTCGTGGCAGCGAACACATTCGACGCGTCTGAATTCCTCATGATGCGCCACCGAGAATCACCGTTGGTGACCGAGTTTCCTGGCACGGTCTATGCATCGATCGTCTGGCAGCACGCATGTCACTACCGTGCGCAGCAGATTGGGCCAAAGTCTCGCGACGTAATGGCGCTGACAGGGGCAACAGTCCAGATGGTCGAACGGTGCTCCGCGATCGACGGGACCTGGGGGTTGCGAGCCGAAAATGTGCAGATGGCCAAAAAGATCGCGAAACCATTGATGGATCAGATCGGACGGTCAGCCGCGCAGTTGGTTGCTGGGGATTGCCATCTTTCGAACGGCGCAATTCAAGAAGACACAGGGAGGCGCCCGGTGCATCCATTGCAGGTGCTCGCGCGTGCCTACGGACTTGAGGAGCCAGACGATGCGTAAAGTCACCGTCGACGAAATTCCGGAGCTTCGTGCGTACGAGATGTCGCGTGACGACGTACGGCGTTCGATCATCGCGGCGAAGGCACGCCGGCGCGTCCAGCTCGGTCCCCACATCACCATGGTGTTTGAAAACACCGACACGGTACGGTGGCAGATCACTGAAATGATGCGCGTCGAACGTATTGCGACCGACGCCGCGCTCGCCCACGAGGTTGAGGTGTACAACGACCTTGTACCCGGAATCGGTGAACTGTCGTGCACGATGTTTATCGAGCTCACCGACGATGCCGCATTGCTGGAGTGGCTCCCGAAACTGGTGGGAATTCACGACGCGATCGAGTTCGTGCTCGCCGACGGTTCTCGTGTCCGTGGCGTCGACCCGAAAGCCCAACGATTGACAAGGGAAGAAGTCACCTCGTCAGTGCACTATCTGAAATTTCAATTTCGGCCGTCGCAGCTCGCTGTATTGCGAGCCGGTCCGGCGTCGATCGTGTCGATTCATCCGAACTACCAAGAAGCTGCGCTCCTCACCGATGCGCAACAGGCCGAGTTCATTTCCGATTTGAGTGACGATGCTTGAGATTCCGATTGTGCGCCTCGACCCAGAGTTGGCGCTGCCGCGTCGTCAGCACGACAGCGATGCTGGATACGACCTTGTTGCCAGCGGCGACCACGAAATCGCTCCCGGTGAACGAACGGTGGTCCCAACGGGTCTCGCGTTCGCGCTTCCTCTTGGATACGCCGGGTTTGTGTTGCCCCGAAGTGGAATGGCGGCCAAGCAAGGAATCACGGTCGTGAACGCGCCAGGTCTGATCGATTCGGGATACCGAGGCGAGGTGATGGTGATTCTGTTGAACACCGATCGTCAAGCCGCGTTCAAAATCAGGCGCGGTGATCGGATCGCCCAGTTGGTAGTGCAACGTGTCGAAGACGTCACCTGGCGTGAAGTGGCGACGCTTGACGACACCGATCGCGGCACCGGCGGCCATGGCAGTACGGGTATTGGGAGTGCGAAGTAGTTCGCTAACGTCGCCCGACATGGTGCACGATCGGCGGTTTCGTTTCGGAGTGATCTGTTCGGGGAACAACACGGTTCCCGACGCGGCGACGTTCAGCGAATTGGTCCGCAAGATCGAGGCGCTCGGCTATTCCACGCTCTATGTTCCCGACCATTTCGTCGATCATCCACTCGCCCCACCGGTGGCCCTGGCACACGCCGCGGCCACCACGTCGACGTTACGAATTGGCAGCCTCGTTCTCGGCAACGACTACAAGCATCCCGTTGTGTTGGCGCGTGAGGTCGCAACGCTCGATCTCTTGTCAAACGGTCGGATGGAGTTTGGAATCGGCGCCGGTTGGATGACGGCCGACTACGAAAAGTCGGGAATCCCATTGGATGCAGCGGGCGTTCGGATCGCTCGGCTCGCAGAGTCGATCGTCGTACTCAAAGGGCTGTTCGCTCCAGGTGAGTTCACATTTGCCGGTGATCACTACCGAGTCAATGCGCTCGACGGCATGCCCAAACCGGTGCAGCAGCCGATCCCATTTGTGATCGGTGGCGGCGGGCCGAAGATCCTCGCGTTGGCAGGCCGCGAAGCAGATATCGTCGGGATCAACGCGAATCTGCGGAGCGGCGACGGCAACTCTCGCGACGCAGCACAGTCGATGGCACCCGGCGCGACCGACGCAAAACTTCTTGCGCTCCGCGCGGGAGCAGGCGAGCGGTTCAACGACATCGAAATCCAAACCTTGGTGGGGTTCACCATGGTCACCGACGACGCGAAACCGATTCATGACGGCATCGCAGCACATTTTGGGATTTCCCCCGAGGATGCACGAATGGCGCCGGTCACGCTCGTCGGGAGCGAATCTGAGATCGTCGACATGATCGAAACCCGCCGAGATCGCTGGCAGATGAGCTACATCGTCGTGACAGCTGATGCGGTCGAAGCCTTCGCGCCGATCGTGGCGCGACTCAACGGAAAGTAGATTCCCAACATGGGTTCACAACACAAATTTCGTTTCGGTGTGCAATGCGGTGGCGAGTACACAGGAGCGCGGTTCCGCGAACGCGCCAAAATGATCGAAGATCTCGGGTACGACACCCTGTATCTGCCAGATCATTTCATCGAGACGGTGCTCGCACCGCTTCCGGCGCTGGCGATTGCTGCAGAGGCGACCACAACGTTGCGCGTTGGTGCGCTCGTGTACGACAACGACTATAAACATCCCGCGGTGTTGGCAAAAGAAACCGCGACGATCGACGTGCTGAGTGGCGGGCGCGCCGAACTCGGGATCGGCGCAGGCTGGATGAAGGTCGATTACGACGCGCTCGGGATTCCGTACGATTCACCTGGTACTCGCATCGCGCGTCTCGATGAAGCGGTGCAGGTCATCAAGGGTTGTTTTTCCGGTGAGAAGTTTTCATACGCTGGGAAGCACTACACGATCACCGACTATGTCGGTATTCCGAAACCGCTCCAAGCAACGCTGCCGATCCTTATAGGCGGCGGAGGACCGAAGATCCTTGGTCTTGCAGGACGCGAAGCGCACATCATTGGCATCAACCCAAATCTTCGAGTCGGTGCGATCACCGCCGATGCTGCGTCGTCTGCAAGCGGCGAAGAGACGCTCAAGAAATTGGACTACATCAAAGCTGGGGCTGGCGCACGCTTCGACGATATCGAGCTGCAGATTCGCTACTTTGTGCACACCATCACTGACGACCGCCAAGGCTTCGCTGAAGCAATGGCGCCCGCGTTCGATGCCACTCCGACGGATTTACTCGGATCGGGTGCTGCGTTGTTCGGCACGATCACGCAAATGATCGACACGCTCGTGCAACGCCGGGAAGAGTGGGGCGTCACGTATGTCGTTGTCGGCGACGATTTCTTTGAGCAGTTCGCACCGATCGTTGCCCAGCTCGCCGGGACGTGACCTTTACGACGTCAGGAAGCGAGCTGGAATCCATTCGATAAGCCGCGCTCGAATTTCGGGTGCGGCCTTGTCGAGAAGGTGACCGTTCCCGTCGTAGATCTCGACGTCGCCATGACCAGCGATGGCCTGCACGACGTAGCTCGTATCCATGGGCAAGATCTCATCGACGTCGCCATGGAGGAGCAGCAGGGGAGCGGTGAGCATCGCAGCACCTTCGCATCCCGCTGATTGCGTCGCAAGCGTGACAACGCCTTTGCAGTGCTCGTCGAGGACGATGCCTGCCTGAAGTGCGACCGCGCCGCCGAAGCTGTGGCCCATTGTGACGAACTGTTCGGCACCTGAACGGGAGGCCAAGTCGGCACTCGCTGCCACGTCATGCACGCAACGCGGCAAATGATTCGGGGTGCGGTAACCAACCCGTATCGTCGCGATGCCGTATGTCGCCCACAGCTGTTCACCGAGATCGTGGTAGAGCGCGTTCGCGGGTCCGAGGAGTCCGCCCATTCCGCCGCCGCACGTCACCAACACACGCGTGGCTTCTGGGTCACCGTGCCACAGCAAGGTGAGCAAACCCTCCATCGTGTACACCTCGATGTGTCGCAACGTGGGGGTGATTTGAACCTCGTCCGCGGCGAGCGCGCCCAACATTTGGAGCGGTGATCGCGGTGCTTGATCAGTCATGACGAGCTACGGCGCCTTCGTGAACTACACGAGCGTGCGGAGGAATTCGCGTGTGCGCTGACGACATTGCGCATCGCCGAACTCTGCGCCGACGAAGTCGGTGACGCCTGCATCGGCGAGCGACTGAATTGCCTTGGCGACGGTACCTTCGTCGCCAACAATCGCTACGTCGGCGGGACCGCTCGCGCCTTCGCGGTCGAGCATGGCCTTGTACGAAGGAAGCGTTCCGTAGATTGCGAAGTCCGCCGCTGCACTTGCTCGTGCGCCGTCGGGATCGTTCGTGATCGACACTGGAAGCGACGCGCCGACTCGGGGCGTAGAGCGACCAGCTTCTGTTGCCGCGGTGTTGATCGTCGGGACGATGTAGTTCCCGAGCGTCTCCACTCCTGTCATCCAAGTGATCGTGCCGTCGGCAACTGCGCCAGCGAGATGCAACATCCGGGGCGCAAGCGCTGCGATCATCACCGGAACAGCTTGACGGTCGGCCACAGTTGCGGGAGCGTGCGAGGTGAGTGTTTCACCGACGAACGACGCGTTGCCGCCGCGTAACAGCGGCAACAAGATCGAGAGGTACTCCTTCATGTGTCGTGCAGGCTTCGCGTACGACATGCCCCAGAGGCCTTCGACGACGACCTGATGCGAAAGGCCGATTCCCAAAATGAAGCGCCCACCTGATGCCGAAGCTGCGGTAAGCGCCTGCGATGCGAGCATGCTCGGGTGGCGTGGGTACGTGGGCACGACGGCAGTGCCCAGCTCGATGCGCGGCACTTCGCGACCCACGAGCGCGAGCACGGTGATCGCGTCGAGACCGAAGATCTGCGGAAGCCAGTACGACGCAAATCCCATTGCCTCTGTGGCAGTCGCGTCGGCAATGATCTCCTCAATCGTTCGAGTCGTGGTGTCGCCGCCGAAAATTCCAATACGCATGCAGACCTCGTTGATTTGGAAACTCACAATGCCGGGAAGTGCCCGCAGAGTACCCGGGCCGTGGCTGTCGAGGATGTGGTGCCCTCGGAATCCCAGGTCATCCGGCCCAGTTTGCGAGTCGGTGTTGGTATTCTCGATTGCTATAGTGCCCGCCACCAGTGCGGACGTGGCTCAGCTGGTAGAGCATCACCTTGCCAAGGTGAGGGTCGCCGGTTCGAATCCGGTCGTCCGCTCCAAATGAACAACCTGTTCAGAGGCCCTTTACAGGGCCTCTGTTCCGTTCACACAGCGCGCGAGGGAATGTCCAGCACGCACTCAGTACGCGTGCCGGTCGGTTGCACCTCCGCGAAAACGCGAATCGTGGAGTGTCCGAGACGCTCCTGGATTGCCTTCGGATGCGCGCCCTGCTCGAGCAAAATTGCCGCGCACCTGTGGCGAAGATCGTGGAACCGGAGACCTTCACCTCGCGCGGCTTGCGTGACCGCTGGAACGGTGAACGATCGCGGAACTCCTCGGTGCTCGAAGATTGGGCATGAGGGTGCGACCGCCAACACATAACTCGCAAGTGTTCCCTCCAAGGGCTGTATGGGTGTAGCGGTGTTTTGCGGCGGCTCTGAGCGGTGACGGTCACGCCGCAACGTCGGGTAGGACGCCAACAAACGCGCCCACACGGCGACGCTGACTTCGCGTTTGAGAGACGCTCACACGCGAGCGGATCAGCAGATCGGTGTGGGCTGGTCTTCGGGCGATACGGTGAGATCGTGGCCATCTCAATCACCGGTGACCGATGACAGCGGAATCGAAACATCACACGTCGGGCAGTTTGGGTGCGGCGATCACGCTGGCCTGCACCGCGGGGTTCGTCGACGCATTCGTTTTTCAGCACGTCACGCCGGTTTTCGTCGCGAACATGAGCGGCAACCTGATCCGGCTCGGGATGTCCGCCGGAGCATCCAATTCAGCTGGTGTTGAGGCATCGGGGATTGCGCTCATTGCATTTCTGTTCGGCGTGGCGGCTGGCACGATTCGCGTCGATCATCGGCTCCAACACGGACGGTCGCATAGTTCATCGTCGCTCCTTGTCTTGGAAGCCGCTCTGCTCGCAAGCCTCACCATGCTGCTCGCCGCGACGCACCATACGTATGCTGTCAGTTTGGACCGCGTCTCGTTCGCGGTCATCACCATCGGAGCGACAGCGATGGGTATTCAAGCGATCGCCCTGCGACGAGTCGGCAGCATCGCGGTATCAACGACATACGGAACTGGTGCGCTGGTCCGCCTCGGGGAGAAACTCGCACTAGGCGCACGAGGCACATCACGCCCCGACGAAATCAAACGACGCGTCACCGTGGTCATACTCACTGCAGTACTCGCCGCTTATGTCGGCGGGGCAGGTCTCGCGAGTGCGCTCAACGGCGACCGACTGCTCCTCATCGCCCCTACGATGGCGACCATCGTCGCCGCAGCGGCACTACGCGGACAGGCCCACACGGAAGCGGCACCCCCGTCATCTCGCGACGAGCCGTGAGCGAACGTTCCGACAGTCGTCGTAGCCAATCCGCACAGATTGCCCTGATGGAGACCGGATTGCAAGCGTTGCGTTGTTTCGTAGCGTGAGTGTGCTGGTGAGCCACAGTCCCTGGTCAGGAGCCCTTTCCGGGCCTCTGTTTCGTTGAGACAGCACGCGATGCAAGATCCAACACGCGGTCAGTGCAATCGCCGCGTCTGTGGTGTTTCAGGCCAGCGGTAGACCGAGTTGGCGTCGGAAGCCAAGCTCGTCCCAGACAATTCGATAGCCGGTGATGCGACCGTTCCTCACGGTGAAGTTGTCAACCTCATCCACTTGGAACTTCCGGCCGGTAGGTGGGTGGCCGTCGTATTCGCCGTCGTGCGTGCCAGTCATGACGAGTCGAGCGATCACGGTGTCACCCTCTGCGACGACGTCCTCGATCGTGTAACGCAGATCAGAGAATGCGCTGAAGTAATAGGTCAAGACTGACGTGAGGGCGTCTCGGTTCAGGCCGTCCGCCCCGCCCAAACGAAAATCATCGGCGAGTATCTCTGCGATCTTGGATGTGTCGTGGGCATTTGCCACCTCGTCACAGAAGCGTCGCACCAGAGCCTTGTTTGCCTCAGTTGTCATGTCCGTCTCCGCATGATTCGGCCGTCCCTCAGCCGCACGAATATTGCCCGATCCGCGATCGATCTTCCAAACGACGCACGGTAGCTCGGCGTGGGTCAGGACCCGCTGTGTAGCGAAATGAGATCGCCGAGGTCAGTTCTCCCTATCGTGTGGGATGAACGCCTTCGAGGTGGGCGAGTACGACGTTACGGTCGAGTTTGTGACTGTGTTGGGCACGCGCGTGAGGTGTTGACGCGCGCCGCGGGCCACCCACGCTTGCTCGAGAGCACCGTGCGGGCCATTCTGGTCGGGTGAATGGCGCGACACGTGACGGTGTTCGGCGTAGGCGACTGTGCAAATGTCGGCATCGATTCGCAAACAACAGTTAGTGTTTGTGCTGCGTCGCGGCCGTAACAGCACGCCGCGTGTGTCGCAACCGGCGCGCTGAGTTGAGCGTCACTGCGTGTTTGTGTGTGCTGCAATCCATTTCCAGACAAGTTTCGCGCCGTCGTCGGTGAGGCCTGAGGTGGGTGTGCTGATGGTCTTGCCATCGAGGTCGCGGAGCGGTTTGCCGTTGGGGCAGAGCAGGGCGGCAAGGTCAGCGAATTGGACTTCGCCGCGCGACGTCGTCGCGTATGCGCGAATGACTCGGTTGACCGCATCAATGCGGGTGCGATCCCGTTGAATCGCGCCAAACGCGGCGGTGAGGTCCCGGCTATTTGCACAGGGGCTAGTGAGAACGACCAGGCGTGCGCCAGTGTGGGTGAGCTGTGTGCGTGCCGTGTCGAGAGCTCGTTCGAACATCGCAGTCCATTTCGGACTGCCGACTTTGAGGAGACGGTTTCCGGCGACTCGGTCAAAGAGCTCGGTGTCTCCGACGTACAGCGCCACAATGTCGGGTCGGTATGCGTCGGCGATCGACCGGAATGTCTGGGGCCAGTTCCCACATCCGGCTGGAGTGGGGAGTCGGAGCCCGACAACGATGTCGCCCACGCCGATGCCGCAATCCGAGAGACCGTAGGCGACACCTCGTATTCCGAGGCCTGTGAAGGTGTCGCCAAGGTGTAGTTGCAATTCGAAAGCCTGAGCTTCGCCGACCACGAACACGCGTCGCGTGTGCGGAGGTGTTGAGGCACGTTGTTGTTCGAGCCACGCGCGGGTGCTGGGCGCTACGGAGGTAGATGGCACCGTGTGCTCGGTGGATGTCGTGGTGACGAGGACGAGCGCTACGACGCTGACGATCGCGACGGGAAGCACGAGGCGTGGGCGTTTGACGGTGAGCGATCCGTCGCGGATCGGGCGCTCGAGAAAGCGATACGACACGCCGGCCACTGCTACCGAGACGACGACCCGTACGACGAAGAGTGGGACGCCGGTAACTCCGACCCGACCAGGCAGGAGAAACGCGAACAAGATGCGGTGGTAGAGGTAGAGGCCGTACGAAACGAGCCCTAGCAGCACCAAGGGCTTGATCGCGAGTGTCGTGCGAAGCGCGCTCTCTGCTCTCACGGCTGCTGTGATGACAAGCCCCGTCGCGATCGCAACGAGTAGGAATCCTCCGTGATAGAGAAACTCGTCGGTTCCCTGCGCGCGCAAGATCGCGAACCCGAGGAAGGTCAAGGCGAGCCATCCCGTGGCTTCCATCGTGTATCGAGCTGCGCCCGAGCGGAGAGGCCGATCCGAATTGGGTAGTAACGCGAACGCGGCCCCAATCAGCAGTGCCTGCGCTCGCGTGTCGGTCCCGTAATACACGCGGGCTATGTCGAACGAGCGATACAACATGGCCATTTCGACCGCCGACGCGACCGCGAGACCAGCGACGACGGCGACGAGGACGCCTCGACGGCGACCGACGAATGAGTGCATAGCTGCGACCAGCGCGAGAGGCCACACGAGGTACCACTGTTCCTCGATCGACAGTGACCACATGTGCGACAACGGAGTGAACTGGGTCGTCGTGTGTGTCCAGACCTCGTGCCAGTTCTGTATGTACAGCAGCGTGAAGATGGAGTCGCTCTGCAGCCCGGTGCGGTGCGCGGGCGTGATCGCCCCATAGACGGCGACGAGGAGCAGCGCCACGCCCACGGCGGGAAGAAGTCGCTTCGCGCGTCGGTACCAAAACCGGCGAAGGTCGATTCGGCTGTTACGAGCCCGCTCAAGGACGAGCAGCGACGTGATCAGATAGCCAGAAAGGACAAAGAAGATGTCAACACCGAGGAACCCGCCGCTTCCCTGCGGGTGCCCCGGTGTATTGGCATAGCCGTGGTACACGACCACAGCCGCAACCGCGACGGCGCGCAACCCGTCGAGTGCTGGTCGATATCCGAACCGGTTGTCGGTTACCGGCTGGCCCATGCGACGATCATCGCATGGCAGCCCAAACGTCGGCCAACCCATCGGGTTGGTCGCGGAGGTCAGCCGCAAGCTGTAGCGACCGTGCAGCAGATCCTTCCACCCGCGTCCAACTCACGGAAGCGGGCATTGACCGCGCACACCGACGTTCATACACTCGTGCGGTGGTGTGGCGGAAATGTGGGGTGGCCGCAACGGCGGCGCTGTTGAGCTTGCTGTCGTTCGGCGGCGCCGCGCACGCGGCAAGCCAACTCACGTGGACCGGCGCCGGAGACCACGTGCATTGGAGCGACCCAGCAAACTGGTCTACGAATACTCCACCAATCGACGGTGATTCGGTAGCGATCGCAAACGCCTCGACGAACAACGATCTCCCGCCCGGATTGCACCTCGCCTCGCTCAGCTACCTTGGCGGTCAGCTCACCGGGAATGCCCTGACAATCGACGACGTTGCCGATGTTTGGGACACATATGTTCACATCAAAGTCGGCATCGACCACGACACCACATGGCATTTGGGAGTGTACGAGTCGTTCTTGGCAATCGATCTCAACGGTCACCACCTCGCCGTCGCACCAGGACCAAACAACCATGGCGTTCCGGTCCGATACGAGGGCTTTCTCACCCTCGGGTCAATTATCGACACGGTCGGCGGGAGTTCCGTATCCGTCGATCCAACGGTGCAACTCGATCTCGTAGGTCCATCAAGTTGGACCGGCATAGTCAGCGGCGGTCGCGTGAATATGTGGGGCGCGTGGCCGAATCTGAGTTATAACGGTGCGACGCTGAGCCTGGGCGCTGGTGCGACGATGGCGCGAGCGACCGTCTCGGAGAACCTTTCGGTGTTTCCTCGCTACTTCCAAAAGCCCTCCGACCCTCACAGCACAGTTCGCTCGAGTATCAGCCTCGCGCCGGGCGCAACGTTCACGATCGACGCGGACGCGCTGCCGCTGCAAGTACTCGGCGTCGCTCATATTGACGGGGCACAACTCGCACTCGCGCAAACGCCTGGTAGCGGATGCCCATTTACGCAATCCGTGATGCAAAGCGGAGTCTCAGGATCGATCGTCGGGAGGTTCGGGCGCATCTATGGCGTCGACGGGACCCCAGATAATCCCTACGTACACGACACTCTCACGCCTCACTACGCGGGCAACGACGTGATCATCAACGAGGTGAGCGTCACGTGTGCGCTCGCCGTACCGCCCACGACGCCGACTGCGCCGCGAACCACGATCGTCGCTGCAGGCTCGACGACTTCGTCCGGCGGTATTGCGGCGCAAGAGCTGCCGCGTACCGGAACGACGAGCGCCCCCGCAGGAGCGCTGGGGGGAATATTCTTCGCCCTCGGGTGCTGTGCCGTCTACCTCGGTCGTCGCCGTATCGCGCGCCCATCGACGTCGGAGCTATAACTGCGCGGAGCAGCAGGATCGAAGCGACGACGAACTCTTGAACTTCCATTGTTCAGAGTATCTCCGCTATCTCCGCGGGTTCCCGCGTTCTTGACGAGAGCGACGCGCTGTGCCATGCTGGATCGAGCAGTTTGTTGAGACAGCGTGTTGCATGTTGTTTGCGGCTGACGATGGGGAGAACGTATGAATATTTCGATCAATGCTCATGCTGTTGCGGCTGATCCGGTGCCACGCAGTCCTGCGTTCGGCTCATTGATTAATCCAAGCCCGGTTCCGTACAAAAACGGGGACTTCTGCATCGGCGCCTACGACCCTTTGGCGGAGAAGAAGTTCGGCGATGGCGTCGATGAAGCCACGTTCTGGGATTTCGATTTCCGCGCCGACGCGAACTACCGGGCATTCAAAGCTCATGGCGGCCCGATTATCTCTGCCTATCTCATTCTGAGTGTCGTGTTCGGGATCGATATCAACAGCAACGGGGACGTTGCGATCGATGGCCTCGATTCCCATCCGACGACATGGCCCGACGCGACGTCATTCATCCCGATGATTTTCACCCTCGGACTGGTCACCCAGGGCGGCTACAACGCCGAGACGGTGCGCCTTGAAATGCTACGCGACGTCAGCAAGAATCGCTTCTACACGTCGGCCCGGATTCTCAGAGCACTCTTAAATAAACCGGTTGGAGCATCGCCGTGCCGCGCACCCGGCGCTGCGGTCCCTCCCGACGGCGTGCTGCAAATGATCTTCAGTGACCAAGCACTCGTGACCTCAGCTTCGCTCACGCTCACGAGAGGACACTGACTGGTCGAATGTCAATGGCGCGCGCGTGGATCGCGAGGTGCACGCAGAGCGTGGCTTGGACATATAGCTGCTGTTGACCGACGATACGAGTGCCATGATTGCGCATGCCAGAACCCGACTACGTGACCGCTTCCCGGATCGTCTACGACCACTCTGCCCAGCAATACGTTGACAACGTCGGTACCGAGGTCACGCCGCGGTTTGAAGCGCCGTTAGATCGTGCAGTGCTTGGCGCGTTTGTGGAGTCGGTTGCGGCACTGGGCCCCGGGATGGTCCTCGACATTGGCTGTG
>JBBRPC010000037.1:0-21658 GCA_038228615.1 Acidimicrobiia bacterium | reverse complement strand
GCCGGGGCTTCGCCCGTGCTGTGCAACGGTCTCGGTGCCCACTGAGCCGTTGTTGATGACGACAACCTAGGTGACATCATGCGTGGCGAGGCGGATATTGGCACAGAGCGCGCTGGCGAATGGCGTCGAGCGAGTATCAAGGCCGCCCTGGTAGGCGCCGATGGACCAACGTGCACGACATTGCGGCACCTACGAATCCGAGGCGAAACCACGATTCCGACGAGGTAGTCGCGGAACGAGCCGCGCGCCTTTCGGTGGGGTGGGTCTACGCGATCGGTCCGATCATGCTGATCGCCGTTGCGCTGCTACGTCGCCACGGTCTCGTCGCAAATATGCCCCTCTGGGCCTACGCCGCCGTCATCTTGGGCTCTGGGGCGACAAGCAAGATCACCCAACGATGGGGAGACTTGCCTGCGGGATCGGCGCGATTCCATATTCGAATAGCCCTGCACGCCGTGTTTGTGACCGGGTCGATTTACATGAGCGGTTGGGGACCTGCCGTTGGTGTTGCCTACATCTTTTCTGCGCAGGCCGACATCGACGAATCGGGCGCCGCGGCGTGGCGCGCATCATTGCGATACTCGATCATCAGTTTGGCAGCAGGTCAGATTGCCATCGCGCTGGGTTGGGCCCCGTCGTTTCTCGCGCCAGCACTCGCCCAGACCATCGGGTGCCTTGGAGCGTTCTTGTGTGCCGTTGCGATACGCCTCGCCGGCCAAACACGAGAATTTGGAGAAATCACCGAAGAGCGTCTCGAACAACAAGCGGTCGAGGCGCGCCGGAGCGAAGCGCGCCACCGCGCGGTTGTCGAGAACGCATCCGAGGGAATATTGACGTTCTCACTCGACGGAACAATTGAGACGTTCAATGCGGCTGCCGAGTCGATGTACGGGTGGCCAGCGAACGAAATCGTCGGCCGCTCGGCGAACCTGCTGGTGCCCGAGGAATTTCGTGGACATTTCAAAGTATTCCTCGACACGATGTCTGGGGGTCGCGAAGGCGACGGCGAACGCAATCAGGTCGAAATAGATGGTGTTCGGCGCGACGGGTCGCGATTCCCCATGACCTTCGCAAGCCGCGCGATCGTCATCGAAGGTCTGCCAACATCGGTTTCGGCGTTGGTGCATGATCTCAGCGAACAGAAGCGGTATGAAGCGCAGCTCACGCATCTTGGGTTGCACGACGCGCTCACCGGGCTCGCAAATCGTGCGATGCTCACAGATCGAATCGATCAAGCGAATGCACGCGCGCGGCGTCACGCAACGATGATCGGCGTGCTGTTTGTCGACCTCGATCGATTCAAGACCGTGAACGACCTGTTGGGGCATGCGGCAGGCGATGCCGTGTTGGTCGAAGTCACCGCACGGTTACGGAACATCGTGCGCGAAGTCGACACGATCGCCCGCCTCGGTGGAGACGAATTTGTCGTGCTCTGCGAAGACATCGAGGGCGTGCGCCACGTCACCGACCTTTCGCAACGGATCGTCGAAACTCTGAGCGAACCATTTAGCATCGACGGCAACGACGTCGATCTCAGCGCGAGCGTCGGGATCGCCATCTCGACCGACGGTCTCGACTCATGCGACACACTGCTCACCAACGCCGATACTGCGATGTATCGCGCCAAACAAAACGGGCGCGCCCGCTACCAGATTTTCGACGATGAGATGCAGGTGTGGATCGCCAACCGTCTCGAACTTGAAGTCGCGCTGCGACACGCTGTCCGCGGCAACGAACTCCGGGTGTATTACCAGCCGATCGTTGGAGCTGACCCTGGCGAAGTTGCAGGATTTGAGGCATTGGTGCGATGGGAACGTCCCGGCGTGGGGCTCGTCAACCCAGACGAATTCATTGGAGTCGCTGAAGAAACCGGGCTCATCGTCCAGCTCGGGGCATGGGTATTGGAAGAATCATGTCGCGAAGCGGCGTCATGGGTCACACGATTTCCCGGACGCCGACTCGGCATTTCGGTCAACGTCTCGAGCCGCGAAATTCTCGCCGGCGACATCGCCGCACGGGTCGTGAACGTCCTCGACCGAACCGGCCTCGACCCCACGCTGCTCACACTCGAACTCACCGAAAGTACGTTGATCGACGATGCCGTCGAAGCCAAAGAGGTACTGCATCAACTCCGAAACCTTGGCGTCAATCTTGCCCTCGACGACTTCGGAACTGGTTACTCGTCGTTGACATACCTGCGAACCTTCCCGTTCAACAGCATCAAGATCGACCGCTCGTTCGTCAAGACCATCGGCACGGAACGAGACGACACGGCGATCGTCGCCGCGGTCGTCGCGCTCGCGCGCAACTTGCATTTGCGGGTGGTGGCCGAAGGGATCGAAACGCCCGACCAACTCGCCAGCCTCTTGTACCTCAACTGCGAATATCTACAGGGTTACCTCTTCTCGCCGCCTGTCCCGCACGACCGCGTCGCAGCGATTCTCACCCTCCCGACCCTCGTCGCGCACTAGTCGCGCACCAACATCGAGCTACCGTCGGTTGATGCGATCGATCCGACACGTCACCGTTCACGCCGCCGCGGCGCTGCTCCTGAGCGCCATTACGATCGGGTGCAGTTCGAACGCCGCGTCGCACAGCTCATCGACCGACACCACCACAACAACGTCAGCGCCGGCTGTCGGCCCGTCGCATTCACCGTCGAAGTTGGTAGGGGTCGATGCATTTGCCGCGAAAATTGCCGACCCTCGCGTAGTGACGATCAACGTTCACATCCCCAACGAGGGCGACCTCAAAGGAACTGATCTCGAAATCCCTTACACGATGATTTCGAGTTCGAAGGCACTACCGAACAACCGCGCGACGCCGCTCGCGATTTACTGCCGTTCTGGCAACATGTCGGCACAGGCGGCAATCGATCTCCATCGGCTTGGCTACACCGACATCACCGAACTCAAAGGCGGATACAACGCGTGGAAGGCGACGGGCCGCACGCTCGTCCTGCGAGTGCCGTGAGCAACCAGGTTCTCACTCCACCTCGGCCTTAATTCGTTCGAGTGTTGTACGCATTCCATTGCGGTTGGTCTTGCCTCGCGACCAGCCAAGGAGCGCCCAATAGATTCGCAATGGCAACACGTTCGCGAGTTCGAATGACTCGGTGACATCAGTGCCATCACCGTTCGGCGTCAACACATAGCGCCACGTGTTCAGGCCCGTATCGCCGTTGCCGACGAAGAACGCGAACTCGCGGTTCGGATCGCATGACACAACCTTGCATGTTGTCCAGTACTTCGGGCCTTTTCGGTTGCGCTTCACATGCCCACGAAACCGCGCACCGAGCGCCGGGCCAGTTGCGCCATCAATCCATTCAGCTTCGAATGTCTCAGGGCTGTACCGCCCGATCTTCGTCACATCGCTGACGAGTTCCCAAATCTTTTCTGGCGGCGCGGCGATGTGAACCGTCACTGAGTCATGCATGCGATCACCCTATTGGCCTACGAATACCAGGGGATACCTCCTGGTACGACAACAACGCCGCTCAGCGATCAAAGCGGGTATTTTGCGTATTCGACGCGGCGGCTTCAGAGATGTGGGAGAGTGCTGCGACGCCCACCGCGAACTCGAAGGTCCGGACGTCTTTTGCTTGAGGGGCCCACAGTGCGAAGTTCCCGGATTGTTGTCTTGGCGGTGGCGACTGGCATTGCAGCCAGCACCATGATGTACGCAAGTCCGACGAAGTCGGCGGCGTTGATTTTTCCCAAAGCGGATTTCACGAGCGTCGTGCTCGTATGCGACCACGTTGTCGGCACAGGAACGGTGCCGTATCCGGGAACGACGGCCTGGGCGATCCTCAAGCCTCCCGTTGATCGCAACTCACCGGAATGGCTTGACCCGACTGTCCTAATGGACGCCAAGACGATCAAGCATTACACCGCGCCGTGCAGCGGACCGTTCAGGACTCCAGGCGGTCCCGATGTCGGCGATCTGCTGAGCATGAAATTGACGAATCTACGTGGCCGCGAAAACTGCAACCCGCCCAATGGCTATGGCCATGAGTTCGCAAGCGCGGACCCGAACCTGTATCCCGCGAGCGGTGAGGCCACGTTCACGTTCACGAATCGCGACCGGTTGAACCATCCCTTCAAGGCCTACGCGCATCTCGTGTTCGGAATGCACAGCGATCCGACTGGCATGCCAGACCTCGCGACCATGCAGGGCATTGTGTACAAGGGGGTTGCAAAAGGAGCGTTGGTCACGGCGAAGGCGCTCTGGCAGACAACAAAGATTCAGAGCACGTCGGACACATCGGCCATCGCCGTCGCAGGTGCCTCAACGCTGAGCCTTACGCCGTCGCTCGGGACGATCGTGCCAGCGGTGCCTTCGCTTATCGCCGGCTTTAATTGCAGCGTCGGCGGACCCGGCCTGCGCGAATTCGTGTGGGCGACCGACGGCGTGTCGCTCCTCGGCACACCGCTCGATAGCGCCGTCACATTCTCATTGCCTTCGAACGCGCCAGCATCGGTGCTCCCAGAGCGCGAGCCGGCCACGACGGTGTTTTCGTGTGATCAGGTTTCAGGGCTCAAAGGCACGAAGAGTTCGGTATTCGGCGGACATTTCGCGCCAGCGCTCACGAACCTCGCACCGCCCACAACGTTCCCGAGCGAACCATGGACTTTTCTCACGACAACCGAGACCCTGCAACGTGCCGCGATGGTTGACCAACTCACCGCACCGTGCGGCGACCACGCGCTCGCGAATGACGACTACGCAACAATCGTCGGCAACCTCGACAAAGTTTCGGCGAAACTCAGCGGCCGAGAAAACTGCGATCCGTACAACAAATACACGATGGATCCGAATCATTATCCGGTCAGTGGAACCGCAAAGTTCACGTTCACGAACCGCGACGCACTTGGGCGCCGATACTCGCTTGATGCCTACATCGTCATCGGACCCGTCCCTCGACCAGATCAAGCCAACGTGCCAGAAGAAGTCACGATCTCAGGCATCGTCTACCAGGGCGTCGCGAAAGGCGCACTCATCAACGCAACGATCCTCGAACAACCGATCGGACTGGCTGGCACGGTCTTCGCGCCAGCATCGACGCTGACCGCAGGAATCGTCGTCCCGGGCGCCGGGTCAACAGCTGCTGGGATCGGTTGTGCCACCACCGGCACACCGAACATCGACAAGTTCGTGTGGGGAACCGACGGCAATGGACTCCTCAACACCGGGGGCCTCAACAGCGAGTTCACCTTCGAACTCCCGCAGTAATACTCACACCAACGTGGCGCTCTCGGCGACGACTTCGTTTTCTCGCGACGTCTCATCGTGTCCCGCGAGTTCTTGCGGTGTCATGTCGAAAGGTCCGACCCGCGGAATCAGGAATGACAGCGCTGCGCCGAGCACCACTACTGCCGTCGCGTAGATCAGCGGAGGCCGAGCCCCTGCCGCAATTGCGCCATCCATCGCGTGCCGCAACGTTGCAATATCCCGCGACGACGTTCCCGCCAACGGCGCGAAGTTCAGACCTCGCGCGTGGATGGCCGCAATCGAATGTATTCGCAATGCCGCGGGCAGCGTTTGAGCACCCTGAATCGAGCGGATGGCACGTTGCGTCGTTCCCGAACTCAGCATGGCGCTCATCACCGCGATCCCGAGTGACGACCCGATCATGCGCACGGTCGTATTGGCCCCGCTCGCGGCACCGGATTTCTCGGGAGCAACTTCAGCAAGGATGACGTTCGTGAGTTGCGAAGCCGCGAACCCGATCCCGACGCCGAACAACGCGAAACCCGGCATGAGACCAATCAGGGTGACTGATGGGGTAACTGCGAGTGCAATCGCGGCCAACCCCACCGCCTCGAATACGAGCCCGATACGCACGACAGAAGTGGTTCCACGACGTCGCGTCAGCCTGCTTCCCACCTGCGAACCGCCAACAATGAACAGCCCAGACGGCATCAACCACAACCCAGTCTGCATTGCCGACAGATGTTGGCTGTCTTGCAAGAACACCGAGAGAATGAACAAGAACGCGACTTGACCCATTGCCAATAACAACAACGTTGCGAGACCCCATCGAAAACCGCGACGGTTGAGTTGGCTGAAATCGAAGAGCGGATCGCGCGCCGCACGCTCACGGCTGCGTTCAACAACATAGAACCCAGCGAGCAACGCTGCGGCCGCTCCAAACACGAACGGAACAATGGACACCGCCCGACCAACCGGCCATACATCCCTGCCAACGATGGTGAGCGATCGCGCCGGATGGATCCAGCCATACGATGCACCTTCGCTGATCGCAAAAATGAGACAGAACATTCCCGACGCAATCAGCAACGCGCCGCGAACATCGATGCGTTCTCGCCGCCCAGAGAGCGGCACCTTGCGCATGAACAACATCGCCCCAACAATCGCGAACGGCACAATGATGACGTTGAGGCGAAACGCCCAGCGCCAGGAATAGTTCGTCGTGAGGAACCCACCAAGCAACGGGCCGAATGCAACCGCAGCACCGAGCGTCGCAGCCCACGCTGAAAACGCGGTGGCGCGTTCTTGTCCGACAAATGTGCTCGAAAGAATTCCGAGTGTCGCTGGCAACATGAGCGACGCGCCAAAGCCCTCGACGATGGCCTCGCCGATCACCAGCGACACCACGCCAGTCGACAGCGAGGCAATCAACGAACCGATTCCAAACAGCGCGGCGCCGATAATGAACATGCGACGCATACCGAAAATGTCGCCGAGACGCCCCCCGATAATGAGACACGCCGCGAATGTCAGGCTGTAACCGGTGATCACCCACTGCAAGCTCGGCAACGTCGTGTGAAAGTCCTTCAGGATGGTCGGGATCGCAACGTTGAGGACCGTGCTGTCGAGGGCGGCGATCGTCACCGCGGCGACGACGATAACGAGCGTGAACCAACGCCGCGGGTCTTCGGGGTACCCCGGCGACAACGGCGCGGTAGCGCTCCCTACCGTCTCCATCTGCCCTATCATCCGTTTGGATGATAATAGATCCGCACCGCTGCGAGGGAGTCACCGATGGCCGGTCGTGAACGCAACCCTGAACGCAGCCGAGAGCGCATCCTCGACGCGGCCCGAACCGAATTCGCCGCCCACGGGCTCGCCGGCGCCCGGGTCGAGGCCATCGCCCAGCGTTCCGGCCTCAACAAACAGCTGATCTCCCACCATTTCGGTGGCAAGGAATTGCTATACCGCGCGGTCATGACCGAACGCCGCCTGCGTCCCGGCGGCGAAATGGCTGAGGCGCCCGACCACATGCCGCAGGCCCTTGTGTCCTTCTTCGAACGCGCCCGGCACGATCCCGAGTGGATCCGCGTGCTGCTGTGGGAGTCGCTCGAAACGACACCCGACGACACCGCCGAAACCACCGAGATCGACGCGACAACCGATCCCAAGGATGTGCGGCGCGGCGCATATAGCGACCGCGTGCACTGGGTTGAGTCTGAACAACGGGCTGGCAGCCTTCCCGGAGAACTCGACCCAACAATGTTGCTGCTGTCGCTGCTCGGCGCTGCGCTGTACCCAGTTTTATTGCCAGAACTCTGCAGTCTCATCACGGGGCACTCCCCCGACGACGAGGCATTCGCGCGCAACTACGGCGACCATCTCAAGCAGTTCGCGGCGTGGTTGCAGCCGAACGCGACGAAGCGCCGGCGTTGACAACTCCGAGGGCGGCTGCGCGCATCCACTTGGTCCGGTCAGGGTTTGTACGTCAGAATGGCGAGGATGGTCTTCGCAGGGTTTCCAGCAGCGGCGTTTGAGTTCTACCAACAACTCGAACTCGACAACACGCGATCGTTCTGGCTCGAGAACAAGCACGTCTACGACAGCGCGATCAAGGAGCCGTTCGCAGAGCTGTCTGGCGCGGTCACGAAACCCTATGGCGCACTGCGACTCTTTCGACCATATCGAGACGTGCGGTTCGCCAAAGACAAGACGCCATACAAAACTCAAGCCGGTGCAGTCGGCGAAAGCGAAGGCGGCGTGTCGTTCTACGTTGCGATTTCAGCAACAGGCATGTACGTGGGGTCGGGAATGTACCAGCTGTCTCCCGATCAGTTGGACCGTTGGCGGACGGCGGTCGACAACGCGAAGAAGGGTGCAGCGATCGAGAAGGTCACCGCGACGCTCCGCTCCGCGGGATACGAGATCGGTTCAATGGAGGCACTGAAAACCGCGCCACGCGGCTTCGCCAAAGACCATCCCCGAGTGGAGCTCTTGCGCATGAAGGGCCTCACATCAGGCCGATCGTTCCCGAACGCGAAATGGATACACACAGCCAACGCACTCGATCGCATCACCGGGGCGTGGGACGACGCCAAGCCATTACGAACGTGGCTCGAGCGCAACGTCGGGCCGAGCACCGAAGCCCCCCCAGAACCCGATTGAGTACATCAACCGGTCGTTCCCTGTGTCTCGCTACTTCAAAATGGTGGCGGGGGTAGGATTTGAACCTACGACCTTTGGGTAGGTGACCAGGTCGCCACTCACACCGGGCCTACGAAAAGTAATCTTCTCGGACCGCACATCATTGATGCATGTGCGGGAATCGGACTACAAACTTCGGGCCGTCAACGTGATTTAGGCGTCCATTGGCGTCCGTTGAAATCCGAAATCGACTCACAGCCCAACGCTCAAGCGTTGAGGATGCGCACGAATCCATCCG
The DNA here is from genome assembly GCA_038228615.1 of Acidimicrobiia bacterium. GTDB lineage: Bacteria > Actinomycetota > Acidimicrobiia > IMCC26256 > PALSA-610 > F1-120-MAGs023. The sequence goes on along the minus strand of JBBRPC010000037.1, from coordinate 13,005 downwards.
AGTACGCACAGTGCGTTTGCAAATATGTTTGCAGTTTCCGATGCGTCCCAGTTCCGTTGAACAAACGCGCACCTACGCGAGTACCTGGGGATCTAGACCGCACACCACTGAACGATTCCGGCTCTCTCAAAAGCTTAATGACTGTTTGAGGACTACTCAACGGCACTGTTGGGTGGAGGGTCGCTGCCACGCAGCGAAGTGAACGTGGATTTCGCGTGGATTCCGTCCGACGCGTGCCAGCGTCGACTGTTGATGGATCGGGTATGAGTTCCTGTCCCGACGACTATCTTGGACGGTCCGCCGGACTCGCAGGGCGGGAGCGTTCAGGCTGACCGAGTGGAATGAGTCCCTCTGCTTGCCAGTGCGGGTTGGCGGAGCATCAACGTCAACTGCAACCTGAATCGGTGTGTTCGCGTACGCAACTCCTCGGAGATAAATGATGGAAACTCAGGTCCGCACCCCGCAGATGGTGTTCATGCAACCCCAGCGTTTGATTGTCCCGCTCTTTCAGCGGCCGTACGTTTGGAATGAGGAAAATCAGTGGGCCCCGTTGTGGGGTGATGTGACGCGACTCGCGACAAAAGTATTGCTCTCGCCTAACGAAAAACATCAACCCCATTTTCTTGGTGCAGTAGTGCTGCAACAGTCGCAGAACTCAACGGGCTCTATGCAAGAACGCACCGTCATCGACGGGCAACAACGCCTCACGACTCTCCAACTCTTGCTCGACGCCCTTCACGCCGAGTTGGATGCAGTCGGAGCGACGCAACAAGCGATGCGGGTCGAAGCACTTGTGACGAACGCTGAACCGTTTTGGGACCGGCCCGAAGACCGCCACAAGGTTTGGCCCACTAATCGCGATCGTGCCGCATTCAATGAAGTCATGGCCGCACCGACACCGGTTGCGTATAACCAGCTGCACAACAAGAGCGCGCGCTTGGTCGCTGCGCATCGATACTTCGCTCAGTCGGCGAGAGCCTGGCTGCAGACGAACGGCCCTCAAGATGCCGTTGAACGCGCCGCAGCCCTTGAACGCACTGTTCGAGAACTGCTGCAGATCGTTGTGATCGATCTCACTGCGGATGAAAATGCACAGGAGATATTCGAGACACTGAATGCCCGCGGCGCGCAGCTCACTGCCGCCGATCTGATCAAGAACTTTATTTTTCAACGTTTGATGGAAGCCGGTGTCGACGTTGAAGCCACCTATCAGGACCATTGGAGCGAGTTCGAAACAGGGTTTTGGGAAACTGAAATCAGTTTTGGCCGACTTCGTCACTCGCGATCATCGATATTTCTGAACCATTGGCTGATCGTTTGTACTGGCGAAGAGATCGTGGCGAGGGAGGTCTTCTCGCGATTTAAGCGTTACGCGGATGAAGAAGCGTCAGTCTCGATGGTCGAGCTCGTGCCGATCATTCGGCGCGCTGCCGACCGCTACCGACAGTTCATCGACGCCGCTGCGGACTCAACTGGTCCGATGGATCGGCTAGCTCTGTTTGCCTACCGTTCGAGCACGCTCGAGTCGGAAGTTTTCAAGCCACTCGTGCTCTTGCTCCTCGACCCCGAACAAGAACCCGTTGCAGCTGATCAACTGCACAAAGCCCTCAACGCGTTGGAAAGCTGGCTAGTTCGCCGCATGCTCGCTCGTGCGACCACAAAGGCATACAACAAGGTCGCCGCGGAACTGATCACGCAAGTGCGGAAATCGGACCGACAAAATGCAGGTGATGTCGTCGAGAGCTTTTTTCGCGATCAAAATGCCGCAAGCGCCTATTGGCCGGACGATGACGAGATGCGCGGCGAACTTGTCAACCTTCTTGCTTATACGCGACTCCGACGCGGCCGATTGCGGATGGTCCTCGAAGCAATAGAAGATCACCTACGGGGATGGAAAGGCAACAGCGAAGGTCTCGGTGGCCAGCGCGTTCCGCGTGGTAAATACGCCATCGAGCACGTAATGCCTCGGAAGTGGCAGACCCACTGGCCGCTCGAACTCCGCGGCGCGAGTGAATCGGAACGAGATCAAGGCTTGCACACGCTTGGTAATTTGACGCTCCTCACAGGCAAACTCAACAGCAAAGTGTCTAACGGTGCATGGGAGAACAAGCGGCTCGCTCTGAAAGAGCACGATGTGCTCAAGCTCAACATGGGCCTCCTCGATGCCGCGGGTGACCATTGGGATGAAACCTCGATCCATACACGCACCGACGAAATGATCAACGCGATCATTGAGATCTGGCCTGTACCGATAGGTCACAAGTCGAGCTTCGCATCTCAAGCAGAACGTCCGCGCCGTCGCATCGAAGTCGCTGACCTCATCGGCGCAGGCATGCTCGAAATCGGCGCGACGCTTTACCCGCGGCAGCCGAAACACTCGCATCGGGTTGTGACGGTCCTGGCTGATGGGCGAATCGAAGTGGACGGCGAGGCTTTCGACTTTCCCAGCGGTGCAGCATCTTCGATTGCGGGGACCAGCCGCAACGGTTGGCGCTATTTTCTCCTCGATCCGACAAGCAAGCGCACCCTCGGAGACTTGTGGTATGAGTACGTCGATCAGACCATGGTCGACATCGACGAAGCTGACATGCCTGGCGAGGAAGACGACCAATGAATCCAGGCATCACTGAAGTTTGGGCGCGAATAGAAGCTCACGCGGGCGAAAAGTTCACGCTGACTCGAGGGGGAAAATACAGCTACGAGGTTCGCGACAATGTCCTCACACCCGTTGGGCGATTGCGACCGCTATCAAAGCGCAACTTCGCAAACGCACTCGATCGGCTTCCGCTCCACAACACGCTGACCGTCGGCGATCTCCAAGGCTCGTCGTATGTGTTTTCGATTCTCATGGACCCTCGCATCAGTCGTGGGCAATGGTGACAGCTCGCCGTTGTAAGCCCGCGAGAATCTATGCGCGGTTGGGAATCGCGAAGTTCACCAAACGGAGACCGTGCAACCTCAAGCTGCTGATGGCCCGGCGCCACTCCACACCCAAGACGACGCGGCAATCAACTCCGCGATGCGGCGTTCACTTGAACGCGCCCGCGCACGCTTGGCCCATCCCACTTGACACTGCGACGGGCACTTTCCCTTCAATGGTGTCACTCCCGCCCATTGGGTGAGACAAGCACCCCGGTCGCGAATCGGGCTTAAGGGTGGCCCCCTTCCGCTTGACCGATCCTTCTTCGCTGCTTATTCGGAAAGGCGTGCGACGATGCGGCGGAGTGACTCGGGATGCCAGCGATCGGACCGTTTCGGTTTCAGTCCTTCGGCTTCGAGAGTTACGGCAATCTCACGCAGCGAACTGCCGGAGCGGTGGAGTTCGGCGATGCGTTTAATTGCACGGCCGACCAGCGTTTGTGGGCTTTTGGCAACGACTGGTCGGCGTTATGTTGATTACGGTGACTGACCGATGACGAAATCCACGCGGGTTCACAATTTGTCGTTGGAAAACGCTTGCGGTTCCGGCGCGCCAGTTCTGTTGAAGACGACCATCACATGTGCGTAGACGGGCATCCGCGTGATCGACCATCGTTCGCATCTCGATCAAGAAGCTTGTCCGTCGAAGATCGCAGCGAGCGCATCAAGGCCAAGTCCCGTCTCACGCATCATCGAGCGCACGTGACCTAACGAGCCATTCTCGACATTCTTCGTTCCAAACGGTTCGTGGTCGAGTCCTTGAAGCTTGCGCGCGGCCTTGCGTAGGTTCGACCACGACGCGTTGCGCCGACTGCGAATCTCCTTCACCACGGCTATCTGGTCGACACCATCAGCCAACTGCCCGACGATGACACTTACCGCTGTCGCGGGCGGGGGAACAGCGATAAGGAGCGGCTGCCCGTCAAGCAGTTCATCGAGGTCGATACCGGGATTGTCAACAAAACCTGGCGCGTCGCACACCGGGTCACCACGGAAGAACAAATCCCACGCCGCTTGTTTGATCGCTGATTGCACAAGTGGGTGAGGATGCTGGTCCTCAGTCAGCATCCCGGCCCAGAATGGCATATACGCCAGGTTCCATCCAGCCGTAAACCCCGTCGGGTCCCAAGGGTTCCCCCAGATGTGGCGGACCCCATAACCACTGCCACGAGCCAGCCGCCCCGTGTATTGCTTCCAGGCCATCTGAGCGCGGGAATTGTCGTCGAGCTTCACGGGCTGGTGTCCCCAAAGAGCGCTCGCGCCTTTGTCGAGTTTCGGATAATGCTCCCGGCTCTTGCGCGCATGGCCCGGAAAGTAGGGAGTTCTTGCACGCACAGCATCTGGGGACACGAAGAACGTGTTCTCAAAAACTGCCCGGACGAGAGTCGTCCCACCCTCGCTGAATAGGCGTTCGAGCGTCGCAATCGGCGACGGGAAATCCCCTACGAATAGACAAAGCTCCACCACCTCGTTGAGGCTAATCGGCACCAACTCAGTACGACCCCGCGCCAATCCGGACTTGGTACAAGTGATCGCGACAGCCAAAACCGCAGTGACGGATCAGGCGCTGGCTCAGCTAGCCGATCACCGTGCTGAGTTGACTGAGTGTCGAGAAGATGCGTTCGAGGTCGGCTTCTAGGAAGATGGTTTCGGGGCCTTCGGGTGCGACGCCATCGTATGGAGATTCGTAGACGCGGCCGGGTTCGACGACGCCCCTTGTTGTGAGTTCGTCGATGATTAGGTTGACGAACTGGATTTGGTTCTTGCTGTAGCGCTTGTCGTCGAGAAACTCAGCGAACGCCGCTTTGGCCGCGGCCCGGTCGAGACCGACGAGGCCCCGGATGAACAGGCCGAAGTTGCCCGCTTTTGCGCTGGCCTCGGTGAACGTGTCGTCGTCGCCGATCCCTGCCGCAACAAGGATGCGTTGAAGATCTGCAATGTCGCCGATCGTGAGCGGTTCGCCCGACCGGACTTTTGCCACGGCAGCTTCGCCAAGGTGTTGTTTGAGGAAATGCTCGGCTTTCTTGCGGAACTGGTTGAACTCGGTGCTTCCGACCGCGCCACCAGTCCCCGGCAAGTCCACAACACTCCCATCGCCGATCTCGTCACCGAAATCCGAATAGATCACGCTCTTTTTCGAACGTTCGATAAGCGGCACCAGTAGTCGCAGTTTCTTGCGTACCTGTTCGAGCATCGGGTAGCTGACGTTCACCCACCACTCGTCAGCTTGGATGTCTTGGATCATTTCGAGTTGTTCGGCAATCACCGGGATCGCGAGCAGGTCTTCGAGCGCGCCAGCGATCGCGATCACCTTGCGGCGCTCACGTTCGAAGGGTTCGTTGCGCAGCACGCCAAGCTGAGCGTTGAGTAGCAGCACGTCGAAACGTTTGGCGTCTTCGGGTTCGGGGTCGAGTTGGGCAGGCAGCTTCGCCACTCGGTCAGCCAGCGCCGCGAGGTCACCGACCGACAAGGTCTCCCACGCCCTTCCTTCGCGGAACTTCTCGACCAACTCCAGGTGCGGCCGCACTAAGAAGTTGTTTTCGTTCATCGACACGATCGCAGCACACAACACTCCAGCGACCTCGGAGCGTTCATCGCCGTGCGCGTGGATCGCGTCGAAGGTCTGCACAAGTTCGAGGCGCGCCTTGAAGATCTGTTCGGTCAACGGTGCGGTGCCGGATCCTTCGGCGGGAACCATTGGCTGACTGAAGTATTCGAGGTTCTGACAGAAGTCGAAGACCATGAACTCACGCTTATCGTCGCCAGGCCCGAACAAATCGGCACACAGCCGTGTACCTCGGCCGATCATCTGCCAGAACTTCGTCTTCGACCGTACGAGTTTGAAAAACACGAGGTTCACGCACTCGGGGACGTCTATCCCGGTGTCGAGCATGTCGACCGAGATAGCGATGTGTGGTGACTTGTCCTTGTTAGAGAAGTCGTCGATGAGGCTCTGGGCGTACTTCACGTTGTGAGTAATCACGCGGGCGAAGTTGCCGTTATCGAGGTGTGGGTAGTTCGCGACGAACCGTTCGTAAATGAAATCGGCGTGGAGCTGATTCTTGGCGAACATGATCGTCTTGCCCAAACGATCGCCCCCCGCCACCGTGATGCCCTGCGTCATCAGATGTTCGAGCACCTTGTCGACGGTGTCTTTGTTGAACAAGAACTTGTTGAGTGCGGCTGCGTCGACTTCGTCGGGTGGATCGAGCGGGTTGCCGTCTTCGTCTTCGCCCCAATCTTTTTCGTCCCACTCGTCTTTCTCGTCGTCGGTCAGATCTGCGTAACGGATGCCCTCACGTACGAACTTCAACGGTACCGACACGCTGCGCGGCGGCACGAGGTAACCGTCGTTGATCGCTTCATCAAGCGAATAGGCATCTGTCGGCACACCAGTTTCAAGATCGAACAAATCGTAAGTGTTCTTGTCGACTTCGTCTTTAGGAGTCGCGGTCAGACCCACGAGCAGCGAATCGAAATATTCGAAGATGCCTCGATACTTCCGATACACCGAACGGTGCGCTTCGTCGATCACAACAAGATCGAAATATCCCACACCAAAACGGCGCGTCCCGTCACTGCGATACTCGTCGATCTTGCCGACCATCGTCTGATACGTCGACACGTAGACCCGGCCGTCTTTGTCGCCCTCGGTCACAAGGTTCACAGGAACAGCGTCGGGCAGATGCACCTTGAACGCGTTGACGGTCTGGTTCACAAGCGCAGTTCGGTCAGCCAAAAACAACACACGCTTCACAACGTTGGCGCGCATCAACAGATCGGTCAACGCGATCACCGTGCGGGTCTTGCCCGCACCCGTTGCCATCACCACAAGCGCCTTGCGTTGCCTATCTTGTTCGAAGTGCTCGGCAATCGCGCGAATCGCGCGCTCCTGATACGGACGCTCCACAATCGCCTTATTGATGTCGAGCGATGCCAACGAGATCTTCGACGCCCGACGCTGGATCATCAACGCGAGTTCGTCGCGGGTCAAGAAACCTTGCACCGCCCGCGGCGGATACCGCGTGTCATCCCATAACTGGTGCTCATAACCGTTCGAAAAGAAAATGACGGGCCGCTGCCCCGTCATCTGCTCCAAACAATCGGCGTAGAGCTTCGCCTGCTGCTGACCGGTTTGGGGCGAAACCATCGACTTCTTAGCTTCGACCAGCGCCAGCGGCAAACCATCGTCGCCCCACAACACGTAGTCGACAGCTCCGTCTCCCGAGATCGAGGGCATGCCCTTCACCGGATACTCGCGGTCGCGCGCATCGCGCAACCACCATCCCGCCTCTGCGAGCAACGCATCGATCTTGAACTTGCGAGTCTCGAATTCCGACCAATCGTGCGCCTCCAACGGCACCGATTCAGCAAGCTTCTTCGCCGCTGCGACCTCAGCGATCAGCGCCACGCGTTCCGCTTCAAGCTGCTCGACGGTGTGCACAAGTTCCGCGGCGCGTCGGCGCGCCAACTCAGTATCTTCCACTTGCTGCGCCAACGCAGCTTCGAGCGTCTGGCGTTCAGCCAGCGAAGCCTGCTCCGCGGCCACACGCGCCGCGGTGAGCTTGACCGGATCGAATCGCAACAACGGATCGGGCTTGACATCGCGGCCATACGTGAACGCAAGCCAGAAACAAAACTGGAACAACGCCGAGACAACCTCAATCGCCTCCAACTTCGTTGGCGCCTTCGACTCATGCACCGCCTTGTTGCCAGCACGCTGAATCCGTTTCGCGACAGTGAACACCCGACCGTCAGCCAACGCCTTAAACGCCGGTTCATTCAAATAGGCGTTGAGTTGCTGCTCATACGGCTGCGGCAACGACCGGTCGAAGCGATACATCCACTCCACACCCGACTCCAACGCCTTACGCGCATAAATAACAGCCGGGCCAGGATCAGTCAACGCATGTCGCTCCGCCCACTCCGCCATCACAAACTGATCAACAAACTCGTCCTCAAGAAACGCAAACTGCGACTCGCTCACAGTTCACCCCGAAACGCACGTTGCTGGAGGGAAGCAAAGAGATCGTCCATTAGGACGGCACTATCGGTGGACATGCTGAGAGTTGTCGCAGATTCGCGGCATCGGTGTGCGAACTCGGTTTGATCCTTGAGCGGCGGACACATGACTTCCAGATCCTGGATATCCCGCTTAGTTATCGCCTCTCGTGTCGCTCCTCTGCCAGCGCCTCGAAGCAGCAGCAGCTTCATCGAGGCCGAGGTCAGGAGCTCCATAAGAAAGGTGGGATGCATGATTGTTGGCATTGGTCGAATGATGGCGACGTGCTGATTCACCCTGGCGGGGAGAAGGTCAGCGGGCGCCAAACACACTCGAGCGACTGAAGCACCCGTGATATTCAGGAGGACGTCGAGGGGTTCGACAGTGACACCGTCTAGGAGCGCCGCTTGATCTTGGTCGATGAACGCCAATCCGGCGCGCTCGAAGCGGCGGTCGTACACGTTCATGCTGCGAATCAGTGTCACCCCGCTGTCTTGATAGACAGCGGTACCACCTCGTGGCGTGGCCCCACTCCCTATCTTGGATGCGATGTCGCCGACTCGCGCGAGTTGCCACCCGAGAGTTTTCGCGGCCGGGTCACCGAACATATCGATGAAGATGGCTTGGGTGAGCGTGTCGAGTTTGGCGAGGGCCTGGCGACGTTTGGCTCGAAGCGCGTCAGCCGCATCCAACACCGCCGCAATCCGCCGCTGCTCCTCAATCGGCGGCAGAAGCAACCGCTGCGCGTAGGCGTCTTCGCGGTTCAACCCCGGAATAGCAGCAGCACGATTCAATTGGGTGAGCGGCATCGCCTTCATCCGGTAATAGAGCCACCGTAGATCTGCCTTGGTCGCCGATCGATCGACGTAGTAAGTCGTGTCGATCGGCCAACATGGGTCAGATGAGTACGCGACTTCACCGAAGGAGCCTTTACGGCCAACAATTATTGTCGTGCCATCGGTTAGCGCCGAATGGTGTTGACCAACCTCTCCGTTCGAGCCGAACACCCGAAAGCCCGTCCCGGATCGCGACGGTTTCGGAAGAGACTTACCGTACCTGAACTCGCACACCTCGCCGAGTCTCACCTGGGGCCACTGCTTCATCGCAGCATCGCTTTTAGTTCGTCGATGCCTTTTTGGATTTCCTCCTCCAGCGCGGCGAGTTCATCGAGGATCACGGCGGGTTTTTCGTACACGATTTCTTCGTAGACGATTTCTTTGTAACGGTTGATACTGAGGTCGTAGGCGTTCGCAGCGATGTCGGCTTTCGGTACGCAGAATGATTGATCGGTGCGCGCTCGATCGCGTTCGGCACCGTCACGCGCGCGCCATCGTGCGAGGGCGTCGGGCAAGTTGTTCTTGATGTGTTCGTCATCGGCGAGCGTCGCGGTGGCACCGAGTTTGTCTTCGGTGAGCAATGGTGTGCGTTTGTCGTCGAGGCTGCGGCCGTCGGCTCTCAGGTCGTAGAACCACACATGATCGGTGCCGCCTGAGTTGGTCTTGGTGAACAACAGGATCGCGGTCGACACTCCCGCATACGGTTTGAAAACTCCCGATGGTAACGAGACAATGCCGTCGAGTTTCTGATCTTCCACAAGCATGCGCCGCAGTTCTTTGTGCGCGTTCGTGGAGCCGAACAACACGCCGTCGGGCACAATCACCGCGGCACGCCCACCCGGTTTCAAGAGCCGCAGGAACAACGCAAGAAACAACAGTTCGGTCTTTTTGGTTTTCACCACTTGGAGAAGATCCTTGGCCGTACTTTCGTAGTCGAGCGAGCCTGCGAAGGGTGGGTTGGCAAGCACCAGCGTGTAGGCCTCGATGTCGCCCGCGTGGTCTTGGGCGAGGGAGTCGCGGTAGGTGATCGCGGGGTTCTGCACGCCGTGAAGCTGCATGTTCATTGAGCCGATGCGCAGCATCTGGTTGTCGAAGTCGTAGCCATGGAACATGGAGTTGTGGAAATGTTTCGCCTGGGCTGGGTTGGTGAGCATCCCGGCCTGATGTTCACGCAGGTATTCACCCGCGGCGACCAAGAAGCCGCACGTGCCGCTCGCCGGGTCGCAGATGATGTCGCCTGGCGTCGGTGCTGTCATCTCGACCATGAGCTGGATGATGTGGCGTGGTGTGCGGAACTGGCCGTTCTGGCCCGCGGTCGCGATCTTTGCGAGCATGTACTCGTAGACATCGCCTTTGGTATCGCGGTCTTCCATCGGAATCGCGTCGAGACCGTCGACCGCCTTCTGCAACAACGCAGGTGTGGGGATCGTGAAGCGCGCGCCCTTCATGTGTTTGCCGTGGGTGGTGGCGGCACTGCGTTCCTGAAGGAACGGGAAGACGTACTGCTCGACCACGTTGAACATTTCTTTGGCGGGCAGGTTCTTGAGCCGATCCCATCGCAAGTCGGCGAAGGGACGGCCCGTGGTTTTGCCTTCGGGTGTGAAGACACCGTCGGGGAAGATCACGTCTTCGACAGGTTCACCCGTACGGTTCGCCTTACGTTCTGCACGGGTCTGGGTCTCGTCGAGGCCCTTGACGAACAGTAGGAGCGTGAGCTGCTCCATCACCTCCAATGGGTTCGAGATGCCGCCGGACCAGAAGTCGTTCCATACTGCGTCGATCTTCGACTTGAGTTCACCGGTGATCATGGTTTTCCTTTGCTGTTTTCCCGACGCCTTTTGGGTGATGTCGCTTACCCACGTCTCGGTCCCTTTTTCGGTGGCGCAGCTGTTGCAATCTTGCGGATCGTTGGCTGCGGGGTTTCCACTGATTGTGGGTTTGCTACAGCCAGGTCGATTTCGGTGTCGCGCAGATTGCCCAATGCCTCCACGAGCTCTCGGTGCGCATCCAATGCAGCGCCTATCGAACGAACACGGTGCGCGATCGCGTGTTGAGTCTGGAGCGAAGGAATGGGAATCGTCAATTCGGTAAGCGCTTTCACCGACAAACGGGGCATCGTGACGCCGCCAACGGCGACCCCCGCCGCACCTCGAAACTGTGTTGATCGCATCACGACAATTAGCCATTCAGCGCACACCCGCGTTTCGCCCTCCCTGAGGCGAATAGCTGCGCACTCTCGGCCAAGCACTGCGCCTTCCGCTTCTGCGTTTACGATCGCTACATCCCCGACACGCCCAAGCAGAGCGACCACCACATCATTCTCCTGGAGTCTGATGACGTGTGCGAGGTCCGTTTCGGATGCCGGTGACCGTTTCAGGACACCGCCGCTAGAAATTTCCGCAATCCCGAAAAAGCGATCGACAGTTGGGATCTCAGAGATATTCGCAGGCACGGTGCCGCGCAACACATTGGCAAACTGCCCAATAGCCAGGTGGTCGGTCATCACTTCACTTCCATATCGACGAGTACCCGTGCCATGGCGTCTTCTGCCCGAGCGCGGGCTTCTGTGACACGTTGGCGAGCGGAAAGAACCTGAGCTTGCAGCTCGTCCGCGTCCGGCTTTATCGCAACCTGATAGCGGGTTGGATCGAGATTCGCTTCGACGAGATTCTCACGGCCAACAACAACGGTTGAGATTGCCCCAACGGTTGAGACGGTCTCGCGGCGGTTTGCCCATCCATTGACGATCGTGGCTATCGCTTCAACTTCTTGTTCGTCGAGCGAGATTGTCGAGCGACTTGCGGTTCCGACTCTCGACGCATCAACGAGCAGTAGGTCAGGGCTTTCGGATACCGCGCACGGCTTTCGTAGGCACCACAGAGCAAGGGGCAGTGAGATGTCGCGCCGCAACCGCGCTGGTAGCAACACAATCGCCTCTACCGCCCCGCTATCAATCAAGCGCGCACGGATTTGCTGTTCGCGTCCCGGCCTCGAAAGCGTTGTGGTTGGAAGCAGCACGAAGGCTCTCCCAGTGTCGTTCAAAGGTTCGATCGCAAGTTGTAACCATGCAAAGTCCGCGGAACGCGGCGGCGGTGTACCGAACTCCCATCGATCGTTCACGTAATCATCCGCATCACCCCAGTCACGCAGCGCGTAGGGCGGATCGAGGATGACCGCATCAACTCCCGAATGAAATCGCTGAGTTTTGAGGCTATTCGCATGGCTGATTTCAGCGTCGATGCCATACAGAAAAAAACGTGTTCTCGCGATTCGCCACGCCTCGGGATTGACCTCATTCCCGAATAGAGTCGGCGCTTCATGGGTGCGGCCATCAATGACCGACGCCAAGAGCAAAGATCCACCTTCGCCACACGCTGGGTCGAAGATCGTTGACGCACCTGCGACTAGTCGAGCGAACAACAATTCGAGCGAAGATGGCGTCGCAAATTCACCTGCGAAACGTGCTGTGGCATGTAGACGATCGCGCGCTTCTTCAAACATCTCGACTCGGGTCACCTCGTCGTCTGTCGCTAGATCCAGCAGCGAGATCGTTTCCATAATCAACGTTGGGTTTGGTTCACGTTTGAACCTAAGGCCATCAGCGATGAGACCCTCCAGCTGAGGGTGATCACCTTCGACCCTCGCCGCAGCCGCACGAAGATGCTCTAGCCCTTCACGCGGTTCGCATTCGCGGACTTCCCGCCATGAATCTCCGGGCGCAAGCGCCCGTCCCTCGCGCCGTTTCGCTCGAGCGCAAACTTCGAGGTACACCAACGCTGCATTCACAAGTTCGCCAACATCCCGAGCGTCGAGATCGCCTCTCAGCGCGTCCAGCGAACGCCAAAGAAACATCGCGAGTGGTATCCGCTGCGAAATCTTCCCCTTTTCGATCAACCAGCGTTCGACCTCTGTGAGGTCAAACAGCACCCCGGAGGGCGTCTCAATTGTCGGCTCTGGAAAGTCGCCATAGCGCTTCCGCCAGTTACTCACTGCGTTGCGACCTACACCAGCGGCCTCAGCGATCTCTGGTATCCCGATATGCGTCGTCTCGGAGGCACTGCCAGGTTTCACGCTGCCTCCTCATAAGAGACCGGCCATTGCAACGTCAAGACCCGGTTCGCGGCCAGCCGAAGTCGTTTCGACAATGCGTCTGCCCTCGATACCACGGTGACCTCGATGTCAAGCGCGGCCAGGCGACTGACAGCGTCAGCAAAAATCCCATCGCCACTCGCCACGACAATCGCATCG
>JBBRPC010000036.1:0-21781 GCA_038228615.1 Acidimicrobiia bacterium | reverse complement strand
TGGAGCAACCGACATGGCACGCGTTCGCTGAGTTCAATGGGGTGGTGGGGGTTTTGAGCATGACCGGGGCGGTGGCGCTGACATTGTGGAGCTTGGGGCTGTATTTGCGGCGGTATGGGGCGCAGGTATTTCGCGGTCCGGTGCAGGTACAGCATGAGAATGGGTAAGAATCGGATGTCGATTTCGCGAGAGTGCTGGTGAAGCCGCGGTTATAGGTTCGCCTTGATACTTCTGATGCGTACGCTGAAACGGACGGCGACGCCAACATACCGCTCTTCATCGCTACTCCTTACCTCCGTTGCGTTCACGCAGCACCGTGTGGTCCGTGAGCCGCACGCTGCGCCGTCGAGGCACTGAATCCATTCGGTTCGGGGCTTTCGGGTGACTCGATTGCAGGAAAGAGAGAAGCAACGGCTCGCTCACTCGGTCGCGAGCTTCCTGATTTGCTGCGTCCTCGATAGCGGTGTCGAAGAGACGGGAGCGGTTGAACGCCGTCTTGATGTATGTGCTTGTTTTTAAAGAGTTTACAAGCGGCGTCAGTCGGAGGCCGGGTCTGCGTGTCGGCATTAGAAACCCATTGCGTACCATCGCGGAATTGAGATATCCGGAACTATTTAACTTTCCAACGGCGAATTTATCAAAGTCTTCCAGTTATCCGCGCGAAAGTTGAGGAGCGAGATCGCCTCTCGTGCTAGAGAGACAAGGGGCAGTCATTTTAGTGATGGACGGCACGTATCATGCAGCTACCTCAACCGTGTAATGGCGACGGCTGGCCTTGAACGCCCTTCGATTCAGCGACTGCATGCAGGTATGCATTACTCTTTTTAAGTAAGGCCAAATGTTCCACACGCTGCTTCGTCTCGCGCAGAGATACAGGTTGGTCTTCGTCGTGACCGTGCACGCTTGCGCTGCCGCAATTTCGGTGGTGTCCGCGTTGGCATTGAGATTCGATCTCGCCGTGCCGATCGAGGAGGTTCGACGGCTGAGGTTCTTGCTGCCTTCGATGCTCGTTGGGAGGCTGCTCGCACTGTGGTTGCTTGGTGTGTTTCGCGGATCTTGGCGCCATTTCGGGATGAGGGATTCGATCGAGCTGGCACAGGCGACGCTTCTCGGTACTGCGGCTGGTATGGCGCTACTCGTGCTGGCTGAAGCGATGCACGGTCTTCCGCGATCGTTTTTGATTATAGAGCCTGGTTTGTTTTTTCTCGTTTCCGGCGGAATTCGGCTGCTCCCGCGTGTGAATCATGAACACCGAACGGCGGCTTCCAGCGGTTCCCGCCGACGCGTATTGGTGATTGGTGCCGATGACGCCGCAGAGCGCTTCATTCGTCAATGCCAGCATGACGCGGATTCAGACTTGTTGCCAGTTGGTTTGGTGTCGATCGAGCCAAACCGAAACCGGCTCGCAATTCACGGTGTTCCGCTTGTTGGTTCCATCGGCCAGTTGCCGCGGTTGGCTTTGAAAGCGAAGGCGAAGCTAATCGTGATTGCGCTTTCACAAGCAAGCGGTCTGCAAATGCGAGGCGTCGTTGCCGCCTGCGAACAGAGCGGTATTGAGTTCAAGTCGATGCCCACCATGCGCGAGTTGCTGGAAGGTCGGGCGCGGGCCGACGATGTCCGCGACATACTGCTCGACGACTTGCTCGGACGACGTCCGGTTCAATTGGCGCTGGACATCGTCGAACGCGACTTGTCTTCGACGACAGTGTTAGTCACTGGCGCTGCAGGCTCGATTGGCTCCGAGTTGGTGCGACAGGTCGCCGGATTCGGACCGAAGCGGCTCATTTTGGTCGAGCAAGCGGAATCGCCGCTGTATTTCATGCAGCACGAACTCGCGAAGCAGTTTCCAGCGTTGACGGTCGTCCCTGTTATCGGAGACATCGTCGACACTGCGCGTTTATCACGCATCTTCCGCGACTACCGCCCAGACGTTGTTTTTCACGCGGCAGCGTATAAGCACGTACCGATGATGGAACACCATCCGGGAGAAGCCATCCGCAACAACGTGCTGGGAACGTTGAATGTCGCAACGGCAGCGGTTCGAAACGGCGCGCGGAAATTCGTCCTGATCTCCACCGACAAAGCAGTAAATCCGTCAAGCGTCATGGGGACGACGAAACGACTCGCGGAACTGATTGTCCTGGGGCATCCAGCGGTGCGCGGACAGGGTACGGATTTCCGCGCGGTGCGCTTTGGCAATGTGCTGGGCTCTGCTGGAAGCGTTATCCCGCTATTCCAGCGACAGCTCGCGGACGGTGGTCCACTCACCGTTACCGATCCTGACGTGCGTCGGTTCTTCATGACGATTCCCGAAGCGGTGGAATTGGTGCTGCAGGCTGCGGCACTTCCTGAAGCCAGCGATCGGATCACGATGCTGGACATGGGTGAGCCAGTACGGATCGTTGAGCTCGCCGAGCAACTGATTCGTATGTCGGGGAAGATACCGTACCGAGACGTCGCCATCACATTCACCGGTCTTCGCGAAGGCGAAAAGCTGAACGAAGATCTGATGTCGTTGATGGAATCGGGAACCCCTACTACGGTCGAGCAGATTCGAATCCTGAAGAGTGATGGCGTTGAAGGTGCGCAGCTGCAGGAAGGTTTGTATCGGCTTGCGGCGGCCGCTGAACTGGATGACTCGGTGGCCATGATTCGCCTGCTTAAGTCGCTGGTTCCTGAGTACACTCCGAGGATTCGCGACACGGAAATCCCGTTGCAGGTCGCGGTCGAACCCGCGCGTCCCGGTACGCGAAGTGGGCGCGGCGCGGCGCGTGGCGCGGATCGCGCGAGGGTCGATACGTACGCCGACGTCGGCGACCGAGTATCGAGACTTGCCCTGTGAGTGCCTCAACCGGACCGGATCTGAGCGCGACGCCTCCTACGGCGGCGAGTGGAATCATCGTTCGACTGCTCGAGGATGGAGCGGTGCTATTCGACCCGCAGACCGAAACTTATTTTGGCTTGAACGCGGTAGGTGCGGAGATTTGGGCGTTGCTCGCCCCGGTTAGTGCCACCCTCTCCGAGGTTTGTGACACGCTTTGCCGCTCGTATCCGGAGATGTCGCCGGCGGTGATCGCCGCCGATCTGCAGGCAGTGGTGGACGCGTTAGTTGCGAGTGGCTTAGCGACTAACGCTGACGAGCGATGATCGCTTCACTCCGCCCCGCTATGATGCTGTGGCGCATGTTTGCACATCCGCGTGCGCTGACAGATGTCCTACGCGCAGGTGCCATGATGCGACGCGCGCTGAAGGAAGTGCGCGATGCGCCCACGGGATCGCTGGTCCAACTGAATGGCGAGAGCGTATCGAGTGCATCCGAAATGCCAGCCGTCAGCATTCGACTCCAGCGGCAACAGGCGTATCGTTGGGCACGCGCTGTGAGGCGCTCGCAGAGTGTGCCGTTGTGGCGCGGCGCGTGTCTCGCTCGATCAATCGCACTGCACCACCTCCTCGTCGAACACCATGTGGTCGGGAGTCGCATCTGCATCGGCGTGAAACATGTCGATGCGGTGCTGGAGGCTCATGCGTGGGTTGAGGTGTGTGGAACTGTCGTCAGCGATAATACGGTCGTGACGGAGAAGTTCTCACGCCTTGCGACCGGGAATCCCTCGTGACAAAGCGCTTGGCAAGACGATGAGTGGTTTCTTCGCGATTGTACAGCACGACGGAGAACCGGTTTCGAACGCTGTAGCATCAAGAATGCTCGACGCCATGTCCGAGCGTGGAGCGGATCGTTCGGAGTGCTGGCGAGATGGCGCCGTCACAATGGGCGTGCAGCGCAACGATTGGGAGTTCACCTCAGATTTTGCTGGCCCCGTTCTCGTCGTGCAGGATGCCGACGCTGTGGTCGTGGCCGACGCGCGCCTCTACTACCGCGATGAGTTAAGGAGAAAGCTGTCCACCGCGGGCGTGCGATCCAAAGGGCAGACACCAAGTCAGTTGCTTCTCGCCGCGTATCAGGCATTTGGTGAGCGCTTAGCAGAGGAACTCGAAGGGGATTTTGCCTTCGCGGTTTGGGATCGTCGACGTCGTCGGCTCGTCGCGTCACGAGATTCTACCGGTTCTCGACCCGTGTTCTGGGCGAGCATCGACGGGGGCGTTGCTGTCGCGTCAAGCATCAATTCGCTGCGCGCCTACCCCGGATGCAGTAACGATCTTGATCACAAAATGATTGCGGTCGACGCTGCAGGTTTGCTGTTTTCAGGAGGAGACGGAACAGCGTTTCGCGCCATCCGGCAGGTAAGGGCGGGTACGACACTGACGCTTGATCATTCGAACACGCCGCGCTGTACAAACTGGTTTTCGCTGGAAAGCACGGAGGGGCGAGCTCCAAGGTCGCGTGACGAAGCCGCCTCGCAACTTCGAGATTTACTCGGTCGTGCAGTGCGTGAACGGTGTTCCAACGATGGTCCGACGGCGTCGTGGATGAGCGGTGGGTTTGATTCTCCTGCAATTGTGGCGGTCGGCGGCATTGCCGCGGGAAGTGATGCACCTGCTGACCTCCGCGTTGTATCCATGTCGTTTCCAGAAGGCGACTCGGCACGCGAAGACGAAATGATCTCGACTATCGCTGCCCATCTCGGCCATCGCGTCAATTGGGTCGACGGCAGTGCCGTACCATCGATTGCAATCTCCGCCGTCGATCACCGTGGTGAACCGTTCATGCACCTTTACGGCGACGTTCTCGCCGCGCTCGCACGAGAGTCGCGAACTGTCGATGCCCGAATCGCGCTGAATGGTCATGGCGGCGATTTCATCTTTCAGTGCGGTCCCTGGTTTCTGAGCGACATGCTACGACGCGGACAGTGGTGGGCACTATCGCGCCAGTGGAATGCGCTCGATGTCGATCAGGAACGTGCACGGACTTTCTGGAAGTATGCGGTCGAGCCCACTATTCCCGCGGCTATCCGATCGATTCTGGAGCGATTGCGAGGGCGACCACTAATTGCGCCATTCGAACGCACCGTGCCAAAGTGGATGGAGACAACTACGACCCGGGAGCTAGGCCTTTTCGATCTCGCTCGCAGCTCTGGCCCTGATTTCGCGAACGAGGGCGCGTGCGCGGCTGAGTTGCGTTGGTATCTCACCAATCCAGGCTTTTCGCGGCTGCATGCGACGATGTCGGCGAATTCTCTTGCCGAGGGAGTCGAAGGCAGAGCCCCGTTTCTGGATCAGCGAGTCGTACGCTTCCTGGCAGCCGGCAATCGTGCTGAACGTTTTGATGGCGGAGAAACAAAGCGGCTTTTGCGCGACGCCATGCAGCCCTTGCTTCCGGCGTCGGCGCTCATGCGCCGACCACATAAGACCGGCACGCTGGCCAGTCGATTGCGCAGCTCGGTTCGCCAAGCCATTCCAATGCTGCGAACACTCTTTTACGAACCGATACTTGCGGAGCTGGGACTGATCGAGCCTGAGCTGCTCCGCAAAGCAATTGATGCTACCGAGAGAGGCAGTGCTCCGCTGCTTGTTGCGGAGCAGCTATTTCGTTCGGCAGTGACGGAATCGTGGCTGCGTCAGTTTATGCTCGACAAGCCGACACGAGCTGGACTTCTGGAGACTGTAGTACCCGTTAGCCGTGTTGCCGCGGCAAGTGTCAACATTTAATGGTTTCTTTGCTTCGCGTGTGTAGTGTTAGTTGCGAGTTTTCGTGACCGCTCTGGTTACGTTCGCGTCGGGCGATTCCCGACTCCTCCATGCCTCACGGGGGTAGGATGTATAAAGCACCAAAGCTTGAGCGTTTCGGCACGCTGCGCGAGCTGACGCTCGGTGGCGGAAGCGTCGCTACGGATTTCTTCGGCGCGACAAGCGACGGCAACGCCGGTTGCCGCGCGGTGCCTAGCGGCGCCATCTGCATCAACAGCTAGGCAGACCGCCGGGAGGCTGTGCTACTGCAGTCTCCCGGTGCGCCTCTCGTCGCATGCCGAACTATTCCGCTCTGGGTTTTCGAATCGAATCCAGGTTGTATCTCACCGGATTGCGGGCCGCCTTTGGCGAGCACGGGGAAGTTGTGCGCATCCTGGCTGGTGCAGTTCCCACTCACCATCCAACGGAACTGAGAATCGGTGGTGATCCGACACCGCCGTGTCTCGTGCGACTATATGCGCTCGCCGATGGTTATCGATTTGAGCATGAATGCACTGGGCGATACGCTGTTAGTGCGGACGGAAGCCAGATCATCGCCGATCTCGTTCCCGACGTTAGCAATGATTCCGTACGACTTGACGTGCTCGGTCGGCTCTTACCGCTGGCGATGCATATCCGCGGCCAATTGTGCTTGCATGCGAGCGCCGTGTCGATCGCGGAGCGCGTCATCGCCTTTGTGGCGCCCAAGGGAACGGGCAAATCGACGCTTGCACTCGCTCTCGTAAACCAAGGCGCGACGACGTTCGCTGATGACGCGCTGCGAGTCTGGTTGGATGCGCAGCCGACGGTAACGCCCGGAATTCGGAACATTCGCGTGCAACCAGATGTGCGAGCTCGCTCCCGCGCTGCCGGTTGGATGTCGAGCGTGGCCATCGACGGGAAGTTCGTGCTGGAGTCGGAGACTGTGGACGAAGATGAGCGTCCGCGCGAGCTCGATGCGATTTACGTGTTATCGACCGCTGCCGCCGATGCCGATGCGCCAGTCGCACGTACGCGGCTTTCACATCGCGACGCTCTCCTCGTGGTTCTTGGGCAGGGCAAGTTGGGCAGTTTGCTTGGTGGCTCAGAGACGGCAACCCAAATCGATAGGGCAATGATCCTCGTTAGCAAGGTGCCGGTCTACTCCGCCGCTATAGCTCGAGATCTTGGTCGCGTCGATGATGTGGCAATGAAGTTTTTGAAGTGGCACGGCGTCGGCAGTACCGAATCAGCATGACGGGAACTTCCGACGTCGTGGATGTGGCTGCTCGCGATATCGGTGCAGCATCCCGTCGGAACATCGACGACCGTTCTGTTATCGGCGTGAATACGCCCGAACAGTACGTGCACTTTTCCGACATCACGAAACGCTTCCTGCTACGACCGTCGGTCAAGGATATTCTCACGGCACCCTTTGCTCCGCGGGCAACCGTGACCGGGCTCGCTGGCGTATCAGGATACGTGCGTCGGGGCGAGCTCTTTGGTATCCTAGGATTGAATGGTGCCGGAAAAACGACACTATTTCGGATTTTATCGTCGCTCATGCTGCCAGACTCCGGCACAGCATCAATCGGCGGGTTTGATGTCGTCCACGAATCGGATCAGGTGCGCAGACTCGTAGCATGCGTGCTTGCGAATGAGCGGGCGATTAATTGGCGCCTCTCGACGCGCGAGAACCTGCGGTTGTTCGCAGTGATGCACGGCATTCGGGCCAACCGTTTGGAAACGGACGTGGCGGACGCCATGGCAATGGTGGAGCTCAGCGATCATGCTGATCGGCCCGTGGGCGGTCTCTCATCAGGGCTACGGCAACGAGCCATGATTGCTCGCGCGCTCATCGTCAAGCCGAAGGTGCTCTTGTTGGATGAGCCAACGCGGAGTCTTGATCCCGTTTCTGCTCGGGCGCTTCGCACCTTTGTACTCGCGAATATCGTGCGAGAAATGGGTTGTGCTGTCATCGTCGCCACTCATGACGGTGAAGAAGCGTTCTCTTGGTGTGATCGCGTCTCCGTACTGCACCGCGGTGCCGTCCTCGCGACGGGGACCGCGGACAGTCTCGCGCATCGCTTTGGTGATGCGGTGATGGGCATCTGGACGACGACGCCACACGCGGAGGCATTCCGGATTATGGTCGCGAGGGGCAAGGCGTTTGAAGTAGTTGGAGCTGAAGGATGTGATCGCGACTGGTGTTGCGTTCGCGTGCGCTTGCCAAACGGTCTAGACGCCGCGGCGGCGATCTTTGCGATTCTTCAAGAGTATCGTGTCCCCGTCGCGCGCTTCGAGCGCGTGGACAACTCTCTCGCCGATCTGATCGAACGTGTTATTCAAGGAAGTATTGGGCACGCTGGGGCAACGCTTTGACGCGCCATTGGATGCGCGCGATTTTGGCGCTCGTTCGGAGCAGCTTCCTGGCCGCGTCGAGTTATCGCTTGGGTTTTCTGTTCTCAATCGCCGGAATTGCCGTCACGGTCGTGCCTATGTACTTCGTGACGCGCGCCATGCAACCGATCATGGCCGAGTCTATTCGATCTGAAGGACATGACTATTTCGCCTTCGCGCTCGTTGGCACAATGGTCGCTGCCGTACTTCCGTCAGTCGTCCAGGCATTACCCTCCAGTCTCGCGTCTGGTATCGGTTCGGGTACGCTCGAGACGCTTATGGGGACACCCACTCCCCTCGCGGTCACGTTGCTCGGCCTCACCGGGTATAACCTTCTGCTCGCGATGCTACGAGTCGTCATCATTGGTCTTGCTGGTATTCTGCTGGGCGTGCATCCCGCTTGGTCAGGATTCGTGCCCGGGCTCGTAGTGTTCGCGATAGTGCTCTTGGCCTACATGGCGTTTGGCGCGATCGCAGGAGCGATGGTGGTCACGTTTAGAACCACGGGACCGCTGGTTAGCGCTGTACTCGCCGGCTCCAGTCTGTTGGGAGGTGTCTATTTCCCTACAACTGTCATCCCGACCTGGATCTCCAAGTTGAGCGTCATTGTTCCACTTTCGTACGGACTACGAGCCATACGACGGCTCTGGCTCGACGGTGCGTCACTACAGGCGGTATGGCGCGACGTCGTTGTGCTTCTCGGCATGACAACCATCCTCTGCGCCGTTGGTGTTATCTGTCTCGATGCGGCAATTCGAGACGCGCGGAAACGAGGCACGCTTGGGCAATACTAGACCGGCACTGCTCGCTTGGCTCGCGCCGGAGCACCAACTGATGTTCGAGAGTGCGGTGCCGGGTACCGCACTCTCGGTTCCGACGCTAAGCGACAATACGTGGCGCGCGCTGTGCTACACGGTTGAGCGCGAGAAGGCCGCCATCGCGCTATGGCGGCATATCGGTTCCGCACTTCCATCACCGCCGCCAGAAGGGGCCGCCGGCATTCAGCGCTTGGCCGTCGTGATGGAATTCAGAATGCAGTATCTGCAGCAACGCTTGAGCGAGAGCGTCGCGGTGCTTCGGCGAGAGGGAATTGCGTGCGTCCTTTTGAAGGGCGCGGCGATCGCGAGTGTATACCACCGTTCGTTTGTCGAGCGTCCAATGCTTGATCTGGACATATTGGTACCCGCAGCCAAGGCTGAGCGCGCGTACGAGGCCTTGTTGAACGCGGGCTGGGTCGTACCTACTGCTGATCGCAGTGTCGTCTATGCTTCAGGTGGAATTCACCACCTGCCGGTGTTACATGATGGGAAAGGAATGGCCGTGAATCTCGAGGTTCACACGGACCTGTTTCCACCTGGTCATCCATTTTCGTTTTCGAGTAACGATGTTTGGCGCGATGCAGTGCCACTAAGTGGCCTGCTCGAAGGTGCACATGTGCCGTCTTCGCAACACTTAGCGTTGCATTCGTGCATCCACTTATCGTGGTCACACATGATGCGAACCGGAGCCTGGCGGGCCGTACGAGACCTCGCAATTACCACGCGATCCGCGGATTTTGACTGGGATGTATTCATCCGAAACGCAAAAGCGGTTCGCGCCAGCACTGCTTGCTTTTGGACGTTGGAACTCGCGAGGGGACTTATTGGTCTTTCGGTGCCGCCGCACGTACTACTCGCGCTAGCGCCCCCGAGGATTGGTTTTAACTGGACAGATCATGTCGCTACCGAATTGTTAAGGCGGCATCTGCTTGCGGTCCTCATTCCCGGAGGCATCGATTGCCCGTCGATTCGGGTGCGCCGAGCGGCATGGAGCTTGGCCATTCGCCCCGGCTCGAGTGGACACGGTGTCGCTCGTCCGTGGCGCACGGCACACGACGCGACGAAAAATGATCAACCAGATCCATCGATTGCTTCACAAGCTGAGAGTACCGGGCGCGGATGGCTCGGCCGGATTCGCTCGGCGTCGCTCTACGCCAATCGCTTGCTCCGACCGATGCGAACTACAAAGTCGGCCTGGTAGGCCTTATCGCGGCACCTGCTCGGGTCTAGGGTTGATATCCGGCATTATTCGCTGGATGCTGCTGTCCACTCAAATGGTGGCAACAGCGCCTGATTTTTAGAGGTCGATCTTGCTGGTCCTCGAATTGCTTAAAGTTATGGTACTCCGGACCGAGCAGCCCTCGATCCGCCACTTCAAACTACTTGTGCCAAGACGTGTCTACCGCTGATCCCAAACCCCTCGAATCTCGCGACGCCGACCTCGGCGAAGGAGCACCTCCGCGCCGCCATCGGCGTTTGGTGCGCGACCGAGCGGCGGACATGGCAATGAGCGTCGACGCGCTTCCTCTCCTTCGCGCAGTTCGTCGGCATTGGTGGATGTCGGCTTTCGGCGCCGTCGTAAGCGCCTCCGCCGCGTTGTTCTGGGCGAGCCAGCAGGAGGCGCTGTATGTGTCGCAAGCAACGGTTCAAATCATCGAAGGGCGAAGCAACCTCACGTCGGGGATTACTGGAGCAGAGCGTCGATCATCGAACTCCGAACTCGTGATGGGTTCACAGACTCAAATCCTGCGGAGCCGTGCCGTGCTCGGCGCGGTCGTTGATTCGCAACCGCTTGGTACGACGGTGGTACTCCGAGACATTCCAGAGGAGTTTTTGAGTGCAGTGTCCGTACGACCATCCGGGCGAAAATTCGGTGAGTCCCTTCGTTTCCATGAAAACGGGTGGCAAAGTGCCGAAGACACTACGAAAACACATCCGTACGGTGTGCCCGCAACCGTTGGCGGTGTTTCACTGACAATCGGACGAGAGGCCGCGACATTAGTTGCAGGGTCGGTAAACGTGCTCCCTCGAGAGCAAGCCATCGAGCGGTTACGTAGCCAGCTGCAGGTCGCTGTGCGGGAAAAAACGTCGCTGATTGACGTGCACCTGACGGCGGGGAGTCCGAGTATGGCGAAGGGTGCGCTCTCGAAACTGGTATCCGCCTATGTGGCGGCGGATGCGGAATCGGCGAAACAGCAGGCAACAAAGCGACGAATCTTTATCGAAGACCAACTTCGGCAGACGAACGCGCAGCTAGTGGTAGCTGAACGCGCGCAGGGTTCGTATCGAGGAAGCCAGCAGGCGTACAGTTCGCAAGAACGGTTTGCCAGTAAGCGTACGGAACTGGATCAACTTCAGCTCAAACTACAAGAGCTTCTTGGAGAGCAACGTCTGACGTCGAACGTGAGCGCGCGCCTCGACGGTGGTGATGCCTCTGCCAAATCCACCGCGCTGCGTATGTTGCCGTCGATGCCGCTCGCCGTAACTCCGGCGTTCTCTGCGCTTTACGCAGATTTCATTGGTCGTGAGCAATCGCGCGCGCAACTCGCGAAGGGGTTCACCACCAGTAGTCCTGAGATGCAACGTGCGGATACGTTGGTCGCAGAGGCGCAGAGACGGCTCATCGCTGCTGTTCACGCGCACGTGGAAGTGCTCGATGCTCGTGTGGCGACGTTAACTCAGCAAGTGACGACCGTTCAGGCCGAACTCCAAAGCAATCCGTCCGCGCAAGTAGATGAAACGCTTCTTTCGCAGTCCGCCGACGCCCTTCGGCTGCAAGCGACGACGCTGCGTACCGAGTATCAACGCGCGAGGATCTCCGAGGCAGCGGAGGTTGGGCAGGTCGAGGTACTCGATTGGCCCAGCAATCCTGTGATACTCCCTGTACCCACTACGCGGGTAGTCCTTTTTTCAGCGGCACTTGGCCTGCTGCTCGGCGCCGTCGGTGCGGCAACGCGAGAAGCCCTCGACCGTACGCTCAGGACGCGCAGCAGCATAGAACGCATGTTGGGTATACCGCTTCTAGGTACTATCCCACGTATCGCGCAAGAAACTAACGGAACGTTGCTCGCACTTTTGCGGAAGTCCGCTAAGCCAGATTCGGTAAGTCGACAGCGTGTTGCACTCGCTGCGGCGACGAACGTCCGATCGGTCAGCGCCGAGGCATTTCGGCAGCTGCGAACGAACGTGTCGTTTTCGGCCGGGCCTGGGCGTGGAAAGATTCTGATGGTCACAAGTCCGGGTGAAGCGGAAGGTAAGACTTCGGTCAGTATCAACCTTGCGGTGTCGTTTGCGCAGCAGCGACTCCGAGTAATGCTGGTAGATTGCGATCTGGTTCGCCCCAGAGTCGCGTCTGTTCTCGGTCGCGAGAACACTCCAGGACTGCAGCAAATCGTGCTCGACAGTGCATATTGGAGGGCGGAGATTCGCGACACCGACGTGACTGGGCTCTCATTGCTATCTGCGGGAGATTCCAGCAGTAAAGTGCTCGACGCTGCGGGCAGCCTGCGATTTCGCGCGCTCCTCGACGATCTGTCGCAAGAGTACGACGTGATCGTGTTGGATTCTGCTCCGGTGCTGGCCGTCGCCGACTCGATTGCCATGAGTGTCGCAGCAGACGGCGTTGTGATGGTGGCGCGCGCTGGTGTCACTCGCTTTGAAGAAGCGGACGAAGCCATGCGCCATCTTGAAGCAGTCGATGCAAACGTGCTCGGAGCGGTCTTGAACGACATCGACGGTCGACTGCCTGCGTACGGCGTGAAACTCTATTATGCGTATGGAGACGCGAGTGGAGCGGGAAAGAACCGCGAGTAGACTCCGCTGAGACGCTCGTTACCGGTTGGCAATTAGTCCGACGGTCTGCAATATGACACGAAGGTCCGTCGCGAGCGTCGCGCGCTTAGCATAGTCGAGATTCAGTCGTATTTTTTCGGCCATCAGCACTTCCACATATGTGCGTTCAGCATCCTTCGCGGCAGCAAGAATCGCCGATTCGTCTGCGTAGCGCACGGAGGCTGGATCGGTGATACCGGGAACAAGTTGCAGCACGGCGCGCTGGTCGGGGGTGTACATCGCGACGTAGCGCGCGACTTCAGGCCGCGGGCCGACTAGGCTCATGTCGCCGGCAATCACGTTGAATAGCTGCGGAAGTTCGTCGCACTTGTGTTTGCGCAACCAACGTCCGGTTCGCGTCACGCGAGGATCGCCGGTTGCGGTCAGCAACGGGCCACTGCGGTCGGCATCGACAACCATCGTTCGAAACTTCCAAATACGGAAAGGCCTACCGTGACGACCGACGCGAACTTGACGGTAGAAAACGGGACCACCGTCACGCTTCACGGCAACCGCTATGAGAGCGAAGAGTGGAAGTAGTATCAATGATCCGAGCGCGCTCGCAGTCAGGTCGAGCGCGCGCTTTGCACATTTCACCGCGTATTCGCGCGAACCAGCCGCCGGACAGCCGTGACCACATCGGCTACATCCTCGTCGGTCAGGCGTGGATGCAGGGGCAAACTCAGCATGCGCGAGTAAGCGTTAAATGCTACCGGAAAAGCGCCGGGCGAGAATCCATATTTCTCCCGATAATACGAGTGCAGGTGGACGGGAATGTAGTGCACCGCCGTCGCGATATTGTGCGACTTCATCGCCTCGATGAAAGCGTCACGTCCGATTGTAAGCAGTTCGGTCTGCAGGCGAATTACGAACAGATGCCAAGCATGCCCTACATGCGTACGTTCAGCGGGAAGCTGAATCGCTTCCAGATCACCCAGGCCGGCGCGGTACAGATCCACCACTTGGCGGCGGCGCGACTGCATACCATCAATGCGACGCAACTGGACCAGACCCATTGCCGCTTGAATGTCGGTCATGTTGTACTTGAAACCGGGCAGCACAACGTCGTACCGCCAGCTGCCGCCGACCGCATATCGCTTCCACGCATCTCTGTCCATGCCGTGAAGACTAACAACGCGCGCCTTCTCGATGAACTCAGCCGATCCCGTCAGCATTCCACCCTCACCGGTTGTCAGATTCTTCGTTGCATAGAAACTGAATGCAGTCGGGTTGGTTCCAGAGCCAATGATCTTGCCTTTATAACTCGCGGGGAAGGCATGTGCCGCATCTTCGATGAGCGTCAGTTGATGACGGTCCGCCAGCGTGCGTAGGGAATCCAGTTCGGCGGGGTGTCCCGCATAGTGAACAGCGATGATCGCGCGCGTTTTGGACGTGATCTTCCGTTCAACCTGCTCTGGGTCGATGTTGAGCGTGTCTGCTTCCACATCGGCGAGCACAGGGGTCGCGCGCACGTGCTCGATGACGTTGACGGACGCGGCGAACGTCATCGGAGTTGAAATGACTTCGTCACCGGCGCCGATACCAAGTGTCGACAGCGTCGTGTGCAGACCTGCGGTACAGGAGTTGAGCGGGAGCGCCGCTTGCGCTCCTGTAGAAGCCGCGAACGCGGCTGCGAACTGCTGCGTGCGAGGGCCCGTCGTTATCCAATCGGATTTCAAGGCGGCAACGACTTCGTCGATCTCCTCTGGACCGATCGCTGGCGGAGAGAAGGGAAGGAAGGTGCTCCGCATCGAATACGAAATGTCAGCCCTTTCAGCCAAAGAATTGAGATCACTCATAGCGTACTCCAGTTAAGCCGACCGTCCAGAATAAAGCCTCCCCGATACTTAATTTCTTTAGCGCCTCAGCAGCAAGATGTGCGCCGCATGATGAACTCTACCGCGAGGCAATTGTATCCGCTTGCCTGGCTGCATGTGAGGAATGAAGACAACACATGTAGTGCATGGCTGCGACAGTCCTTGAAAGCGTGACGCGCATGTGGGACAGGCTCGCTCTGCGTAGCCGCGGCTCAAGATCTGCGCGACCGGCGGCAGCTCGCAGTGTCGATGATTCGGCATGCTCTTTGTCCTCAACTTTCTGACTTCGCGACGATGTCGATATCTGACCCGAGGCTCGTCCACTCCCAGCATTCGAGTGCCGTCGTACTCGACGACGAGACCATACACGACGTTATCCAGTGGGACGTAATGACATGGCGGCGGTGTCTACCGTTTTGGGAGGCGCAATTGCTACATGTGCAGGGGCACCGCCCACGTGTGCTTCTACTTGGAGAACGCGATGGAGGACTCGCGCTCTGGTACGCACTGCGCGGCTATTTGGTGCACTGCACCGATCTGCATGGCCCAACAGAGCGAGCGCAGGAATTGCACCGTCGGTACGGTGTTGTTGATCAAATCTCGTACGGTAGCGTAGACGTTTTCAATATAGCGTTCAACAACGATACGTTCGACATTGTCGGCTGCAAATCGGTAATTGGCGGGCTCAAGCGAGTTTACGTAGATTCATCCACACGCACATTGGAGAATCAGAGTGTAGCCGTCGCAGAGATTCGCCGCGTCTTGCGCACTGGCGGTGTGTTTCTCGGTGCTGAAAATCTTGTCGGAAGCCCGTTACATCGATCTCTTCGATATGTTGCGAAACGTGGAAACGTGGGATGGAGACACTTAGCGCTTCCTGAGCTGGTGCTGCTGTTGTCCGGCTTCGAGCGGGTAACGCACGAGGAGTTTGGATTCGTCGGAACCCGAGGGCCAGTCCGCCCGCACCACGCGATCCTGAAAACGGTCGACGACGTCCTTCGTGCCCTTCTTCCGCGCACGTGGGCATATGTGGCCTGCTTCGGAGCATGGAAAGGCGCGGACGTCACACACTAACTACGAACGCTGCGGCGTATGCGGGAAGCGAAATCAATGAAAAGGCGGCGGGAGACGCAGTCGGAGCGTCAGGCAGATTCACAACCAAAGAATGGCGAACGTCACACGATGCTGCGGGCACGCCGGCTTCTGACGTTGCTTCCGGCGCAGCGGGCGGAGCTGCTTGGTTTGGTTACGCTCATGTGTCTGCGTGGCGCTTTAGAGTTTGTGGGTGTGGCCAGTGTTGCACCGTTTCTGCAGATCGCCGCGAAGCCCGCGATGATTGAGCAGTCAAAGGTGCTGTCATTGATGTGCGCGGTAGGTGAGTTCCACTCGGCGAGAACGTTTACAATCGCGGTTGCATTTGTTGTGGTGCTCGCAATGCTGCTAGGCAACGCGATTGCGGCCTTAGCAACACATCGGTCACTGACATTTGCCTCCAATGTCAATCACCATATTTCGAGTCAGTTGCTACGTGGTTACCTCGCGCGTCCGTACGCGTTTCATACCGCGCAACACTCGGCCTCGTTGTACAAAAATGTATTGAACGAGAGTGGGATCTTATCTTCGGGTGTTGTGTTGCCATGGCTTAACATGTTGGCGTATTCAATCGTGATTGTGGTCGTGAGTGGAACGCTGTTACTTACTGAACCATTCGCAGCCATAGTGGTGATTTCTTGTCTCTCGGTCGCCTTCTTGCTGACGTACAGGTTTGTTCGAATTCGCGTTGAGCGCGCTGGGAAAGTTCGGAGCGACAGTAATACCGAACGCTCGCGTATTGCGAGCGAGGCGTTCGCGGGAATTAAAGAGATCAAGGTGCTGCAACGTGAATTGAACGTCCTCGATCGCTTCGAAGCACCGTCACTTCGATATGGACGTGCGATCGCGGTGATCGGTAGTCTGCCCACCATTCCACGCTATGCAATCGAGTCGTTTGCGCTCTCAGCCGTCGTACTGGTGATCGGTACGATGTCTGGGCGTGGACAGTCGCTGGGCGACGTGTTGCCAACGATCAGCATGTTTCTGTTTGGTGGCTTTCGTATGGTGCCCGCGCTCCAAGGCATCTTGGCCGCGGCGGCGGGGTATCGAACCAACCGACACGTGATCGATCAAGTACTCGGCGACTTTGAAGCCGGTGATATGGCCGAGCGTGAGGAGAATTCGAACCCCACGCCGCTCTCGTTCAGGCAAGCTGTCGCGCTCACGAATCTGACGTTTTGCTACGAGGGACAAGACCACGCAGTTATCAACGACTTTTCCTTTCGAATTGAAAAGGGCACGAGCGTTGGCATTGTCGGCACGTCCGGCTCTGGAAAGACGACCATCGCAGATTTGCTCGTTGGACTCTACTGGCCCGCCGTCGGCTCCATTGAGGTGGACGGCATTTGTGTGACGAAGGATAATGTGAAGGCGTGGCGCGAGCTGATCGGCTACGTTTCGCAGAACGTATTTCTCAGTGATGAATCGGTACTGCGCAACGTTGCATTCGGGATTCGACCGTCCGACATTAATCGCGACAGGGCTTGGCGTGCGGTGCAACGCGCGCAACTGACCGACATCGTTCGCGCGCTGCCGAACGGGATCGATACGATGGTCGGTGAACGTGGTGTTCGTTTGAGCGGTGGACAGCGGCAGCGACTTGGCATCGCCCGTGCGCTGTACAGGGAGGCGCCGATCTTGGTGCTCGACGAAGCCACAAGCGCGCTGGATGTGCGCACGGAGCGCGCGTTGATGGAGGGAATTATTGGCGATAAGGGAGATCAGACGCTCGTAATTATTGCCCATCGACTTTCGACGATTCGAGCGTGCGACCAGATCCTTGTTCTCGACAAAGGTGTCCTCTCGGACGCTGGCACTTGGGACGATTTGATCGATCGTAATTCGGGGTTTCGCGAGATTGCGAATCTTGCCGGCGCCCCTGCAAACTCGGCCTGACCGGTTTCCAGATTGCGCGAGGCGAACAGGTGATACTTCACGTTATTGACTCTTTGGCGACGGGTGGTGCTGAGCGCGCGTTGGTCACGCTGGTCACTGCACTGTGGCAGCGCGGCGAAGCCGTAGGGGTCTGTGTAACGCGTTCCAACTTGGATATGCAGCAGTACCTTCCGCCCACGGTGCCGCTGCTAGTGCTTGGACGAAGGCGTCGTTTTGATCTTGGCGCGCTGCGGCGCTTCGGCCGCTGGTGCAAGACCCATGAAGTCACGGTGCTGCACGCGCATGGACGGTCGAGCATGATGTTCGTTGCGTTCGCACGTGCGCTCCGACTGACCTCCGCGCGACTTGTATTTCACGACCATTTCGGTCGTGTTGAACTTGAAACCGGAGCGTCAGTCGCCATGCGGTTCGCCGTGCGTCGGATTGTCGACGCATATGTCTGCGTCTCGCCGGCGCTCGTGGAATGGGCTACCACAAGACTCGGCCTGCATCCGGATCGCATCCTGTTATTGCCGAACGCGGTCAGTCTGGAGAGTTGGCGCCCCTCGGAAGTCGGGCAAACGTCAGGAGTTACGAGAACGTCTGGCCCAGTGCAAGCGATCTGTATTGCGAACGTCCGCCAAGAGAAGGATCACCGTATGCTGCTGGCGGCAATTGCGCAGAGCGATCTGTTGCGAACTTCGCTGAGCCTGAAATGCATCGGCGGAGGCCAAGACTCTCCACTTGGTCGCGAGTTGGAGTCAATTCGGCGCGAAATGCGTTTACAGGATTGTGTGCACTTTCTCGGCGTCCGAACCGACGTCGCTGCGCTGATCGACGGTTCAGACTTTGGGGTCGTTTCATCGAAGAGTGAGGCTGGACCGATTGCGTCGCTGGAGTACATGGCGATGGGAAAACCCTTCGTCACGACGAGAACCGGACAGGTTGTCGGATTGGCGACGCCTGTTGGTGCGTGTCTCGCCGTCTCTCCAGGGTCGGTCGACGAGATGCGATCCGCGCTCGAGCGCATGGTGGAATTTTCGCCGCAAGATCGTGCGCGTATGGGCGCCGCAGGCCGAAAGCTGGTAGCCACGGTATTCCGCCAGAACGCGCAGGTCGATGGATTAGTGTCGTTGTACCGCTCGCTCCTCGGCATCGTCGTCGCACCGACGGCAGGCGAGAATCACGGTTCGACGTACGGCGTCAGCGCCTCAGCGACGCTGGACAATCTATGACCACGGCACAATACGATTTGTGTGTGAAATCGGAAATACACCCAGATCGACGACCGCGACTGGCCATTGTTTCCGACACTGCCATGGCAGTCCGAAAGGATCAACGGGTGGCTCTAGCCCCGGTGGTGCGGGAAATTTCCGCCTTTTCGGACGCTTACCGCATTACGTGGCTCGGATTTGATCGACCTGAGTTGGCGACTGGTCATGCCATGATGGTTGTTCCGGATAGTGTTGCCTGTATTCCTCTTGCAGCGGTCGGCGGCGCTTCGCTCTGGTCCAAAATACGAATTGTCGCGAGCCTTCCATCGATGTCGTGGCGCGTTCTGCGCGCCGTCAGGTCAGCCGATATCGTGCACACTCGCGGGCCCTCCGTGCCGGCCTTCCTCGCAGTATTGTTTTCATTTGTTTTGCGTCGTCCGATTTGGTGGCATAAGTACGCCGGTAACTGGGGGCAGCAGAATCCGCCGCGTTCGTATGGTGTGCAACGGTGGCTGCTGCACCGCGCTGTGCATTGCGTTGTAACGATAAACGGCCAATGGCCGAACCAACTCGCGCATTGCAAAAGCGTAGCGAACCCCTGCCTCTCGTCGGAGGAGCGCGCGATCGGCGAAGACTGCGTCGCGACAAAGCAGTACAGCGGTCCACTGACCGCGTGTTTCGTCGGGCGAGTCGAGCAGGCGAAGGGTATCGAGCGCGTCTTAGATGCCATCGAAGCGGCAGGAGATCGAGTGGCGCGACTGCTCGTCGTCGGAGATGGCGATCTCACCTTGCAGTACGAGGCTGATTGTCGGAAGCGATCATTGCCTGTGACCTTCCTCGGGGCGCTCGACTTCGATCAGCTTCGCGATGTGTATGTGACGTCGCATGTCCTGCTGTTGCCAAGTGACGCGGAAGGATTCCCTAAAGTCATCGCGGAGGCGTGGAACTATGGATGTGTGCCTCTGGTGTCCGATGTCGGAGCGATTCCGTTTTACGTCCACGAGGACAACGGTTTTGTTTGGAGCGCTGCATCTGGGGTTACGTACTCGGACTGGATACGCGATCGTGATTTGAGCGAAGACACGCTCGCACGGAAGGCGAAGTCGGGATTCAGTTCGACTGCGCCCTTTACATTCGACGCATTCGTCCGGGAGATAAACGACGTGCTTTTCACCGAAGCCCGAGCAGAGTCAGGTCGGAGTGACGAGGCGAGGCCTGGATGAGCGTGCATTACTTCCGAATCTGCGAGACAGTATCCTCTTTGGTCGATCATCCTGCAGAGACGACGCTGGACGCGTCGCCAAACCGCGCACGCGATCAAATACAAGCGATGCTCAACGACAGTCCCGATGTCGAGGTTCTGGTCTTCTACCACGAGCGATACGGTCGACCCACGCAGGAGCAGCTCGACGAGTTCGTACAATCGAGCGACGATGCTTGGCACGCCGGAGGTCTCGACGCGAAAAAGGGCAACGTCGACCTGCTTGATCTTGCGATGCCCGGCGACGGCTATTGTGAGCTTGTCCCCTTTGAACTTGACGGTGGAATCAACTTTCGGATCGATCTTCGCGGAGCGCTCGTTCGACGAGCGCTCCTGCAGGCATTGGGAAGCTTTGAGCCCGGATTTCTCACTCTTGTCGGCGCCTCGATAGAGATGGGGTGGCGATGGTTTCAGCACGGCGCGATCTGTCGGCAGAGGCGAGCATTGCGCACCAGCGACCAGCGTACAATCGAGACACCGCTGCGCGATCAATATCGACTCATTCGGCTGCACTTCGGGCGCTCGACGTGTTTGAAGGTCGTGGTGTCGAGCGCAATCGTGGCGCGGAATCCAGTGAAGCATCTGGCTGCGGTCGTTGCGACGTGGCGAGTAGACCGTGCGCCGTCGTCGCTACTAACGTGGGCTAGAGATCTCGAGGCCGCGCATCTTCCCGATAGTCCGGCTGTTACCGTGATCCTGCCGACTCGCGGCCGCTATTCGTATCTCGCGGAAATTCTAAGCGACATCCGCCGACAAACCATTCGACCATTGAGTGTAGTAGTCGCCGATGGCAACGACATCGCGGATCGGGAACTGACTTTTTACGATACGTATGATGATCTTCCGCTAAGGGTGCTTTGGCTCGAGCCGCACGAGAACGGTGTCAGCTCGTCTCGGAACGCCTGTCTGCAATATGTGATCGGCGACTATGTGTGGTTCGTCGACGATGATTCGCGCGTTGATGAGCAGAACCTCGAAGCACATCTGCGCCTCTTGCAAGCATACGGTGCTGATGTGTCGGTCGGGCCAGCATTCACCACCTCACGACGTGAGCTACATGACATGCAGCGTCGTGTTCGATTCAGTTTTATGGACTGTGGAACCACGGTTTGTCGAGTGTCACTGCTGGAACGGAGCGGTGGCTTCGACCGTCAGTTTGATGCGTGGATGCAGGGCGAAGATGCTGACCTAGGCAGTCGATTTGTGCGCCTCGGAGGCTTGGTGATGAATAACCCTCGGGCTAAGCGCTTCCACTATCTCGCCCCTGTTGGCGGAACACGCGTCAGCAAACGTGCGCATCATCGGTGGGCGCGCTGGTCCACAGTGCCGCGCCCCTCGCCGGCAGCGATATATCGGGCGTTCCGATATTTGCGCTCGCAGACGGCTGCCTTGGTAACGATACACGCTTGGCTGACGATCGGATGGCGGAAAGCAGAAGGCGAGGTGCGTGGGAGCGGCGGCCGGTTGTTGGTCGGATGCCTCGAATTGGTGGCGCTACCGCTGTCGCTGGCACGCTTGCTGAGCAGCCTTCGCATTGCACGACGGATGTATCGAGTCGGTCCGGACATTGCCGACGTTGTAAGATGCTCCCCAATCGAGAGTGCGCGCACCTCGATTGGTACCGCGAGGCTTAGCATCGGCGCTCCTAAGCAGTGCGGATATACCGGCGGGAACAGCCCAACGGAAGCAACCGATCACGTAACTCCGCGATGAGCCAGGACAACACACAGCCGGCAGTCGCCATTCTGTTCGCGAACCTGAAAGGAAACGTGGGTGATTTCGCGATCTTGCATGCGATGCTTGAGGAGGTAAGGAAGGCGTATCCCGACGGTCTTGTCCATCTGTACTCGCACGATTTTTTGCAAATTGATG
>JBBRPC010000035.1:0-21962 GCA_038228615.1 Acidimicrobiia bacterium | reverse complement strand
TGATGGAGCGTGTCCCGAAGCTCGACCCGAAGCTCGTCGAGGACATCTTTTGGGGCTGTGGTCAACCTGCCGGGGAGGCAGGCACCAACATTGCTCGCGTCGCCGGGATCCTCGGCGGCGTCGACGCGCCTGGCGT
The DNA here is from genome assembly GCA_038228615.1 of Acidimicrobiia bacterium. Classification (GTDB taxonomy): domain Bacteria; phylum Actinomycetota; class Acidimicrobiia; order IMCC26256; family PALSA-610; genus F1-120-MAGs023. The sequence goes on along the minus strand of JBBRPC010000035.1, from coordinate 21,826 downwards.
CACCGTGAACCGTTACTGCTCGTCGTCGCTGCAGAGCATTCGTATGGCTGCGCATGCAATCAAAGCGGGTGAGGGTGATGTGTTCATCTCAGGCGGCGTCGAGACTGTCAGCCGCTTCATGAACGGGATGGCAGATGGGGGGCCAGCGAACCCGTTGTTTTCGGACGCACGCGGTCGTAGCAAGGCACGCGAAGCCGGCGACCAAGGTTCGTGGACGCCTGGCGGCGGGCTCGCCGATGTGTATATCTCGATGGGTCAAACTGCAGAGAACGTCGTCGAACAAGAAGGTGTGACCCGCGAAGAAATGGACATGTGGGGCGTGCGTTCGCAGGAGCGTGCTGTCGCAGCGCAAGAGCGCGGTTTTTTCGATCGCGAGATTGTTCCGGTCACGCTGCCCGACGGAACGATTGTCAGCAAGGACGATGGTCCGCGTGCTGGCACCACCTTGGAGAAGCTCGCCTCGTTGAAGCCGGTATTTCGGCCGAACGGTTCCGTCACTGCTGGCAACGCCTGCCCGCTCAACGACGGCGCCGCGGCGGTGGTCGTGATGAGCGACACGAAAGCAAAAGCGCTTGGGATCACACCGATCGGGCGTTTTGTGAGTAGCGGCGTGTCGGCGCTCAACCCTGAAATCATGGGGCTCGGTCCGATTGAAGCTTGTCGTCAAGCGCTCGGGCGTGCCGGAATGACGATGGATCAAATCGACCTCGTCGAAATCAACGAGGCGTTTGCCGCGCAGGTGATCCCGAGTGCGAAGCATCTTGGCATCGACCACGCCAAACTCAATATCAATGGTGGTGCGATCGCGCTCGGTCACCCATTCGGAATGACCGGCGCGCGCATTATGTCAACATTGCTCAACGCCCTTGAAGACACCGGCAAAACATTCGGCCTTGAAACCATGTGTGTTGGCGGCGGCCAAGGCCTGGCAATGATTGTGGAACGGGTCGGCTAGCCCACAGTTCGCGATGCTCCAATCGGTCATACGCGAACGCGCTGCTCTTCAGATTGTTCCTCAAGCCCGGCGCTCAGGTGCCGACCACTTCCTCAGAATATGTAGCTGAGGTAGTGAGGGCACCTCGCCGGGCGACGAGGAGAATCAAGTGGCCAAACTGGCCGGGGCAAAGGGCAACGTAGCTGGCGAAGTGGCGCGCGACGCAACGAGGAGCGCGGTACAACACCGAGATGTGCTGCTGGAATTGATCGAAGCGAGCAACGAAATCGTCGTCGTCGCGACGAAAGCTGGCGTGATTCAATACGCCAACCGAGCTGCGAGCGCGCTCCTCGGTGAGGGGCCACGCCCGGCAACGCTCAACGCGTTATTCAGCGACGAAGCGATGGAAACTGTACGCACCGTTGTGGTGCCAGCCGTCGTAGCGACGCGCACATGGACTGGAGAGTTGACGCTCGTCGTCGAGTCGCAGGATGCTGTGGCGCGCACGGTCGCAGTCAACTGCGTGGGCCATTGCAATGGAGATGACCACGAGCTCACGTCAATTTCACTCTTGGCGAGCGACATCTCTGAGTACAAACGAGCCGAACAGACGTTGCGCGACCAAGCGACGCGCGACGCGTTGACGGGACTGCCAAACCGTGCAATGTTGCTCGAACATCTCGCCGCTTCGCTCGCACGCGGTGAGCGCACTGGCCTCTTGCCCGCCGTGATGTTTTTGGATCTCGACGGCTTTAAGGCTGTCAACGATGGGCTTGGTCACGAAGCTGGCGACGAGTTGCTGATCGAGGTCGGCAAACGGCTCCTTGAATGCGTGCGCGCGACCGATGTGGTAGCTCGATTCGGCGGCGACGAGTTCGTCATACTGCTCGACAACATTTCGAGCCTCGATATGGCCCGCCAAGTCGCCGATCGCATCATTGCTCGCGTGGAAGAACCAGTCGAGCTTTCGTGCGGCACAGGCAACGTGGGTACCAGCATCGGAATTTCCCTGCCAGGAACCGACGAGATTGATTCCGAAACATTGCTTGGTCAAGCCGACACTGCGATGTACCGCGCCAAACAGCTCGGGAAACGGCGCCACCAATTCTTCGACGATGATCTGAGGGCACGTGCTGCCGCGCGCGATTTGTTGCGGTCGGAGCTTGTTGCTGCCATCGAGGATGAACAGTTCTGGGTGAGCTACACACCCGTGGCATCCGTTGTCACCGGTGATTTGAGTTCCTTTGAAGCTGGTCTGCGATGGGCCCATCCGACCCGTGGCGAGCTCGGACCATCCGAGTTCATGCTGCTGGCGCGCGAAGCTGGCGTGTCGCGGGATTTGGATCGAATCGTGATCGACGCGGCAGTTGCCCAAGCACAGCTTTGGAATGTGGGTCGGGAACGTCCGCGGACTGTGTGGCTGACCGTGGGAGTGCAGGATCTGCTGTCGGGAGATCTTCAAACGGTGATTGCGCAGGCAATCGAACGTGCTGGCATAGCGCCTGGCAGCCTCGGGATCGAGATCCCCCTGAACACGTTGACCAAACACCCCGTCGAGTCACAGCGAGCGTTGCAAGCGCTGAACTGGAACGGTGTTCGTATCGCGATCGACGACTTCGGTGCTGAGCATTTTGCCCCAGCGCAACTGCAGCGATACTACGCAGACACAGTCAAACTCGACCGCCGCATGATCACTGCGCTTGCCGGCGAACCGGAAGCGGTCGGAGCGCTCGCTGCCGTGACATCGGTGTGTCGTTCGTTGGGTCTCGAAGTGGTCGCCAAAGGTGTAGATAAGGTTGAAGAACTTGAGTTGTTGCAGGAACTTGGTTGTACCAACGTGCAAGGCAACATCGTTGCCAAAGCCGCCCAAGCGTGTGACGTACAGCCCTTGGTCGACGGCGTTGTGCCGTGGATCGCAGCACTTGGGTGGCCCGCACGACAAGCGCTCACGGAAGCAATGAGCAAATCGCAGATGGCCGAGCGAATGTTGCGACTTCGTATGGCCGCGTAAGCCGTTGCCAGCGGGCAGGCGTTAGGCGAGCCTCGGGAGCTGTTGGTCGGCGGTAATTGCCGCAGCCCAAACATCGCCGAACTGAGTTACCCGCTCCAATACGGTAGTGGCGAGGAATCGCAGATCGTCGGCAGTGGCAGCGTCGTTCAGCTCATCCCAACTGATAGGCGTCGAGACCGTGGGATGTTCGCGGATACGCAACGAGTACGGCGCGACGGTTGTTTTGTGTCGATCGTTTTGGCTCCAGTCGATGAAAACCTTATTCATACGTTGGTCCTTGGCCATGTTTGTGGTGACCGCGTCGTCGCGCCGCTCGAGCAGCTGACCCATCGATAAAGCGAACCGTTTCACATCATCATGAGTGACAGTTGCGTCATGAATCGGAACGCTGAGATGGAGTCCCTTTGAGCCAGACGTCTTGACGAACGCAACGAGGTTGAGTTGTTGCAGCCACTCTTGGAGCTGCAACGCGACGCGGCGACAATCCAGAATCGTGGCGCCGTCGCCGGGATCGAGGTCGAACACCATTGCGCTCGGGGTCAGCAGCGACCGGCGAGGGGTTTGCTGCACGTGGAGTTCGATCGCGGCGAGGTTCGCGGTCCACACGAGCGCCGCGAGCGAATCGATCACGCACGCCTGCTCAACGCCGTTCGCCGGACCTGTCGCGATCCACTGCGGATGATGGGCAGGACACCGCTTCTCGAAGAACACTTCGCCCGCGACACCATCTGGCGCACGCACAAGGGTGGGGCAGCGGTCGGCGATGTGGGTCAACATGACCGGCGCGACTTGGCGGTAGTAGTCGATCACCTGTGCTTTGGTGAACCCTGCGGCGGGATAGAGGATCTTGTCGAGGTTGGTCAGGCGCAGCACGTGGCCATCGATCAGCACTTCAGTGGCCTCGGCCATCTCTTCGACGTTAGTGGCACGCGGCGGCGGCGGTACGCTGGGACGCATGGCGAGCGCGATCTGGTCTGGTTCTGTGGGGTTTGGGCTTGTGCAAGTGCCCGTGCGCATTGTGACCGCGACGCGCAGTCGCGACGTTTCGTTCAACCAGCTCGAAGCAACCACCGGCTCGCGGATTCGATACAAGAAGATTTCCGATTCGACGGGTGAAGAGGTCACCGCCGACAGCATCGTCAAGGGCTACGAAATCAGCAAGGGCCGATACGTCATTATTGATGCGCAAGAGATCGCTTCGTTGGCTCCGAAAGCGAGCCACACCATCGATATCGAAGAGTTCGTTGATCTCGACGCGATCGACCCGATTTATTTCGAGCAGCCGTACTACCTCCAGCCGGATGAAAAGGGCGTCAAGGCGTACAAGCTTCTGGTGGAAGCGATGACAGAGCTCAACAAAGTTGGTGTTGGCCGAGTGGTGATTCGTTCCAAGGAACGTTTGGTGGCGATCCGACCTGTCGACGGCGTCTTGTGTCTTTCGACAATGCGCTACCACGACGAGGTGTTACTTCGTGACGGCCTCGTTCCCGACGACAGCGCTGCGCCGTCCGATAAAGAACGCACGATGGCCCGCCAACTTGTCGAGTCGCTCGCGGTCGACGAGTTCGACGCCGACAAATTTCACGACGAATATCGCGAAGAACTCCTAGGCCTGATCGAACGCAAGGCCGCAGGCGAAGCGATTGTTGCTGCGCCGACGGCTGAGCCGCCTGCGAAGGTTCTCGACCTGGTCGCGGCGTTGGAAGCAAGCCTCGCCCGGGCCACCAACTCCATCGAGGCTGCTCGCAAGGTCGATGCCGATCCCGCCACCGAATCCGCGGCTGGCTAATCGAACGGTTACTTCGGCGGAATTGCACCCCGAAGCGCTGCAACGACGCAAATCTTCACGCGTGCGTCTGTGTCGCTCATGGCGTGCCGCAATGCCACTCGGCTGCGGTCGGAGCCAATGATTGCGAGTCCGCGAACCGCATGAAAGCGTGTGCAGCGGTCGGCGTCGCGCAGCGCTCGTTCCATCAATGATCGCAGGTCTTCGTTGGCATGCTCGACAATCGCTCGGATTGCAGCGCGCCGTACGTTGCGCGCCGAGTCATTAATGGCCACGCGCCAAACCGTTGGCGCGCCAAACGGATCAGTGACCTGTACCGCGCCAACAGCGATTTCACGAAGTACCGGATCGCGGTCGTTGAGGGCGTCGCGGATGCGTTGTGGACCAATGATCGAACGGAGATCGAGGCCTCGCAGTTCTTCTCGTTGACGCTGTTCGGTGCGATTCGTTACCGGCTGCGTTCTTGGGATCGGCGAGATCGCGGTCGCAGCCGCGAGTGTGGTCCCGAGCCAATTCTCCCAATCCTGTGGCCGTTCGATTTCCAAATACACGCAGTCAGGTTCAGTTCGCACGCCTGTGAGCGGTTCGATCGTCTCAAAGAGCGCCGCGACTTTCGGAGTGTTTGTTGGAGCATCGCGTCGCGCCCAGCGACTCCTGACATTGCCGATGTTCGAACCCGTGAGAAGTCTCAGAATCCGCGGGTCGTCGGTGATTTCGGGGACGATCGTGCCGTCGAAAGAGTCGCAGAGTTGTGTCGTCGCCAGCTCGAGGCGCGGAGCGCGTGGGGCGAGGGTCGCAATGCCAGATTCGATGGCGCGGAGTTCGGGGCGTGCAGGGTCGCACGGGGTATTGACCTCGTCGTGCTCCCGGCTCGCGTCGGGCGTCACGCTCAACGATTCCACATTCGTGTCTGCCCACTGGCACTCGACACGGAACGCAGCACCTCGCCACCCATACGCAATGAGGATGTCGTCGCCGAGTTTCTGTTGGTGCCAGCCCCTCCCCGGCCCGACAAGTGCTCCGAGCGAGCAGTCATCTTCGATACTCCACGCCCCAGCCGAAAAGAAACGTCGCAAGATGAGCCGAGCTCGATCGTGGGTACGAAGTGGCGCATGTTGCATCGTGTCGCGCAAGATGTGCTGGATCGCGGCATTGGCCAACAATCGTTGACCGATCGCAGCGCGCACGTCGTCACGGCCCCGCGTTCGCTCTCGTGGCGGCGTTGGAGAGAGCTGCTGGCGGTACTGCATGCGGTTAGATCGGCCGTTGCAGCGCCGCGCTGAACGTCTGAAAGTTGGTCAGTGACCGTTGCCCGCAGCTTGCTACCTCCGGGCGACCTCCTGGGTGCGCCCATCGCGCCATTCGCGCAACACGAGGTATTCACCCTTCAGCGCTGCATGATCGTACTGGCCGAACCCCATGAGTGTCCCTGGCATGCCGGTCGCTGCTGGGAGCCGTTTGACGCGTCGCAACGCGTCGAGTACCCCAGCACGAGTGAGGTGATCGCAGTTGTCGAGCGCGGTGCCGATCAAGCGCCCGATGTCGTATGCCGCGCAGCCGATGGGCCCTGCGGCGCTCGCGGCCGACGATGCAGCGAGCGTCGCGCGTTCGGCGTTGTGATCGGAGATCGTGTCGACGTATTCCCATCCTGCGAAGGCCTCACGCCAGTCTGGTCGGATATAGCCGAACATCAATGCCGAGTTGGCAATGACCGGAACGTTCCATGACTGTTCGACACGCGCAACGGCGACAGCGCGCGATGCCAACCCCAAGCCAAGGTAAACAAGTACATCGGGTTCTGAGCGTGCCAGGTCGGCGAGCAACTGATCGACGTGTTCCGTCAATGGCGAGATGCTCGCGCGGGCCGTCACCTCGATTCCGTGCTGTACGCGAGATGCCTCGAAATACTCCATGTAACGTTGGCCAACTGGCGACGCGTCGAACACGACGGCGGCCCGAGTATGGCCAAGCTCGGCGATGCGTCGCGCGATGAAAGCCGGTTCTTCTTCGAGGGATCCGAGCTGAAAGTGCAGCATCCATTCGCTACGTGTGCGTTCTCCGCCGCTGTAGTTGATCGCGGCAATGCGATGTTGGTCGGCGAGTGGTGCGGCGATCAGTGCGTTGTCGGATATCGACGGCCCCACGATCATCAACGCGCCCTTCCCGACGAGATTGTCGAAACCCTGGCGGAGTTCGTGTTCGCTGCCGATCGGCAACCCTCGCGTGTGTTCGGGCAGGAACTCAATAGGCCGATCGGAGCGCGGGGTGCAAGCCTGGAGTCCGAGTCGCAACGCCGATTCGAAAGCGGCTCCATGGTCGCCTTGCGGGAAGTCGTACAGCACGCCGAGCAAAATCGGAGTCGGAGTCAGATCCATTCTTGTATTGTTGCGCAAATGCCGCACCCGGAATTGGATCTGGAACGCGCGCGCCTCGATTTCTTTCGGGAATGCTTGGCGGCGATGCGCGCCCGAACCGAAGGTTTCGTCGCACGCGAAGACCTGCTGGCGGCGAACGAAGCAGATGCCGTCGCGGTCCGCCATCAACTTGGGTTGCGCCTCGCAACCCTGGATCAGCCGGGAATGCTCTGTTTCGGCGCGATCAGCCAGGAACGGGCGTCGGGTGGCGAACACTTCCATATCGGTCGTCGTCATATCGACGACCCGAATGGAGAGCCAGCGGTCGTCGACTGGCGCGCCCCGGTTGCGATTCCGTTTTATCGAGCGACAGCGGCCGATCCATTGGGCCTAGAACGCCGGCGACGTTTCACGTTCGCGGCAAACCAACTTGCGGATGTTTTTGAAGAGGATTTCACGGATCCGGAGTCGTTGCTGGGCGGCAGCGGTGCGCACGGCGTGCCGGATCCTTTGCTCGCAGAGTTAGACCGAGAACGCACCGGCCAAATGCGCGACATCGTGGCAACGATCCAAGCAGAACAAGACATTGTGATTCGCGCCGGCCTCGACGAGTGCCTCATCGTCCAGGGCGGTCCGGGAACGGGAAAGACGGCTGTTGGTCTGCATCGCGCGGCGTTCTTGCTCTACGAGCATCGTGAACAACTTGCCCGAACCGGTGTGCTCGTGGTTGGGCCGAATCGCTTGTTTCTCGAATACATCTCCCAGGTGCTTCCATCGCTCGGCGAGGTATCGGTGACGCAAAGCACAGTCGATGGGCTCTTCGGGCTGCGGTTTCGGTGTGCGATCACCGACTCGGTTGAACGAACTCGATTGCTCGGAGACGCTCGTTGGGCCGCGACTATCGAACGGGCAGCGTTGGCGTCGATCAAGATTCCCACGACGCCGTTGGCGTTGCGATTTCGGTCCAAAGTCATGCGGATCGAACCTGAATTTGTTGGGAGCTTGGTCGAAGTGGTCAAGGAGCGCGAGATGCCATTTCGCCAACAGCGCGAGCGGTTTCGTGCTCGACTGCTGCGCGAGGCGTACGACCGCTGGAGTGGAAATGCATTGCTCGCGCTGTCGATCGAGGAATTCACTGCGGAGATGATGGCGCACAAGGAGTCACGTCAGAGCATCGATCGCTGTTGGGCGACGGTCAGCCCGACATCGTTGATACGGAGCCTCGTCACGTCGAAAACAATGTTGGGTCGAGCTGGTACCGGAATCTTTTCGCCAGAGGAACAACGCGTGCTGGTCCGGCCTCGAGCCAAGGATGGATCCGATGAGCTGTGGACCAGCGGGGAACTTCCGCTGTTCGACGAGGCCGAAGCGTTTGTGCAAGGAGAAGCTCGCAAATATGGCCACGTTGTCGTGGATGAAGCACAGGATCTTTCCCCGATGGCGCTTCGGATGATTCGCCGGCGCGCGTTGCGTGCGTCACTCACGATTCTCGGCGACCTCGCGCAGGCCACGGGTGCACATGCCAGCACCGATTGGGCGATCGCGTTGGATCACCTCGGGAACCCAGCGAACGCTCGGCGCGCTGAGTTGACTGTTGGGTACCGACTGCCCGCAGCGATCCTGGCATTCGCGAATCGGTTGTTGCCAGAAGCGGCCCCGTTTGTGACGCCGCCAACATCTGCGCGAGAAGACGGCGCGGCCCCAGAAATCATTTGCACCGAGTCCGATGTGTTGCTTGCCACAGTGATCGAACGGGTAGCGGCCGTGGAGAACCTGTACTTGACGTCGGCGGTCATCGCGCCCCAGTCATTGCACCAACCGTTGATCGACGCTGGGCTTGTGGTGGGTTCGGTGGGTCACGGGATTGCGTTGCTCGATCCCGGCAGCGCAAAAGGGCTTGAGTTCGATGCGGTCACCGTGGTTGAACCAGCGCTGATCTACGACGAGCCGCTGCACGGCGCCCGCTTGCTCTTCGTCGCGTTGACACGGGCGGTGCAGTCGTTGGTGCTGATCCATTCGCGATCGCATCCGCTGCCGCCAGTGCTGAGCTGACACACACCGGCGCTGTTGTCGGCGGCCTTACGGCGAGGGTTTCGGCGGACGGACCCACGCGGTGCCGTCGTGGTAACGCACGACGCGTGCCGGTGCACCGACAACTACGGCGTTGTCGGGGACGTCGCCTGTCACGATGGCGCCAGCGCCGACGACGACGTGGCGCCCAATATTGGCTCCCGGCAACACGATGCTGCCGTGCCCAAGCCACGAGCCAGACCCAATCGACACAGGTTCATTGCGCCACATTTGGGTTCCGATTGGCAGGTCGAGATCTTCGTAGCCGTGATTTTGGTCCGTGATGTAGACGTAGTGGCCCGTCCAAATATCGTCACCGATATCGATACGCTCGTGGCCGACGATACCGATGCCCTTGCCGAGCACACAACGGTCACCGATCTTGATGATCGGCGCGCCGCGCGCCTCTGCGTGCATCGGCATTCCCGCCGAAAGCGAGGCGTATGGCCCGATGGCTGTCTGCGAACCGATAGCGATGCGGCCTTCGCCGAACACGACCGCAGTCGGAAACGAGATCATCGATCGATCACCGAACGATTGGAATCGTTTGGCGCGCCGATGCATGGGACCGATGGCCCCGTAGGTCTGAATACGGGGCCACGCGGCGTGCACCACATCACCCAAGATGCGGTCGACGCCGCGTGGCCAGTACTTCATAGCGTTCGTGATCCGGCTGTGGAGAGGCGAATGGCGGTTGCGGAATTTACGACTCGACTATTTCTTGCAGGGCGGCGGCTTCAGCGCATCCGGTACCGGTTTCGTTCCTGCCGGTCCACCATCGGCGTAGTACGTCACGGTGTTGGTCGGGTCGAACAGCTTGACGTCGCTCGGAATTTCACCTGGCCGGTAGCGCTTGCCATTTTCGAAGTAGCGATACTCACCAACGCCGTCATTGCCCGTTTCGTCTTCTCCGGTCGCCTTCGGGTCCCAGAAAATGATGCTCGTGTCGTCGGTACTGCCATAGTCGGTGCCGTTCTTCCATATTCCATGGTCGCCGTAGCTTGAGACCGAGCGGAGATGTCCTGGTTCATCACGCGGTGCGGGTGCTTGTCCGAACAGGCCGTCGTGGAACGCGTCGGCCGTCAACTTCGGACCTGCAAGCGTCAAACCGTTGAACAGGACGTTGGCATTGGCCAGTTCGATTCCCTGTGTATTGTCGGCTGGCGGTTTGATTCCGAGTCCGCATTCGTAGATTTGGTATGGAGCACCCTCAACGCGTGGCGTGCGGGCTGGGACGAGACCCAGACCGAATGCGTGCTTCCATTGCTCTTGGTCGAAGCTTCGGGCTGCGATCGCGGTGTCGGCAAGGACCGTTCCTGAGATCACCCATTCTGGGAAGTACTTCTGCTTGGTTGCCTCAGCCGTGAAGTACCGAGGCGAAAAGAGCTCACCGGTATAGATCACGGTCGTTGCGTTGAACTCTTTCAGCTTTTGAATGATCGTGGCTGCGTCGGCTTGCACGGTGTTGACGTCGAGGAAGTAGTCCTTGCGGCCGATGATGTGCACACCCTGGGCTTCGAAGTCGCTCTGCCACTGATCGAGCGACGCTTTGTACTGGCCGTCCTTGGTGTCGTACGACAAGATCGCGTACGTGCGTGGCTTGCCTTTGAACTCATCACCGGCGAAATCAGCGTTTTTGCCCTTGAGTTGTTTGACGACGAATTCGGTTGTGAATTGGTGAGTCTGATCGGGCGAAATGCCAGGATAAATGTAGGGAGAGTTCGCCTTGTAGTAGGCCTCGGGTTGCGACAGCAGGCAGGTCCCGATGCACAGGATTTTGTCTTTCGCGAGCGTGCTCGAAAATGAGCGTGTCTGTGAGGGGCCACCGATGACCGCGAACACGCCCATCGATTTCGCCTTCTCAGCATCTGCTTGCGCCGCGGTTTCGTCGGTTGAGGCGCCAGAACCTTGCAACGGAAGGAATTCGATCTTGCGGCCGTAGAGCTCTGTGGCTTTCGAGAAGATCTCGCCGTATCCCTTGATGGTCTTGGCGATATCAGACGGTGAGTCGTAGCCGCCGATTGTCTTTGCAAATCCGTCGCCGATCGGGTCGACCTTCGCCACGTAGTACGCGACCTTGATCGTGTCGGCGGTGACGCCGGGCGATGTGTTGCCGCCGTTGTTGCCCGTGAATTTTGGAACACACGGTGGCGCATTGAACTCCGAGAGTTGTACCAGCCCCGTGGTCGTGTTGCATGTGTCGCTCCACGTGTACTTGCCGAGCGTGCCAGCCGCCTTGGCTTCGTTGTAGGTGATGATGTCACCTTTGGCCGCCGTGGGCGACGTCGTCTGCGTTGTGGCGGCTGGTTTCTTGTCGCTGCTGCTCGTGGCGGCAAGAACTGCGATCACCACGCCCACCACTACGACGATTGCAATAAATGGCGCGTACCGTTTCAGGCCGCTGCTGTTTGGTCCTGTATTTGCCATGATCCCCCCGGGGGCTTGGTGGTGGACAGAGATAGTTCTAGCGCGTCGCGCTCGCGCCTGATCGGCCAATCGCGGCTCGCGACGTTCCGAGATACGACGCAATGACCTGCGGATCCAGCACAACGGCGTCAGGGTCGCCATCGGCAACGACCGCGCCGAGATCCATCGCGATGAGACGATCCGCAATCGAGAGCAACATTGGAACGTCGTGTTCGATCACGAGCAAGCTGGTACCCGTTTGGTCGCGGATCTTGAGCAGCAACGGACCGAGTGCCTCTGCTTCGCGCTGGGCAATGCCGGACGACGGCTCGTCGAGTAGCAGCACGCTCGGCTGATGGGCCATGACGCAGGCGAGATCGACGATGCGCCTGCTCCCTGTCGAGAGTTCTCGCACATATTTATCGGCGAAATCGGTAATGCCCATCAGCTCGAGCAGTTCGTCGACGCGTTCTTTGAGTGCGGCCTCGGAGTCGGCGACGACCGGAAACCACAGTGCAGACATCAACGGATCGCGAACCTTGATCTGGCGTTCGAGCGCGATGGTGATTGTTTCGGCCACGGACAGGTTCGGGAAGAGGCGTCCGTCTTGGAATGAACGTCCGAGTCCGAGCCAAGCCCGCTGATTCGGTGCGAGTGCCGAGACATCTCGACTCGCGTCTGCTTCTCCGAGCGTGATCCGACCACCGTCGAGTGGAATGAAACCGTTGATCGCGTCGAACAAGGTTGTTTTGCCCGCACCGTTCGGACCCATAAACCCGACCACCTCACCGCCACCGATGTCGAAGGAGACATCGTTCAGGGCTGCGACCCCTCCAAAGTTCTTGGTGACGCCGCGCACCGACAACCGTGGTACTAACGGTTCGCGTTCGGTCGATCGTTCGCGAGCTCGCGCCGGGGCTTTGGCATGCGCCGCGCCGGTCTCGTCGACGCTTGCAGCCCCTTCAAGGAACACCGACCGCAAAATGTCGGGCCGGTCCAGCAACTCGCGGGTCGGGCCGTTGAACCGGATCTCGCCCTTTTCCATGAAGTACGCGGTGTCGGCCAATTCGAGCGCAAGGTTCACGGACTGCTCGACCAAGATGATTGTCGTGCCCTGTGCGCTGATCTCGCGCACGATGCCAAGCAATTGTTCGACGACGGCAGGGGCGAGCCCGAGCGAAAGTTCGTCAATCATCAGCAATCGAGGTCGCATGATAAAAGCCATGCCGAGCGCGAGCATCTGCTGCTGACCGCCCGAGAGGTTGCCGGCCGGCTCGGTCAACCGTTCGCCCAGCACAGGAAACAATTCGTGGACGCCTGCAACGGCGGCGGCCAAAGCGGCTTTGTCGTGGCGTTGCGTCCAGCCGGCGAGTCGCAGATTTTCCGCAACGGTGAGCCCCGGGAAGGTGCCTTGACCGCCGGGCATCAACACAACACCGCGTCCGGCGATCTCGTTGGGTGGCGCATACGTAGCGTCGCGGCCATCGAACACAACTGCACCGTTTGTCGCTTCAACGAGTCCGCAGATGGTCTTCAGAAGCGTCGATTTACCCGCTCCGTTCGTGCCGAGTAGCGCGACGGTTTCGCCTTCATCGATTTCGAAGTTGACTCCGAACAACACCTGCACGTTGTCGTAGTGCACGTCGACGTTGCGCACAAGGAGAAGCTTCGCGAGCCCGACCTTGCGTTGGTACATCACCTCGGCTTGTGCTGCCGTTGAGGTCCAGACGCGATTGATGTCGTTCTTCACATAGAACGACGCGCTCGCCAGGATCCATGACCCAATCAAAAAGATCGGCGCCATCAACAAGAGTCCTTGGCGAATTCCCCAATGGTCTGAGATGTAACCGACGAGTTGCAGCGCGAGCAGCCCCGGAACAACAAACAGTGATGCCATCGAGAAACCCAGAGATCGGGCCTTTGGAGGAATGGCCAGCGACAGCGCTGCGAAGATCCCAGGAGCGAGCAGTGAGATCACGCCGGTGACAACAATGTTCACTGTCACCGCGACCCACAACCACGGCGTGAGTGCAAACACCGCGAATGCTCCGGCGACGAGCACGCCGACTACAGCGAGCATGCGCAAACCGAGGCCCGGATCTTGGATCATCAGCCGCGAGGCAAGCGGAATGCCGATCATCAGGCCGATGATTGCGGCGGGTTCGGTGCCGGCCGCGATCCAACCTCGCGCCTGTTCATCGAGGGCGAAGACCTTTTCATAGAACAGCGAAGTGAGTACTGCGAGGCCGAGGATCGCGCCGGCCAGAAATGGCAGTGCATACCAGATCCTGCGCAGCGTGCCAACGGCCCAAAGGATCCTGACCGATTCCGCGAAGCTGGGAGGTATTTCGTCGGTGGCCACCGTGGCTTCCGAGGCCCCCATGGCAACGCGTTCCCATTTGCCACGTTGTGGATCGCGCATGCGGATGCCGAGCACGGCGAACAGCAACGTCGGCGCGATAAAAATGAGAAATGGCGCGCGGACTCCCCACCAATGCGCGAAGAGCCCGCCAAGTGCCGCGCCGAAGAACCCTCCGACTGGCACCGCGATTCTGTGAAATCCGTAGGCGTCGGCGCGCGCCTCAACTGGGTAGTAGTCGGCAATCAATGAGTTGTGGGTCGGGTTGACAACGGCGCGTCCCGCCCCCGCTCCTGAACGTGCGATTGCAAGCACGAGCACCGAACCTGCGAGCCCAGTTGCGAAACCGAAGAGTGCCCAGATCGCCGCCCCGATTAAGGCGATTCTGACGCGTGGGATGCGATCGGCGTAGTACGCCAGCGGTATTTCGAGCAACAAACCGCCGAGCGCCGTGAGCGACACCAGCGTTAAGAAACCCTGGTCGGAAAAATGAAAATAGTCGCGAATGTCCGGCCCGAGGACACCAAAGGCGCGCTGATCAAGTTGTTCGCAGGCGTACAGGCCAAACAACACGACCAACGGATACAGCGGCTCACCTCGGGTGATTTCGCTGAAGTACTTGCGCGGACTCCGTGGTTTCTTCGGACGCATGGGCCCAAGATCGACTCCGAGGATTTTCACGCTGCGTGCTCCGGTGTCGCTTCGGCGAGGGTCTCGACACGCGTATCGGCCAGCAGTGAAGGCACACGGATGTTGCGCCGCCGGGCTGTGGCGCGCAACAAGGCATCGCGCAAATCACCGAGTGCTGCACCCAAACCGCCCGGCAACAGAATCAGCACGAGGAGCAGCCCGACACCGGTTGCGAGCAACGTCCATTCGGACGGCAAGAAATACTGCACCGATTCGAAGTACACCGCACCGAGGATCGCTCCGCCAATCGAACCGAGTCCACCGAGTACGACCATTGAAAAAACGCCAAGCCCGAGACCCGGCTCGTAGTCGGTCGGGTTGAGGCCGTAGTTGAGATGGATGAGCAACGCGCCGGCGATGCCACTGAGAAAACCCGAAACGAAGAGCGCAGTGATGTACGGACCTCTGCCGCTGACGCCGAACGCCATCGCGGCACGGTCGTTCTCGCGCAGACCGATCAAGACGCGCCCTGGCCGCGCGCGGCGCAGGCCGCGCGCGATCACGATCGAAAGGCCAAGCATGAGCAGGACAACGAAGAAGAAATGGCCGGGGCTTTCGAGGTCGATGCGTCCGAACAGATGTGGGCGAATCGCGGCGCCTCCCGTCCCGAAGTCGGGGAGACGACCCTTGATGAACCACGGAGCCCATGCTGGATTGATGAAATAGACCACAGCGACCGACAGTGCGAGTGTGGTAATGCCCAGCGTCATTCCGCCAGCGCGCAGCGCGGGCAAGCCAACAATGATGAGCGCCGCGGCCCCAAACAATCCGCCGACGAGCAGCGCGATGCTGAAATCCCAGTGGTAGCGAGTTGTGACGGTTCCGGCCGCCGTGGCTCCTAGCGCGACGACACCGAGATGCCCGAGGCTGACTTGTCCACCCCAACCGGTGAGCACGACAAGCGATACCGCAATGATTGCGTACACGCCAATCTTGGAGACGAGAATCATGCGATCGACCGCAAGCCAGGCCGGCAGGGTTGTGACGAACAGCGCGATCGCCAATGTCCCGATGATGCGAGTCCAGCGCACCTCGGGGAGGTTCCGCAACTCTTTCGGAATCGCTTTGACCTCTCGGGACGCGATCCAATTGGATGTCTCGCCGCGAACCCGTCCCGTTGTTCGTTCGCGCACGAATAAAACAGCCACAATCACGACGGACGCAAGCACAAAGTCGCGATATACCTCTTGTGACCAATCGAATCGGACGCTGCTGTTGATGATGCCGAGTCCGACCGCTGCCGAAACAATTGTCGGAATGCGATCCATGCGCCCGATCACGGCCGCGCCAAGCGCCGCGATGATGAGGTCGATGGGAACCGGTCGTCCGCGTGGGAGTCCGGCGACGCCAGTTTGCAACATCATGGCGATGAACCCGAGGACGGTGGCGATGACCCAGACGAGACTCTGCAGACGACGTACCGGTATCCCGAGGAGAAGCGCGCGGTCGTTGCTCTCCGCAGCGCCACGAATGCCCTGGCCGAGAGCGGAGTATTTCAAGAAGATACCGAGCGCGGCCAACACGATTGGCACGACGACGATCGGCACGACGTCGTGGCCGTTGAAAATTGTCTGACCAATCTGAAAGTCGAATGAAATCGGCGGGGCGAAGGTCTGTTTGGCACTACTTCCAAACTTCAGCGACAACACGATGGTTACGCCGAGCAGCAGTTGGGCGATACCGATTGTCGCGACGGTCAGAATGAGGCGGGGGGCTTGGAAGAATCGCCGAATGAATACGAACTCGACGATGACGCCGAGTGCGATGCTCGCAACAAGCCCTACCGCGACAGCGAGGTAGTAGTTCCAGTCTGCGACGAGAACAAGTAGCGACGTGAGGGTTGCGGGCAGGAAACCCAGTTCGGCTTGGGCGAAATTGATCGCTCGACTCGATCGGTAAATGAGCGCGATCCCAACCGCGAGTAGCGCCACGATTAAACCGCGAATTGCGCCCTGCATCATCACGCCATGGAGAGGAAACAAGCCGTGCACTTCGCCAGGAGCGAGACGATGTTGGGCTGCAACTACTGCCAAGAGCAGCAAGAGTGGTATCAGCGGGGCCGCGACTCGCCGCAGCGTTGCGCCGGAGTCCTTTGTGTTCAACTCGCCCGTCCGGACTTGCGTTCGAGCATCCGAACGAGTGCCGCCGCGAGGATGTTTTGCGACTCCTCGACGGACCGCTTCTGATAGCGGCGCCAATGATCCCAGGATTGGCTTGACGCCAACGAATCACAGGCCGCGACGACCGCTTCGCCGGTACCGCTGGGAAGGCTGTCGATCTCGGGTTGGAACACGTTGCGCAGATCCTGGTTGGCCATGGATCGCGACCGGGCCAAGAGTGCGGCGAGCCCAGGCGAAAACGGCTCCTGCAACATCGCCGCGATCCGGACCGGCCCGAGCGCTTCCCAGACCGATGATCGTTGTTCGACGAATTTCTGAAGCCGTTCACGAAACGGCCCTGCGCTCGTGAGCGGAACGAGGAGCAGCGCGATCGCGGCGCCCTGTCGTTCTGCTGCCGCGCAGAAAAGATCCTCAAGATCGTCGAAGTGCACGTACACGGAGCGCAGTGATGTGCCAGCTTCGTCGGCGATCTCCCGCGCCGTCGGCCGGAAATTACCCCCACGCAACAGGGCGAGGAGCGCATCGACGACCGCCTCTCGAGTCCGCTGTGATCGTGCGCTTCGCCCATCTGTTGCCGTACTTGTGGCCAGCGGCGGCTGCACCAGCATTTCGGTGTCTGGCTCGGCTGAATCGATCGCGGCGTCGACGGGTGGATTCGATGGGGCGTCGAGGTCGGTTTCGATGGCGCGCAAGCTACGGGTTCCTGCACGACGCGTGCAAGTGTTGCTCCTAGATATTTTGGCGTAGCGTCTGGAGTCGATGACAACCCAGCGAGTAACGGTCACGTCAAGATCCGCGCGGGTTTCTGTGCGCGTTGGCCCGGTCGACGGCGTCTCGGTTGTGGGCGCATCCGCGAGAGAAGTCGATGGCGGTCTCGAGGTCGACGTGCAGAGCCGAGCCGTGGAGATCACAGTCCCGATCGATACCGATATTGCGATCGGAGTGAGTTCTGGGCGCGTTGATTGCGAAGGACAGTTGGGTGCTGTTTCGGTGAACTCTCGATCCGGACGGGTCGTGGTGGCCGAGGCGCGCGAGGTTGATGTACGTACCACGAGCGGAAGCGTGGTCGTCGGCCGCTGTCATGGCATGTGTCGGGCTTCGGTAAAAAGCGGAACGATCCACGTGGGCGACGCCGGAACCGTGGAAGCGTCGACGATCTCGGGGCGAATCGAAGTTGACGCAGCCGACGTGATTCGAGTCAACGCGGTATCCGGAACGATCAAGCTCGGCAGTCGCGGCTACCCCGACATCGTCGTAAGAACGGTATCGGGTTCGGTTCGTATCACGGTTCCAAGTGGCACAGCGCCTGCATCCCGAATCAGCGCGCTTGTCGGTTCGATACGGAGCGACTGCGTCGCAGGAAACGACGGTTCGATCGCTGTTTCCACCACGTCGGGTTCTATCCGGGTGGCACAGCGGCGATGAATGTCGTGTCGGACCCGACCACCGTCGTCGGCGCGATTGCGTTCAGCGACATTGTCGGTTTCACCGAACTCACCGCCGATCACGGCGACGACGTTGCTGTTTCGCTCGTCGACCGCCACGAGGCGATCGTGTCGGAGTTGCTTGGGTCCAACGGACGCATCGTCAAGCAACTCGGCGACGGGCTGTTGCTATTTTTCTCCGACGCGCGCATTGCCGTCGACACGATGTTGGCGACCCAACATCGTGCTGATATCGATCTTGTCGATGAGATTCCACTTTGGCTTCGAAGCGGAGTGCACTGGGGCGCGCCGCGCACCCGCGGCTCTGATCTCATTGGTCACGACGTGAATCTTGCCTCGCGCATTACGAGCCTCGCATCACCGGGCGAACTGCTGGTCACCGAGGCGTTGGTGCAGGAGATCGGTGATCGCGGGGACCAATTCGCTCGCGTCGGACCAGTCTTTGTCAAAGGTGTCACCGACCCGGTGCGGCTCTGGCGGGCACTCCCTGCGCTACAGACGTGACCGCAATTCATACTTGAGCACCTTGCCCGACGCGGTGAGTGGAAATTCGGTGACGATTTCTACCGACCTGGGTGCTTTGTAATTCGCCATCTCTGCTCGGCACCACTGGATGATTTCGGCGTCGGTTGCGACGGCACCGTCGCGCAAGATGACAAACGCGTGGCCGACCTCGCCGAGTCGGTCGTCGGGAACCCCGACGACTGCGACCTGTGCAATCGCTGGATGTCGCCCCATGAGGCTTTCAATTTCGGCTGGATAGGCATTGAACCCGCCGACGATGAACATGTCTTTTTTTCGATCGGTGATCTTGATGTACCCGCGGTCGTCCATCGTGCCGATATCGCCGGTGTGGAGCCACCCTTCGGGGTCGATCGCTGCGTTCGTTTCGTCGTCGTCGTCGAAATAGCCAAGCATCACGTTGTAGCCGCGCACGACGATTTCTCCTGGTTCGCCGCGCGGAACTTCGCGGTTGGAGCTGTCGACCACCAACACTTCGACGCCGTCGATCGCACGTCCCGATGTCGTCGCGATCGTTTCGGCGTCGTCGTCGTAGTGGCACATCGTGGCGATGCCGGTGGCTTCGGTGAGGCCGTAGCCGGTGACTACGGTTGTGAAGCCGAGTCGTTGCCACATTGCCTCGATCAGCGTCACCGGAATTGCTGCCGCGCCTGTCACCGAGAGGCGCAACGTGGTGAGGTCAAAGTCGTCGAGATCGTTGCGGGCAAGAATGGTTTGGAATAACGCAGGCGGTCCTGGGAGCATGGAAACTCTGTCACGTGGAATACGTTCGAGTACTGCTGCCGCGTCGAACACGGCGTGCGGCAACAAAGTGCTACCGCACATCAACCCAGCGAGAATTCCGGCCTTGTATCCGAACGCGTGAAAGAAGGGGTTCACGACGAGGTAACGGTCGCCAGCTTCGAGGCCAATCACACTCGACCATGTGCGATATGCCCGCAGGTTTTGCGCGTGAGTTGTGCGGACACCTTTGGGTTTACCGGTAGTGCCGGAGGTGAACAGCATGTCGGATACATCGTTTGGCGCGATCGCATCGCGCAGCTTGATGGCATCGTCGTGTCGAATCGAAGACGCTCGGGCAATGAAACTTGTCCAGTCGATTGGCGCAACGGTGCTGACGGTTGGGATGTCGCCGCGCGCGATGACGATGGTGCTGAGATGGGGGAGTGGCCCGAGGTGTTCGCACGCGCCGTGGAGCAACTCCGCGTAATTTGTATCGAGGAATCCGTTCACTGTGATGAGCGCCTTCGCGCCGCTGCGTTGAAGCACGTAGTGCGCCTCGGCACCTTTGAAACGGGTATTGAGCGGCACCAACACCGCACCGGCCGTCTGTGCTCCGAGCGCGGCGATCGGCCATTCCCAGATGTTTGGAGCCCACACAGCGACGCGATCACCTGGTTCGATGCCACTTGCAGCGAAGGCCCGCGCTGCAATGAGCACTGCAGGGCCGAGGTCCGCGTAGCTCAGCGAGACGCCCGAGTCGACGTCGACGATCGCAGCAGATCCGGCGTGCAAGGCCGAGACGCTCTGCACCATGTGAGGAATTGTTGTGAATTCGAGGTCGCCGCGAGGTGAATTTGTCATGATCAGGGAGGCTACCGATTCGGCCGTCGCGGTCGATGAGAGCGCGTGGATTCTGCGCGGCGACTACCAGCTCCCAACCGTGACGAACTGATTGCACTTGGCCTGCTTGATCCCGAATCCGCCGAAGCGCACGATCGCGAGCTGCTGTTGCAGTTCTTGATCGCTCGCGGCGCGACGCTCGACGAACTTGAACGAAGTCGGGAGTTCAGCGACCTGATCGATGCCAGCATCGATCAAACGGTGCGTCCAGGCCCGCGGTTGACGCGTCGCGAAGTTGCGTGGCGGTCGGGGCTCGACGACGACGTACTCGTGCAATTACGCCAAGCAATGGGGCTTGCGGATCCAGGGCAGTCGGTGGCGTTCTATACCGAAGCCGACGTGCTGGCCGCTCGAGCGTTCGAACGAATCGCGCTGCTCTTCGGAGAAGCCGTTGCGTTGCAACTCACCCGAGTGGCAGGTGCCGCGTTGGCGCGCATCACCGAAGCAGCAGTCGGGGCGTTTGTCGTGAACGTCGAGACGCCACTTCGCGCGACCGGAACCAGTGAGATGTCGATGGGAAGAGCCTTCGCTGAGCTGGCATCGGGAATTCCGGATGTGGGCCGTCTCCTCGAAACACAACTTCGCCACCATATGGAGCGAGCAATGCACGAATGTTCGCTCGCCTCGCGGGATCCGCTCACTGCGGACTTGGTGACAATCACGGTTGGATGTATCGACGTGGTCGGTCCGGCCGTGTGGGCTCGGTCGCTGACACCGTCGTTGCATGCCGGATATCTCGCCACATTCGCGCGTCTCGTCGGCGCGGTGGTGAGCGATCACGGAGGGCATGTCGTGAAGGTCGTTGGCGACGCGGCAACGTTTGTCGTGGATGACCCAGCGACCGCATGTCGAATTGCGCTCGACGTTATCGAACGCGCCGCAGCGCAAGGTGCACTTCCACCTCTGCGCGCAGGCATCGCCAGTGGCACAGTCATTCGGCGCGATGGCGACTATCACGGTGAGCCGGTCCAACTCGCGGCGCAACTCGCGAACGTGTCGGAACCCGACGCGGTCTTGGTCGTTCGCCAAGCGATTGCAGGAACCGACACGCCCATCGACCTGACCTGGAAACTGCTGGGCGTGCAGACGGTGCGAGGCTCCACCGAACCATTGGAGATTGTCGCTGCGGTCAGGCGCGAAAAAAAGGCTGCCTGACACGACGCCGGAAATATCCAGCGAATGAACGACCGGCGTTACAGCATTTTGATGCGATTGAGTGGCCAGATGATCACAAACGCTCGGCCTTGGATGGTGTCGCCGCGAATCGGACCGAAGACTCGGGAGTCTTCTGAGGCGCAACGATTGTCGCCCATGACGAAGTAGTACCCCGGCGGGATCGTCTGTGTATCAAGGTGGTTCGCGACCGCATCTTTGCACGACGGGCTCACGTACGGCTCGACGAGGCGTCGCGGTGCTTGTCCGGGTTGCGTAATAAAAATCGCGTTGTCGTGCGTTTCTATCCGTTCGCCCGGGAGCGCGATCACCCGTTTAATGAGGTCCTTGATG
>JBBRPC010000034.1:0-21980 GCA_038228615.1 Acidimicrobiia bacterium | reverse complement strand
TGTTGAACGCCTTGCCTGAAGCTGGCTGTTCGCGGATCGCAAGAAATGCTGCAGCGAGGTCGTCCGCATGCAGATTGTCACGGACCTGCAATCCCTCATAACCAAAAATCGTGTACGGAGCGCCGACCGTCGCGCAACGCATGAGGTGAGCTAAGAACCCGTGTAATTGGGCGCCGCTGTGACCAGGTCCGGTCAGGCATCCGCCACGCAAGGCGACAGTCTGCATGCCGAAATAACGACCATATTCCTGTACCAAGAGGTCGGCTGCGACCTTCGAAACACCGAAAATCGAGTGGGTGCTGTCGTCGATGCTCATCGACTCGTCGATGCCAAACTCTGCGTACGGATGATCGTGAGCGACTTCGAGTCGATCTCCATGATGCTCGAGCGGCAATTGATTTGGTCGATCGCCGTAGACCTTGTTCGTTGAACAGAAGATGAAAGTTGCCTGATCACAATGTTGACGTGTGGCCTCCAGCATCACGAGCGTACCGTTGGCGTTGACGCTGAAATCGGTGAGCGGATCCGTCGCAGCCCAGTCGTGCGAGGGCTGCGCAGCACAGTGGATCACCGTTGAAATCTGGGACCCGTAGTGACCAAACAGCTCCACAATCGCAGCTTGATCTCTCACATCGAGATCGTGGGCTGAGAAATTTTCGATTTCGGAACGCAATCGTTCGACTGCCCACCTCGTTGAAGCACTGTCGCCAAAAAACGATGCCCGCATGTCGTTATCGACACCAATGACGAGATCTACGGAGTCGGCGAAGGCCCGCGCGGCAGCCGCGCCTACCAGCCCTCCCACTCCGGTGATGACCGCCACATCCATATTTCCTGACCATTTCCAAATCCGCGCGAGCGCACAAGGCGAACGGGTAGTGCAGTGCAAACTCGAACCCAGGACATTATCGGCACGATCCCAGCGCCTTGTAGCGCGAAGACGTCGGTTCACACATTTGTTACACAACCATTGGCGCGCCGTGCGGCTTGGGAGCTGCCCAAGGCACTACCGTGAGCGGGTACACGATGCTCTGCGCTTGCTGTTGCATCCGCTCATTATCCCCAGCTCCTTATCCGCAGCTCCTTATCCCAGCGGGCCGCTTGCCGATAGGCCAATGACTACTGCTTTGTATGGAGGGCTACCGTGGCCAACCCCCGAAACGAATCGCGACCTGTTATTGAAGGTCCCGGTCTCTTGGAATCGATCCGTCAGTACTGGATGCTTGCTGGCGTACTCGTCGCCGTATTCGCCATCGCGGGCTTTGGCCTGGCGGCGTCGGCGAGTCCGACGTACGAGTCGACGGCACGAGTCGGTCTCACCACGCCGGCGAACATCGGCGGACCGGCAGGACTCGTCCGTTACGCCGCGACAATCGCGCAGTTCGCCGAATCTCAGGACGTCCTAGGGCCTGCTGCGTCCAAACTTCATAACACCTCGGCCGCCGATCTACGCGACGCGCTGACGGCGACGCCCGACCTTGTCGCCAACGTCGTGTTCATCACGATGTCGGCGCCGACACGCCAGGCCGCGGTTGACCGTGCCGACGCGATGATCGCCGCCCTGCAGGCCGCGATTGGCAATCAGGCAACCACCATTCGAGATGAAAAGCTCGCCGCAAACGGGAAAAAGCGCGACGCCGAAAATGCGATCTTGCAGAACGTCAAATCAAACGGCAGCCAGCGCGCCGCAGCCCAACACGTCATCGAACAAATTGAGACGCAAGAGATCCAAATGAACTCTGACGCAGCCGACTTCGGCGACGGCGTCGACTTCGTGACGAAGGGTCTGCTCCCGATCGAACCAGGCCTGAAGACCGCCGGTATCCAAGGCGCACTTGGAGGAGTCGTTGGGTTCATCGTCGCAGTACTCGCATGTTGGATCATCGCAGACCGTCGTCGCATCATCGACGACGCTTCGGTTCCGGGAATCATCGCCGATGCACGGCTACTGGGCGAGGTTCCTGTGCTTCGCGGTGGCGCCGGAAAGGCGCTCGGCAAATTCGTTGAGATGCCGGCTCCTGCATTCGAATTCGCCGCCGCGGGTCTCTGGTCGGGAATTGAATCAGGCGTGGTGCTTGTGTCCGGCGTTGAACGAGGCGCTGGCAGCACCACGACAGCGGCGAACCTCGGCGCTGCATTCGCGAGAGACGGTCGTCGTGTCGTGATCGTCGATGCCGACGGAAGCGATCGTTCGATCACCGAGATCGCAGGGATTCCGAAGGGAACAGCTGGCCTCTCCGACGTCTTGACGCTTCGGTCCCCCCTCGAAGAGGCACTTCGGGCTGTGGATCTTGGCGATGCAACTTCGGTCGCAGTGCTGCCGTCCGGAGCGCAGGAAGCCGACATCGCGAGTTTGATGCGCGGCAAGACAATGACTGAAATACTCGATCGGCTCCGCGAATGGTACGACCTCGTCATCATCGACGTCCCGCCGCTCACCACCGATGCTCAGGGCGCATCACTCGCCCGCAACGTCGATGGTGTGTTGTTCGTCGTTCCGCGCGGTGTACGGATGCGCAGAGTTGAACGCCTCCGCGAGCGCCTCGACCTGTTGAGCTTGCCCGTGCTGGGCTACGTGTTCAACCGCGATCAGGCAATCGACGTATCGGTCAACCGCACCCGCACCAACGCGCGGCGTTAACCAATCCGTCGCCTCGCAATCGACACTATGGCCGCGCCTGGAACTGTTCGCCGACGAACGGGTACGACGCAACGTGCTGCCGGCGCGATCGCCGATCAATTCGTTGTGGCTGGTACGAGCTTTGTGCTCATGTACTTAGTTCGCAAACAGCTTGGATCTGGCGCATTCGGTACGTACGCGTGGCTGATCAACGCAATGATTTTACTCACGGCCCTGAAAACGGCATGGATAGGCGACAGTCTCACGGTGCTCGATCGCTTCGATCCTCGGACGCGCTCAGGACTCACGGCCTCGCTCATCGCGTTTGCATTCCTTGCGATTTTCGGGGCGACCGCGCTTGGTCTCATCATGCTCGGGGCATGGTCGGCAGCGCTCTTCGGACTCATGGTGATGTTGTGGGGCGCTGAAGAGATCGGACGCCGACTCTTTATGGCTCGCATGAGCTTCGGGGCGCTGTTGTTCAACGACACCGTGTATGCGATCGGAGCATTTGCGGCACTCGCCATCGCTTGGCCTCTTCACGGATCGATCACGCTCACCATGGTGGTCTTCGCGATGACTGTTGGAGCGGCGGCATCAATCGTGTCGGCGTTCATCCAGCTTCCGCACGACGAATGGCGGTGGCAACAACCGTCATGGTCCGCCGCTCGCGAGCTCGTACCGTTTGCCTCGTGGCGGGCCGCACAGCTCAGTATTCGCCCTCTTGCACAGTTCGCAGTTCGGTCAATAGTTATCGGCTTGGTGTCGCGAGTGGCCGCGGGTGATTTAGAATCAGCGCGTCTTTTCAGTCAGCCTGCAATGACATACGTGTCGGGCGTCGCCTCGCTGTTACTCCCGATGTACGCCAACGAAGAACGGATGCGCAAACGCTCCGTGCCACTTCCGGTCATGACGTCGTTGCTCGTGCTGCCGGTCGCGCTCTACGCGGCAATCGTCATTGGGCTCAAAGGCACCATCGCGCGCCACCTGTTCGATGCACATGCCCACGTATCGACAAGCGCCGTGTTGGGCTGGTTAGCAATCGCGCTCCTCTTCGCTGCTGGTCAACCCGTCGCGAATGTGCTCGTCGCCCGCAAGCAGTCTCGCCAGGTGTTCTATGTACGCGCAGCCGACTCGGCGATTGGCTTGGCATTGGCCGTCGTGGCCATCAAGGTCGTTTCAGTCGATCTCGCCCCATGGTCACTCGCGGCCGGCATGGTGGTTGGTACCGTGTGGCTCGCTGTGATCGCGCGCCATCATCCGACCTCAAAGGGCATCTTCGAGACTCACGCTACGGAAATACCCCTTTCCGAAACTCCCGCCGTCGATACTGGGCATGTCGCCCCAGCACTTCACCAACGAGAAGCCCTTCAATGACTTCACTGAATATTGGCGTCTTCGGGGCGCGCGGCATCCCATCCACCTACAGCGGTTACGAGACGTTTCTCACAACGTTGCTTCCCGAACTGGTCGAACGCGGTCATCACGTCACGATGTACTGCCGCCGAGGTGAGACATCTGGCGACGACACGTTCCGGGGCGTTCGGCGTGTCGTCCTTCCGGCAATTCCCGGCAAACAATTCAGCACGCTGAGCCATGGTGCGGTCGCGTCCGTGCGGTCTCGCATCGCACGGCACGATGTCGTGCTTACCGTCAATGTCGCCAACGCCCTGTTCTGCGCGTTGCATCGCTATACCGGACGACCGATCGTGCTCAACACCGACGGCCAGGAATGGCTGCGCGGTAAGTGGGGCGGTGCAGCAAAGTCGTATTTCAAGACCTCAGCGCACCTCGCTGGGCGAACTGCAACGGCACTCATCTCAGACTGCGCAGCGATCCAAGACCTCTATCGCGACGATTTTCATGCCATGTCGACGGTGATCCCGTACTGCATTCCGGCCGAAGCACTGCGACCCGCGCCAGGCGTCCTGCAGCGGCTCAAGGTCGAACCGGGTGAGTACTTCGTAGTGGCGGCTCGGCTCAATCCGGAGAACAACGTCGATTCGATCACAGCGGCGTATTCAACGACGGATCTGGAGGCGCCGTTGTTGGTGCTCGGCGCAGCCAACTATGCGTCGCCAGTCGAACAGAACCTCGCCGATATCGCGGCACGCGACCCGCGTGTACGCATCATCGGTCATGTCGATAGTCGCGACGAATTTTTTCAGTTGCTTGGCTCTGCGCGTGCCTATCTTCATGGGCACTCGGTCGGCGGTATCAATCCTTCGTTAGTCGAAGCGATGCACGCTGGCGCACACATCGCCGCGCTCGACACTCCCTTCAATCGCGAAACTCTCGACACCACAGGGCAGTTCTTCACGTTGCAAACCCTTCCGAGCATGTTGGAAGCGTTGCAATGCGCAACCGACGAGATCGTCGACGGTCGCCGCAACGCGGCGAGGCAACGCGCTGCTGATCTCTTCAATGTCACCGACGTCGTGGATGCCTACGAAGCACTTTTGATCGAAGTAACACAACATTCCGCGCGTCGCTCATTTTCGATGGCAACGCGATGGAGTCAACGTCGTGACACGTAGTCGTCGGTTCAATCTCTGCATCGTTGCGCACAGCTCCGATTTGTATGGCGCTGATCGTTGCTTGCACGCGGTGCTGCCAGAGCTCCTTGAGAGATTCGACGTCACGGTCGCAGTTCCATCGCCTGGTCCTGGTGTCGCGCTGATGCGCGAACTTGGAGCGACCGTCCTGTTGCTCCCCGACTACGCATTGCGGCGACGTCATCTCACGCCGCGTGGATTCTTGCCGTGGCTACGGCGCATCGAGCGGAGCACGCGCATCTTGTCGCAACTCCATCGTGACCACCCGTTCGACGCGGTGTACTCCAACACGTTGGCGGCAGGAATCGGGCCACTGCTGCGGCTTCGGTGGCGCGTTCCACACGCCGTACACATCCACGAGTGTCCGAACGAGCCGCGGTGGCTGCCCGGGATTTTGGTTCGTATCATCGGCTGGTCGTCGCAACTTGTCATCTGCAACTCGAACTATTCGGCTGGCTGGGTGCGACGGATCCGGCCGACGTTGGCAGATCGGACCGTCGTCATCTACAACGGGCTGGACCTTGTTGCGCCACCGGCAGTAGCGCCCCCCACTCACGAGCCGTTCACGATCGCGTGCGTTGCTCGCATTCATCCAAAAAAAGGCCAAACCATTCTCTTCGAAGCGCTCCGTATGGCAAAAGAAACGGGTCGCGCATGGAAACTTGAGCTCTTTGGTGACACCCTTTCGGAGTACTTGCCGCTCTACGATCAGCTGGTCGATTTCGCCCGGCAATACGATCTCGTGGATGCAGTCGAATGGCGGGGATTCGTTGGCGACGTTCAGATTCAGTACGCCGATGCCGATCTGGCTGTTGTGCCCTCAGTGATACCAGAAGAGTTTTCGTTGGTCTGTTTGGAAGCCCAGAGCATGCTCCTGCCCGTCATCGCGACGGGCCCTGGGGGCGCGTCCGAAGTCGTTGCCGACGGCGAAACGGGCATGATCGTTCCGCCGAATGATCCGAAGGCCCTGTTCGACGCAATCTGCACACTGCAAGACAATCCACAGAGGCGCGCCGCAATGGGCCGTGCGGGAAGAGCCCGCGCCGAAGAGCTCTTCACCCGAAGCGCGTTCGCGGTTGGAGTGCGCGACGCGCTGACCAATCTCTGTTCTGCTGAGAAGGCAGTTCAATGAGCATCGACATCGATCGCCAAATCGGGATGCGGTCCCGGACTCGCGATGCCGCGGTACACGGCGACGATCCTCGACACCCCGACATCAACACCCTCGAAGCAGATCAACACGGTTCCAACCGTTCGCGACTCGTTCCTTCGGCCTGGCATTCGCATTTTGAGCGATGGTGGGTCGCGTATCTCATCCTGCCAATGATGATCGCGAGCGACTGGAAGTTTCGACGCCGATCCGCGCAGTCAGCATTGGGTGGCCGGCCCGACTCGCAGGTACTCATCGAGGTCGCTGTCTACGGCCTCGTCGCGCTGTATCTCGTCCTTGCACGGGGCAAGGCACCGCGTCTTCGTCGCACCTCCCCAATGCTCTTCACCATGTGGGGCTACGGCACTATCTTGGCAATGTCGGCGACGTACGCCGTATATCCCACGCTGGCTCTCGTGCGCGGCGTTCAGGTACTCATCGTGTGCGCGTTGGCGCAAACGATCGCAACAAATGCGTCCGTGCAACACATGCATCGGTTCGCCCACGGCTATCTCATGATGATGTGTTTCGCCGTGGCGCTCGGCCATGCACTGCATTTCAACGTCAACCACGTCGTGAACGCGCGTTTTCACTGGCTCTATGTGCATCCGGTTCCCGGTGCGATTTATTTGATGATCGGAACGCTCGTCGCACTGTCGTATGTGCGATCGGCTGAGCTGCGAGACGTCCTGAATTTTTGGCCTCATTGGGTCTACACCGCGATCGCGGGGTGGATCGGCAGCGCGCTCATTCTCAGCACGACGCGCGGTTCCATCGGTGGCGCCGCAGTCGGTGGCATCGTGTTGGTGCTGCTACATACCCGGCCGAAAACCAAATTCGACATTGCTGCGCTCGGCACCGCTTCGGTTGCCGCAATCGTGGTCGCGTTCGGCGCAATGATTGTGACTTACCTCGAACGAGGCCAAGACGTCAGCAAACTCTCGACCTTGAACGAACGAACAAACCTTTGGAAACTCGCGTTCCAGGAGGTCGCGAAACGACCGTTCTTCGGAGACGGACTTGGGGCCTCACGCGGCATTTTCCTCGACAGCATCGGCCTCGGCGGCGGACACAACGCCTTCGTCAACGTGCTCGTCGACGCCGGGCTCCTCGGCGCAACAGCATTCGTTTCGCTGCTGGCGATGGTCGGCTATTCCCTGTATCGATTCCGGCCAGGCACCCACGGTCGCCGCGATGCACTCTTGCTGCTGCCGTTGTTCTGCGGACTGCTCGTGAACTCGATGACTGCCGAGTTCATGGCAGTCCCGGCAAATAACGCGAGCTTGTGGCTCGCGATCTGTGTCGCATGGATCTCCGTCGACCTCCGAGCACAAGCAAAGCTCGAACCTGCACGCGTTCGCTACACGTCGCGTGGTCGCCGCGTCCTGCAGCCCCTCTAGACGCCGACGCGATCAAGGCGTCGCGCGATCGCGATTTCTACGAGCGAGATACGAATGGCAATGGCACGCGAGTGGCAGCGACCAACTTGCCGCGCATGTTGATGTGGAACGCGCCGTGACCGACGTCGAGCGCTTCCGTCGTCACGAATGCCAGTGCCACTCCGCAGCCGAGCACCGGAGAGAAGTTGCCGCTCGACACTCGGCCCACAACGGCGCCGTTACTCAATACCTCATAGTCGGCACGAGGCGGTTGGCGCCCCGCAATCGTCAGTCCGACGAGCTTCTCGGCGACGCCCTCTTCGCGTTGCGCACGGAGCGCGACATGCCCACTGAACGCTGGCTTGTCCCAGCCCACCACCCAGCCCAGCCCTGCGTTGAGCGGAGTGATTCCAGGACCAAGGTCGTGACCGTGCAACGGAAGGCCAGCTTCCAATCGAAGCGTGTCTCGTGCACCCAGACCAGCTGGTGTAAATCCTGCCTGGATGACAGCATCCCACAGCTGGAGTGCGCGATCCGCCGGAACTTGCACCTCGATGCCGTCTTCGCCGGTGTAGCCAGTACCTGCGGCAATCGCGGGAATGCCATTCCACACAAACGGCGCGACGCCGAAGCGCGGCACCGTAGCAATCTCCTCAGCGATCGCAGCCGCAAGTTCGCGCGCCGTCGGTCCCTGCAACGCGAGAACGCACCGTTCTGAGGTCGTATCGCGCAACCCAAAGTCGAGCGGACGATCGAGCGAACTGTTGATGGTCATCAAGGAGTGTTCGCGAAGGGCTCTCACAACGCGATCAGTGTTGGAGGCGTTCGGCATGACGAGAAATTCCTCATCGCGGACCCACCACACAATGATGTCGTCGACGACGTGGGCGTCGTGCGGGTCGAGGAGATGCGTGTACTGGGCTCGCCCGACGTTGATGCGTCGCAAGTCGTTACTCAGCGTGGCTTGCAATGCGTCGAAAGCATCTGGCCCAGATACCAGGAGTGTTCCGAGATGCGAAACATCGAACACCACGGCACCACCTCGACAAGCGAGATGCTCATCGATGACGCTGCTGTATTGCAATGGCATGTCCCAGCCGCCAAATGGCGTCATCTTCGCACCGAGTTCACGGTGGCGGATATCGAGCGGACTTTTCCGTAGTGCGTCAGTCACACGCCAAGGATACCTATCGCAAATCGCTACTCATCGTTGGCAGCGACTGCAGCTATGGCCACCGCGGGCCCAGGCACGTGTTGTGCAGTTCGAGGCGTCAACGCAACGATGTTGCTGTCGAGCGCTTCAACGACAGGCCCGAGCGCCACAATATTGAGTACGCCCTGGCCATTGCGCAACAGATCGACAATGTCATCACCGCTGTATGCGAGCAAGGAGTGGGTTCCTTGCAGGACGAGATGCGCCGAACCCAGATCGTCACCAAGATTCTCCCGCAGGTATTCGATCGCGCGGCGTGCAGCCTGGAGCGACACACCAGAATCGATCAAGCTCTTCACCACCTTCAACTCAACGAGATCTCCGTAGGAATACAAGCGCTGCGTGCCGGAGCCCGCGGCATCGTGCAGCGTTGGTCGCACGAGATTCGTACGCGCCCAATAATCGAGTTGGCGATAGGTAATCCCAATGACCGCACACACCTGCGGGCCCCTGAAACCGTCGGGAAACCCGTCTGGAAACCCGTTTGGGGCGGCCGGGGGCGATAGTTCGGATTCGGATACTGCGGACGGTGCCAAGTTGCTCACAACGGACTCCTGCGTGCTCGGGTTGGACGCAAGATCACAACCCCGTAGTTACGTGGGTGTGAACCTAAACACGACGTGCACGGTAAGTCAACGTCAAGTATCGGTCGAGGTTGAGACTCAAGCGGCAACCCTCAACCAGATGATTTCGGGCACCACATTGCGTTTGCGCTGCTCAGCGATACCACGCCGATCAGGTCGGTGCGGCGCTCGACCGAACGGTGCTCAAGCAAAATCTTCTGGAGAAACCTGATCCAAGAAACTACGGAATTCCTCAATTTGCTCATCAGCCACTACCGCCTCACCATCCGCATCGGGTTGCGGCACGATTCCAGCCTCGGCCAGCACCGACTCATCGGCGAAGATCGGCACCTCATCGACGCCGAACCGAACGGCCAACGCAATCGCGTCAGACGGACGGGCATCCAGGCGCGAAACGGTGCCAAGATGTTCAATTTCGAGCACCGCGTGAAACGTTCGGTCGTGGAGTTCGGTGATCTCGACCCGGCGGAGCTTCACCTCTTGATGATCGAGGACACGTTTGAGCAGATCGTGGGTCATCGGCCGTGGCGTTTCGATTCCTTGCATCGCATGCACGATCGCTGTCGCCTCGGGATTTCCGATAAAGATCGGCAGGGTCCGCTCACCATCAGCCTCTCGGAGCACGATCACAGGCTGATTCGTTGGGATTTCGACACGCACGCCGTCGAGCAACATCCGAATCACAGCTGAACGGTACCACTGCATCCCACATGCTGCGCTGGCCCCAGATCGCCGGCGCATCTCGCGCGTTCAGAGATTCGTGCGCACGATCTGTTGCAGCAGTGCGGTTCGCAGCGTGCGACCGAGCGCCGCCAACTCAGCTCGCGTTGCGTCGGCGCGTTCGTTGGCATCGGGATTCCGCTGACGTCGAAATGGGCCAACGACCTGTTCGAACAACACAAGCTCACGTTCCGCAAACGCCTTATACATTCGGAGGTGCCGCGGCTCAATACCGACCGCGAGAAACCGATGGGCGGCATTTGCGATGGTGAGCGCGTCGTCACCGAACAGCGGTCGATCACCGCTCGAAATGGGAACGATCAACCCGTACTCTTCGAGTTCTCCAAGTTGGGTGTCGCTGAGTCCGACTACCGCCGCCAACTCCGACCGAGTCAACGAGACTCCCGAGAGTGCGGATCGCGCGGTGACTCCATCGCTCGAAAGCGCGTCAATCTCAGAGATGCGGTGCGCCGCGGCGGCGGCAGCGTCGTCGCTGTGTTCTTGGCGAGCGCGCTCGAATAACGCTTGGACCGCAGCCTCGCGAGTCGGGCGCTGATCAGCCAGCAGCTGATCCAAGGAAAGCTGCCCCTCATCGAGTTCGTTCAAACGTTCCTTGATGACCTTGAGCGGCAAGAAATGATCGCGTTGTTGTCCGAGGATCCACCGCAACCGCGCGACGTCAGCTGGTGCAAACTTGCGGTAGCCAGACGGCGTTCGTTCGGGAGCGATGAGTCCCTGACCCTCCAAAAACCGGATCTTGCTGATCGTGATATCGCCGAACTCCGGACGCAGTTCGTTGAGGACATCTCCGATCGAAAGATGTTCCGCCTGGCCCATTTCAGATTGCTTGGCGTCTGAGTGTTTGGGTTCAGGACTCATGCGCGCGCTTCGCCCGAGTTTTCTACAAAACGAAGTCGGTAGCGGCCAACTTGCAACTCGTCACCATGACGCAACCGGGCCTCGTCGCAACGTTGTCGGTTGACATACATGCCATTGAGTGAACCAGCGTCGCGCACCACAAAACCGGTGCCGGTCTTGGTAATCGTGACATGTCGTCGAGAAACAGTGATGTCGTCGAGAAATATCGCCGAACCGGGGTGGCGACCGACCGTTGTCGTGTCGGCATCGAGCCGGAAAGAACTCCCTGCGGCTGGTCCCTGCAACACCACAAGCAGGCCAACCCCGAATGGCAGTCCTTCAAGGTACGGCGAGAGATCGTCTGCGTCGTCGGCAGCAGTCACCGCTGCCAGCGTAAGGGTCGTGTCGTCCTTCGCGGATGCGCCAAGCGATGAGCCACAACTCGAACAGTAATTCGCGCTTGTCTCGTTGTTATGTCCACACCGACCACACACCATCACTGTGGCAGGCTAGCCACCAGGTGAATCGCCGCCAACTACCCTCGATCTATTGCTGATGTTGACGGTGAAGCGGGCTTGCTCCTTGCGTGCTACTGCACCATGGCTTGGTACGCCGCGACGTCCAAGAGCACAGCGAGTTCACCCGGATCGCCAACCTCGATCTTCACAATCCAGCCGTCGCCGTATGGCTGGCGGTTCAATAGCTCGGGTTGTGCGTCGAGCGCCTCATTGCGCTCCACGACGATCCCGCTCAACGGTGCATAGATCTCAGAGACGCTCTTGGTCGACTCGACTTCAGAGATCGTCGCCCCCGTAGCAACGCGCTCACCTACCTCTGCTGGCGACACATACACGATGTCACCAAGCGCGTCCTGGGCGAAGTCGGTGATTCCAATTGTCGCGATGTTGGCGTCGACACGAACCCACTCGTGGTCGCTGGAATAGCGCAAGTCTGCAGGAAAATCCATGATGATCGACGATAGCTCACACCGCACGGGCCTCTCGGCCTTCGCGAAGCGCACGGCGTGCTTCAGGAACGTATTTCGCGGCGGCGTAGTACCCGAGCGCTACGCCGATGAGTCCACAAATCCATCCGACCACGGTCATTTCCCAATACCAAAAACTTCCGTTGCGCAGGTGCGCGGCCAGCACAAACATCGGCAACGAAAACATGATGCCAAATGTTCCAGCCTTGCCAGCCCACAACACGTCGATCCGGCGAGCGCCCGCGATCGCGAGACTCACGGTCACGGCGCCGATCAGCACCTCTCGCACGAGCACGATCCACACGAAGACCTTCACCGCTCCCGGAACCGCAGTGCTCGCCACCAACGCAATCGCGCCGGTGATGAGTAGTAAACGATCAGCGGTGGGGTCGAGAATCTTGCCGAGTTCGGAACCCTGATTCCATCGACGCGCGATGTATCCATCGATCCAGTCGGTGGCACCAAGCCCGGCCAACAACCACGCTGCGATCGCCGGGTGGTCGACTCCGAACAGCAGCCAGAGAAAGAGCGGAACGCACAGCAGACGCACGAAGGAAATGATGTTCGGAATCGTCCAGATACGCGGCCCGACTTCACCGAGCCGTGGCATCGCCGACTGCGGCGTGGTCATCGCGCGACCCGGCTTCGACCACTCGCTTGCGTCGGTTTCGACATGTTTGCGAGGCTACAACGAAGGTTCATAGACCGAGTGCAGCGCTTTCAGCACGAGGATCCGCGCCGATCGCGGCGCCATCGCCACTCGACAGGAACTGAATCGCGTGCGCGTGCCCCATTGCGTCGTCGTAGGCGCGTAGCACCTCGATTGTGTGGCCGCGACGCGTGAGTGCCTGACGATCCGCAATTGGAATGCGACTCTCGAGCATCACTACCCCCGTCACCGGATCGACGTGGAACCTGGGCGCGTCGATCGCGGGTTGTGGACTGTCACCGTCGCACAGCATCCGCACGAGGAGCTGGAGGTGCACCTGTGCCTGGGCATGGCCTCCCATGGTGCCAAAGACGTGAGTTGGTACGCCGTCGCGCAGCACCATCGCCGGAATCAGCGTGTGCATTGGGAGTTTCTTGCCGCCCAGCGCGTTCGGGTGTCCGGGTTGCAACGTGAACGCCGAACCGCGGTTGTGCAGGTTGATCCCCCACCCAGGCACGTGGACGCCAGAACCGATCGCCGTGAAGTTCGACTGGATCAGCGAAATACTCATTCCACTCCGGTCGGTACAACACATGTAGGCCGTGCCACCGTCGGATGTCGCGTTTGGTCGCAGTGGTCGGGCGGTGGCTGGATCGATCAGGCCGCGGCGCCCAACGATCCAATCTTCCGAGATGAGCTGGCGCGGATCGATCGTCATCGCGGCCGGATCCGCTACGAACTCATCGCGGTCGCCAAGACCGAGTTTGGCGATTTCAATCAACGCATGAAGACGCTCGTCGTCGTCGCCAAACAGGTCGATGCCATCTGCGATCCGCAACATTTCGAGTGCGGTCACGCCCTGCGTCGGTGGTGGAAGCTCAGCAACAGTCGATCCATGGAATTCCGCGGTCAAGGGCCGCACCCACGCGCTCGCGTGTTCGCCAAGATCCGCCGTTGTCATCACACCGCCAGCGCGCTGGAGCGCGCCCACGATCGCCGTCGCGACCTCGCCCTTGTAATACAGCTCCGGTCCGTCGACACTCAGCGCCGCAAGCAATCGGCCCAACTCGGGCTGCAGCACACGACGATCGGCACGGACCTCTGGATAATTCGCTCGCAAATCCGAGTCGTCGATCCCAAGCGCGCGCAACATCGCCATGCTGCCAGCAAGACGGAATGCGCCCGGTTTCGTGAGCACAAAACCACGATCGGCGAGTTCGATGGCTCGACGCGCGACCCGGTCGAACGACATCGTTCCGAAGCGCTCCAAGAGTTCGAACCAACCAAGCACCGCACCAGGCACTGTGACCGCCTGCGCGCCGAACACCGGCATCACGTGGTGTCCAAGCGCTCCGATTTGTTCGATCGACGCCGCCGCCGCACTGCGACCAGTTGAGCGATAGCCGTGCAGCGCGCCGTCGTACACCATCGCGAGGAGATCACCGCCATACCCGCAGTAGTACGGCGCCACGACACCCAGCGCCAGATTCGCACCAACCATTGCATCGATTGCGTTGCCACCCTTGGCCAAAATGTCGACACCAGCGAGGGTCGCCAAGTAGTGCGGCGTCGCAACTGCTCCGTCGGTGAAGTTTCGCGATGCCGTCATTGCAATGCCGCCTTCTACTTCGCGCCGTACGGTTTCGCCCGACCGCCAATGTTGATTCTGCAATCGTCGCGAAGGCGACGGTCGAGCGACTCGCTCGCAGACCCGTAGAAATCGCTCAATACCTTCAGCTGGTCGCGCTGTTGCGCGTCGGGCGACGAGTATTTCACCGTGCCCCAAATCAATTCGGCGTATCTTCTGACAGCCACCAGCTCAACGCGATCCTTGGGGTCGGGAAGGGTGGCGATGACGGCATCGAGTTGAGTCAACTGGCGACTCCGATCACTCGCAAGGTCCGCGCCTGTTCGAAACCCGGTACGGCTACTTTTCACCGCCCGACAAAATGCCGATTCCTGTGCGCTACATCCCGAG
The DNA here is from genome assembly GCA_038228615.1 of Acidimicrobiia bacterium. Lineage (GTDB taxonomy): Bacteria > Actinomycetota > Acidimicrobiia > IMCC26256 > PALSA-610 > F1-120-MAGs023. The sequence continues at coordinate 7,289 of JBBRPC010000034.1, read as the reverse complement.
AGCAACGATGCGATGATCACGACCGCGAGGCCCGCAGCACACAACTGGGCTTTGGCAAACTGGGCCATGAGCTGGCGCCGTCGTTCCACAGCTCTGCAACCTAACATCGCCGAATGGCCTTTCAACTCGCTGACCTCTTCGAAATTGTGGCCGACACGGCTCCCAACCGCGTCGCGCTCGTCGCAGCCGACCGCACGCTCACGTACGCCGAGCTCGACGAACGAAGCACTCGTTTCGCTCATCACCTGCTAGCGGCAGGCCTCGCCCAGGGCGCTTGGGTTGGTATCTATGCCTTCAATCGGGCCGAATGGCTTGAGGCGATGATCGGTTGTTACAAGGCGCGGCTTGTTCCGATCAATGTCAACTATCGATATGTGGCAGAGGAACTTCAATACCTGTTCGACAACGCCGATCTTGCAGCGGTCGTATACGAAGCAGAGTTCGGTCCGATCATCGAGTCGATCGCAGGAAATCTGCCAAAGCTGCAACACTTCTTGCGGCTCGACGATGGCACCGACGTCACCGACAATCTGGGCGCAACGGAGTATGAATCGGCGATTGCCAATGCCTCGAGCGACAGATCCGCGCTCGCCTCTCGCTCCCCTGAAGATCTGTACGTGCTGTATACCGGCGGTACCACTGGCATGCCAAAGGGCGTGATGTGGCATCAGGAAGGGATCTTCTTCGCCGCGATGGGCGGCGGCAACTATGGAGGCAAGGGGATTTCAACACCAGAAGAGATTGCCGCCTCAATCGGCGAACACCAGGCCTGCTCGATGGCGCTGGCACCGCTGATGCACGGCAACGCGCAATGGACCTCATGGGTCACGTTGCTCGGTGGCAACAAACTGGTGCTGTGGTCGTCGCGAAAGTTTGATGCTGACGCGGTTTGGGATTTGTGTGAACAGGAAAACGTGAACACGATCAGTCTTGTTGGTGATGCGATGGCACGGCCGCTCGTCGATGCGCTCGCTCACCGCTCCGCGCCAGCGTCGGTATTTGCGATCGTGAGCGGCGGCGCAATTCTTTCGCCGTCGATCAAGCAGGAAATCAACGAACGTATGCCCAATGCCATGGTGCTCGATAGTTTCGGAGCTTCAGAAACCGGCGCGAACGGTGCAGTCGACATCACAGCGAAGGGCCCGCGGTTCCGCATGAACGAGTGGACGACGGTCATCGACGACGACTTCGTGGAATGCGGTCCTGGAGTGGTTGGAATGCTGGCACGACGTGGGCACGTCCCCGTTGGCTATTGGAAGGACGACACGAAAAGCGCTGCGACCTTCGTCGAGGTTGGTGGCGTCAGATGGGCAATCCCTGGCGACAAGGCCGTCATCGAAGATGATGGCACGATCACCGTCCTTGGGCGCGGTAGCCAATGCATCAACTCCGGCGGCGAAAAGATCTTCCCCGAAGAAGTCGAAGCGGCGCTCAAGAGCCACCCCGCGGTGTTCGACGCGACCGTCGTCGGTGTCCCCGATACTCGATGGGGCGAACACGTCAGCGCCGTCGTCCAATTCAGAGATGGCGCGAGTGCGACCATCGAGGAGTTGGCCGAACATTGTCGGGGCCATATCGCTGGCTACAAGGTGCCGCGAACACTGACCGTTGTCGAGTTGATGGTTCGGTCTCCATCGGGCAAACCCGATTACCGGTGGGCCAAGGGACTCGCAGCCGAGGCCCACACCTCGTAGCGCGTCTCGCTACAACAATCCGGCGTAGGTTCCGCCATCGATTTGTATTGAAGTACCAGTGACGTAACGGGCATGTTCGGAACACAGGAACGCTGCGACGGCGCCGAAATCTCCCGGATCGCCGAGCGATCCACTCGGGACCCTCGCCGCAAGCGCTTCCCGAGTGTTCTCGTCGTACAGGCCAGTCAGGCGGTCGGTGGCATGCAGACCAGGACACAGATTGTTGACCGTCACACCTTCCGGAGCGACCTCTCGCGCCGTGATCTTCAAGAAAGAGGTCAGCGCCGCGCGTGCAACGCTCGAGGCCATCAATCCCCCTATTGGCTGTTTCGCTCCGATGGAGGTAATCGCAACGACTCTCCCCCACCCTTTCGCCCGCATCCCAGGGATGGCCGCCTGGCACATTGAGATCGCGCTGCGGCAATCCAAGTCGAATGCGTACTGATACGCATCAAGGTCAGTGGTCGCAAAGTTGCCACCCGGCGGACCACCTGCATTCGCCACCAGAATGTCGCAACCACCGAGCGCATCGCGAGCGGCCTCGACGAAGCGAGCACCTTCACGCGGGTCACTCACATCGGCCACGATCCCGATCGACTCTTTGCCCAATCGCGCAATCGCCGCCTCGAGTCTCACCTCGTCTCGACCGCAAATCGCGACATGCGCCCCCTCCTGCACCAGTGCGAGCGCAGTGGCGAAACCCAATCCGGCACTTCCGGCCGCAACGACCGCCGTCCGGCCGCTGATTCCAAGGTCCATCGTCAACCGTCCTGATTGTGAATCGGACCATCGAGTGCGCTGAGCGGCGCACCCGCACGTCCGGTGCGGATACTGATGATTTCGGCGCAGATGGATACCGCAGTCTCCTCAGGCGTGCGGCCACCTAAGTCGAGACCGATCGGCGACCGCACCCGCGCCAACTGATGGTCGCTGATGCCGACCTCACGCAACCGCTCCAAGCGGTTCAAGTGTGTTCGCCGGCTACCCATCGCGCCGATATATCCGACGTCAGTCGCCAGCGACCCTGCAATCGCTGGCACGTCGAACTTCGTGTCGTGCGTCAACACGCAGACAGCGTCGCGCTGGCTCAACGGCTCAGCAAGCGAGGCAAGGAATCGGTCGGGCCAGTCGTTCGCGACCACATCCGCCATTGGAAAGCGAGTCGTTGTCGCGAATACCGGACGGGCGTCGCACACCGTGACGTGATATCCGAGCACTTTGGCTACACGAGCAAGCGCAGCAGTGAAATCGACTGCGCCGAAGATAATCATGCTGGGCGGAGGCGCATACGACTCGATGAACACTGAAATATCGCGCTCACGCGCCTCGCCATTCGTTCCGTAGTGCCGTGTGCTTGTGATTCCCGCCGCAAGTTCGCCGAGCGCGTCGCGTGTGACGACGCGATCGAGATCGTGATTGCCGAGCGTGCCCAACGGCTCGGCGCCGGGTTCAATCAGCAACTTCGCACCGATCGGCGCGCCCTCGATAATTGTGGCCAGCACAACTGGTCGTTGCGCGACAAGCGCGTCGCGCAGCCGTTCGTAGATCACCAAGCCAGTTCCTCAACGAACAAATGAATCGTTCCACCGCACGTCAGTCCGACAGCGAACGCGTCATCGTCTGAATAGCCAAACGAAATGACGCCTGGCGACCTCGTGCCAGCCAGCACCTCAGTCGCGGCTGTCACAACTGCGCCCTCGACACAGCCACCCGACACTGATCCGGCGACCTCACCATTGTCGTTCACCACCATCGCAGCCCCCGCGGCGCGAGGGCTCGATCCTTCGGTCGCGACCACTCGCGCGACAGCGATACGCCGACCGCTGGCTCGCCAACGTTCAATATCCAGAATCACGTCTCTCATTGGTGAGGTCCTCCGATCACATCTGACAGATTGGTCAATGCCGCAAGGGAGTGACCTTCGATGAATACGTCGATCGACGGCAACGCAGCCGCCATGCCTTGCGCCAGCGGCGCATAGCCCTCCGAAGCCTTGAGCGGATTCACCCAAATCGTGCGGTGTGCCACTCGTTGCAGGCGTTGCATTTGTTCGCCCAGCACGTTGGAATCGCCGCGATCCCAACCATCGGACATGATCACCACATCGGCGCCGCGCGCCATGCCTCGCACACCCCACTCGTCGTTGAAGGCGTGGATACCTTCACCGAGTCTGGTGCCGCCGGCCCAATCGACAACCTGTTCCGCAGCAGCTCGCACCGCAGCGTCAGGATCACGCGACTGGAGTTCGCGGGTGATGCGCGTCAATCGCGTTCCGATCGCGAACACCTCGACGCGCTTGCGACTGAGCACAGAAGCGTGCACGAAGCGCACAAACGCTCGGGCATAGGGTTCCATCGAGCCGGAGACGTCGAGCAGCAGCACGATCCTTCGAGGCCGCGTCGAGCGTTGCCGCGAGAAGCGTCGGATTGGTTCGCCTTCAGTACGCAGCGCGTACCGTACTGTCCGTTGCACATCAGGCAAGCCGCGATGGCGAGCGTGCGAGCGTCGGTGACGACGCGAGGGTTGCGAAGCGACCGACAATCGCATCTTTGTCAGGAGCTCGCTAGCTTCTGCAAATTCCTCGTCTGAATACTCGGCGAAATCGCGTTGTTGCAGTTGTTCGTGCGCGCTCCATCGCATCGTGATCATCGGAGCGTCGAAACCGTCGTCCGCATCGGAGCCGTCGTCGACAGCGTCGTCGTCATCGCCAGTGTCGACGGCAAGCACGATCGGCAAAGCGATCGCGATACCCGCACCATCGGTTTCGCCAACGCGCTGATCCCAAAACGCAGCAAATGCCTTGTCGTACAACAACCGGTCCTCGGGGCGATGCACCATCGTGGAGTGTCCGGCCCAGTACACGCGATCGCGGTCTGCAATCCCAACGTGTGCCAGTGCCTGCGCAAACGTGACGGTGGCGCCAACCGGCACATCAAGCCCTGAGCCGCGTAGCACTCGAGCGAAGGCAACCGGGATGCTGTACGAATGTTCGAGAGTGGCGTTCAACATTGCATCTGCAGATTTCAAATAGTCACGACGCGCGTTCGAGCGCGACCTGCACGAGGGCATCGATGCCGTGCGCGCGCACCTTCGCTTGATCCTCGCGATATTTCACGACGGTGCCAAGCGTTGCTGTCACCGAACGAGCATCGAGGCGCGTCTGACCGAGCGCAGCGATCGCTCGCGCCCAGTCGATCGTTTCGGCAACACCCGGCGGTTTGTAGAGCGATAGGTCGCGCAACGTAATAGCTGCAGCCGCGACATCGCGAGCGAGCGCCTCGCCAACGTTCGGCGCGCGCAACCTCACGATTGCGAGCTCGCGCTCGAAATCGGGATGGTCGATCCAGTGATACAAGCAACGCCGTTTCAGCGCGTCGTGCACATCTCGCGTGCGGTTCGACGTGAGGATCGTGATCGGAGCAACAGTCGCATGCACTGTCCCGAATTCGGGGATGGTGATCGTGTTGTCGGCCAATACCTCGAGCAGGAACGCTTCGAATTCGTCGTCGGCCCTGTCGATTTCGTCGATTAACAAAATTGGGGGGACATCACCGTCGTGGCCGATCGCGGCGAGGAGTGGACGTCGGATGAGGAAGCGCTCGTCGTACAGCTCGTCCTCGTTGACATCGCGACGTGTAGCTTCGAGCGCTCGAAGATGCAACAGCTGGCGCGCATAGTCCCATTCGTATACGGCCTGCGAGGCATCGATGCCGTCATAACACTGCAAACGAATGAGCGGGCCGCCCAGCCACGCTGCTAGCACCTTGGCAACTTCGGTCTTGCCGACGCCAGCCTCACCTTCGAACAGCACGGGACGTTGCAACGCGAGCCCGAGGAATATGGTCGTCGCGAGGCCTTCGTCGGCGATGTAGTCGTACGCCGCGAGGCCAGCGGCAACCGCGTCGACCGACACGGGCGGAGTCCAGACCATGCGTGCAGAGTACCCTCCTGCGGCATGACGACTGGAGCGTTCCTTCACCCGTATGCGCGGCCAACACGACCGCAGCGCGACTACATCCGGATCGTGCGAGGTGACGGCGCCCGCGTCGTCGACAGCGACGACAAGGAATACATCGACGGCATGGCATCGCTGTGGTATGCGAACGTCGGATTCGGACAGCGTTCAATCACCGAAGCCGTGACCGCGCAGATGCACAACATTGCCGCATACCATTGCTTCGAACCCTTTAGCAACGAGCCGGCGGAGGCCGTCGCTGCGCGCGTCGCCGGGTACGCACCGTTTGCGAATGGGCGCGTCTTCCTCACAAGCTCTGGCTCCGAAGCCGTGGATTCTGCAATGAAATTAGCCAGAATCGCTCAGGTGCGACGTGGTCATCCGGAGCGCAATGTCATCGTGAGTCGCGGTCGCGGTTACCACGGCGTGACGTATGGCGGATTGTCGGCGCAAGGCATTCCCGCGAACCAAGAAGGGTTCGGTCCATTTCTCGACGGTGTCGTCAATCTCCCTCCCGACGACATCGAAGCGATGGCGAGCTTCATGTCAGAACATGGCAATACGGTCGCGGCAATATTGACCGAACCAGTCCAAGGCGCTGGTGGGGTGTTCCCCCCAACGGATGGTTATCTCGCTGGTCTGCGTCGGCTCGCCGACCAGCATGGTGCGTATTTGATTTTCGACGAGGTGATCTGCGGCTTCGGCCGTCTCGGCGCCTGGTTCGGCGCACAGCACTTCAATGTCACGCCGGATCTCATCACGTTCGCGAAAGCGGTGACATCGGGATACATCCCACTTGGCGGAGTGATCGCGAATCGAGACATTTGCGATGCGCTCGAGAGCGATCCCACGTGGATGTTGCGGCACGGTCACACCTATTCCGGTCATCCAACTGCTTGCGCCGCGGCGCTTGCCAACCTCGACATCATCGAAGATGAGCACCTGATTGCGCGCGCGCCGATGGTCGGCCAACGACTCTTCGCCGGATTCGCCGCGCTACAAACCGATGGCCTCTTACGCGAAGTGCGTCACGAGGTCGCTGTTGGTGCAACGGTGCTACCCGTTGACGTCGACGCGTTCGCAGTGCGCGACGCGCTGTTGGCTGCCGGGGTGATCACACGCGCGGTCAACCCCGAAACGCTTACCTGGTGTCCACCGCTCGTCATCACCGACGGCGAAATCGACACCGTCGTCGACGCGCTCGCAGCGGCGCTGCGATCATGACCTCAGAACACACAAGCCAAGAGATCCAGGCCCTGAGCGACGAGTTGGCCGTACGCAATCTTGTCGCGCGCCTCTCGTTAAATGCCGACCAGGGCACGGTCGAGGAATATCTCGAATCATTCGCGACCAACGCGGAGTGGAACCTTCCCGGAAGTCCGATGCGCGGTATCGAGGCGATCAAAGCTGGATTGATCAATCGTCGCGCAACGGGCGCGGTCGGACCAGGAACGCACGGTCGCCACATGGTTTCGAGCATCGAAGTCGAGGTCAATGGTGATCGGGCGACCATATTCCGCCGAGCGCCGATTGATGGTCGTCGTGGCTGCCGTTGCGGGCAGCATGTTACGGATGCGCAATACGCCGTCCTCGAATTTGCGGTAGAGCTGATCCGTGCTGCTGCCAAGCATCCATGCGCT
>JBBRPC010000033.1:0-22919 GCA_038228615.1 Acidimicrobiia bacterium | reverse complement strand
GTTCCTCTTTCGCGTGCTGCAGGCGTTCGCGCAATGTCGGTCGGATGCGCGCCTTGAACGACTCGTCGTTTTCACCATTTGTCGGTCGAAACTGCCATTGGTTGCGAAAGAGCGCGGTTTCATTGATAAAACCGGCGATCTCGTCGATGGAAACGCCTTTGGCCACTCGTGGACCGAGGAATGGAGGAGTGAACACATCAACGTCGTCGGCGACGTCGCTCCTTGCCGGCACTTCGATCTCTTCGACTGGTCGCTCAGACTTACGAGGCAGACGCGATTCGGTGATCTCACGCCCAAACTTTTCGTCGACTTCGCCCGACTTCTTCAACGCCATCAAACGGTCCATCGTGTGGAGACCTTCGAATGCGTCCTTACCGTAAAAGACGCGTCCTTCGTATGTCTGACGCAGGTCGACTTCTACATATTTGCGCGTCAACGCCGCGCCGCCGAGTAGCACGGGAATGCTCGCGAGGCTTCGTACGTTGAGTTCTTGAAGGTTTTCGCGCATGATGATGGTGCTCTTGACGAGCAATCCGCTCATACCGATTGCGTCGGCATTCAGTGTCTCAGCAGCGTCGATCATTTCGTTGATCGCGATCTTGATACCGAGGTTGTGCACCGTATAGCCGTTGTTCGTGAGGATGATGTCGACGAGGTTCTTACCGATGTCGTGCACGTCGCCTTTGACGGTGGCAAGGACGACGGTGCCCTTTCCGCCTGCGTCTTCTTTTTCCATGTGCGGTTCGAGGTAGGCGACAGCTTTCTTCATCGTTTCAGCGCTTTGCAGCACGAAAGGAAGCTGCATTTCACCTCGACCGAAGAGTTCGCCGACGACTTTCATGCCGTCGAGTAGGACGTCGTTGACGATTCCGAGCGCTGGCATCAGCTCGAGCTGCGCGGCCAAATCGTCTTCGAGGCCATTGCGGTTTCCATCGATGATGCGTCGTTTCAGCCGTTCATCGAGTGCAAGCGTCGCGAGGTCGTCTTTTTGCACCGACTGGGCTTCGACTCCGTCGAACAGCGCCATAAATGACTGCAACGGATCGTAGTTTTCTTGACGGCGGTCGTAGATGAGGTCGAGTGCAGCTTCCCGCTGGTCGGTGGGAATGCGATGCAGTGGCATGATGCGCGCTGCGTGCACGATGGCTGCGTCGAGGCCAGCTTGACGACACTCGTGCAGAAACACGGAATTCAGTACATGGCGCGCCGCTGGCCTGAGGCCGAAGCTGACATTCGATAGCCCCAGCACCGTTGACACGCCAGGGAGCTCTTCTTTGATTCGGCGAATTGCTTCCAGCGTTGCCATCGCGTCGGCACGGAGATCGTCGTCACCCGTTGAAAGCGGAAATGTCAGTGGGTCGAAAATGAGATCCGTCGACCTGAGCCCGTAGCGGTTGACTGCGATGTCGTGGAGGCGGTGGGCGACGCGTACTTTCCAATCAGCGTCGCGGGCTTGGCCTTCCTCATCGATGGTGAGACAGATCACAGCAGCGCCGTACTCGCGTGCCAACTTGAACACGCGATCCATGCGTTTGCCTTCGCCATCACCTTCTTCGAGGTTCGCGGAATTCAAGATTGCTTTGCCGCCGTGGTGTTGCAACCCGGCTTCGAGTACTTGCGGCTCGGTTGAGTCGAATACCAAAGGAAGGCTCGCTTGGGTAGCAAAGCGTGCCGCGATTTCGTTCATGTCGATGGTGCCATCGCGGCCGACGTAGTCGACGCAAACATCGAGGACGTGCGCTCCTTCGCCGACCTGATCTCGGGCCATGCGGACGCAGGTTTCCCAATCGCCTTCGAGCATCGCGTCGCGAAATGCTCGCGACCCGTTGGCGTTGGTGCGTTCGCCGATGGCGAGATACGCCAGCTCCTGATGGAACGGCACGTGGGAGTAAATCGAGCTGCAGCCGGGTTCGACCTGTGGATGGCGCGACACGGGCGCGCGACCAGCGATCGTTCCGAGTCGGTCTACTACCGCTCGCAGATGTTGGGGAGTCGTGCCGCAACAACCACCGACGATGTTGAGCCCAAATTCATTCACGAAGCGTTCGTGTGCCTCGGCTAACCCATCGGGTGTGAGGTCGTAGTGAGCCCTGCCGTCGACGACGCTGGGCAGCCCGGCATTTGGCAGGCACGACAACATTGTGGTGCTGTTCTGCGCGAGGTAGCGGAGATGCTCGGTCATCTCGTTGGGGCCCGTCGCGCAGTTCAAACCGATCACATCAGGCTGCATCGCTTCGAGCGCGGTCAATGCCGCGCCGATTTCGGAACCAACCAACATGCGGCCCGTTGTTTCGATGGTGACCTGCACCATGATCGGAACAGTGATCCCTGCGCTCGCCATCGCTCGACGAGCGCCGTTGATGGCGGCCTTCGCTTGGAGGAGGTCGTACACCGTCTCGATCAGCAACACGTCGACGCCGCCCGCCAGCAGCCCCACGACCTGTGCCGCGTAGTCGTCTCGCAATTGTGTGTACGGGATCTGGCCGAGCGACGGTAGTCGTGTGCCAGGACCCATTGAACCGATGACGTACCGCGGACGGCCATCGAGCGCGAATCGATCGGCGACTTCTCGGGCGATCTGGGCCGCGCGTTGATTGATCTCGAACGTCTTTTCTGGGATCTGGTACTCGTTCAGCAGGAGCGGAAATGCTCCGAACGTCGCCGTTTCGACCGCGTCGACCCCTGCTTCGAAGTAGTCGGCGTGCATCGCTGCGACGAGGTCGGGGCGTGTGAGCACCAACATCTCGTTGCAGCCTTCGAGTGCAGCGCCGCCGAAGTCGTCGGCTGTCAGATCTTGGTCCTGCATCCACGTTCCGAACGCGCCGTCGAAGACGAGAACTCGTTCGCGTAGCGCTGCAAGGAAGGTCGACATCACACTGATCTTACTGGCGGGTGTCGGGAACACTCCCGTCGATTAGAAGTGTCACATTGGCGCTGTTCTTGGCGATATGCGCTACGACCTGCCAACGATGAGCAGGAGGAACGCCACGCCTAAGACAAGATCGAGAATCCCCAACACGATGCCCGTAGTCGCCATTCCTGCGCCGCCGAGTTGACCGTTGGATTGCTCAATCTTTCGTTTTGCAGAGAATCCCAGGCTCAACGCCACAATGCCGAGGACCACGCCGCAAAAGAGCAGCCCAACGATCCCGCAGACCATTGCGGCGATGGCTGTGCCCTCGTTGCGAGCTTGTCCTGCAAAGGGCGGTGGCATGTATGGCGGAGGTGCTGCCTGCCAGCCGGATTGGCCGCCTATCGGCGGAGGAGGTGGGCTGGTACCCCATGCGGGTGGAGGCGGCGGTTGATCCGATCCCCATTGCGGTGGCTGCTGGTCGCTCATTGTTGTCTCCCCTCGCGGCAGTTTGGACAATGTATTGGCCGCAAGCACCCACACGGTGGTTCTGTTCGAATGCGAGGTGCGAAACATGACGCCAGCCTGCGCCGACCGTTCCCCGTGGCCTCGTACACTCCGCGGGTGAAGGTATACACAAAAACTGGTGACGACGGCACGACTGGATTGTTCTTTGGTGGGCGCGTTTCCAAGAGCGATATCGGACCGTCGGCGTACGGCACGGTCGATGAGGCAGTCAGCGCGCTCGGCGTGGCCCGTGCCCAATGTGTCAGAGACGACGAGTTGTTCACGCTGCTCGTGCGGTTGCAACGCGAACTGTTCGTCGTGGGGGCAGAACTTGCAACGGCACCAGCTCAGCGCGTGAAGCTCACTGCCGAAACGACGCGGGTGACTGCGACGATGGTCGGTGCGCTTGAGCCGATTATCGACGAGACCACGACGCGTTTCACCGCGCCGACTGAGTTTGTGTTGCCCGGTGAAGATTTGGTTGGCGCGCTGCTCGATGTTGCCAGGACCGTTGTTCGTCGCGCGGAGCGCGAGGCTGTGGCCGCAGTCGACGCTGGCTGGCTAGAAGCTGGGAGCTTCGTGGTGCCATATCTCAATCGTCTCGCTGATTTGTTGTGGGTCCTTGCGCGCTGGCAAGAAGGCGAATCGCTCCCCATGCGGGTGCGCAACCCATAGGCTCCATCGCCTACCCAAGCCGGGTTGACATTCCTGATCGTCCGAGGAGGACCTCGTGGTGTTGAAGTTTGCGATGTCGACAGCTGCCCCCAACAAGCAGCGGGCCGACTATTTGGTGGTGGCCGCTTCGAGTGCCACAAAATTGAGCGCCGTCGCCGCCAGCATTGATCAACAACTCGACGGCGCGATTGCAAAAAGTGCCCAGAGCAACGCGTTTACGGGAAAGCTTGGTGAATCGGTCCTGCTGCCGTCGGGCGTTGGTGTGAGTGCAAAAGCCATCGTGCTGATCGGCACGGGCGCACCGGGAGAAGTCACGCTCGACAGCCTGCGTCGCATCGGTGCAGCGATCGCAAAAAAGTCACGCAAGGTTCGTTCGGTCGCGATCGCGGTGCTTGATGCGCTGCCGGAGACTCTTGACGCACATGATGCCGCTGCGGCACTTGCTGAGGGCGTTGTGCTCGGTGGCTATCAATATCTGAAATACAAGAGCGATCCGAAGCGTTCAACACTCGCGTCGGTGACGATCGTGGGAGCGAGTGGCGCGCGCACGCAGACCGCGATCGACGCGGCGCTGACCGCAGCGCATGCCACATGTTGGGCGCGCGACATGGTCAATGAACCTTCGGCGGCGAAGAGCCCAGCCGACATGGTGACCTCGGCGACGAAACTGTTGCGCAACAAGGGTGTCAAGGTGCAGGCCTGGCAGGGGCCAGAACTTGTTCGACGCAAGCTCAACGGGACGATCATCGTCGGGCAGGGCTCGCGTCGCACACCCCGGTTTTTGCGGCTTGAATACGCACCGAAGGGTGCTCGTACAACGGTTGCGCTGATCGGCAAAGGTGTGGTCTTCGATTCTGGCGGCTATTCGCTGAAGCCTTCGAGCGGTATGGAACAGATGAAGACCGACATGGGTGGCGCTGCAGCTGTGATTGCCACGATGTCGGTGCTGTCGGAGCTCGGTGTACGGAGTCGCGTTGTGGGCTACGTGCCGTTGGTCGAAAACATGATTGGTGGCAACGCCTACCGACTCGGAGATGTCATTACGTACCGCAACAACAAGACGGTCGAAGTGATGAACACAGATGCAGAGGGCCGCCTCATCCTCGCCGACGCGCTGTCGCTTGCAAGCGACGAAGGGCCCGATGCGATGATCAACTTGGCGACCCTCACGGGTGCCTGCATGGTGGCACTCGGCCACAAGATCGCTGGCGTCATGGGCAACAACGAGGCGTGGATCGCGCAAATCAAAGCAGCGTCAGAGCGAAGTGGCGAACCGATCTGGCAGCTGCCGCTCCCCGGCGAATACCGCAAGATGCTCGACAGTGAAATTGCTGATATGAAAAATGTCGGCGGTTCCTACGGCGGTGCGATCACAGCTGGCTTATTCCTGCAGGAATTCGTGGGCAAGGTGCCGTGGGCGCATCTTGATATTGCTGGTCCTGCGCGTGCCGAGTCAGATGACGCGTACCTCATTCGCGGCGGGACTGGATTTGGGGTTCGCACGTTGGTGGAGTTAGTCCAAGCATTCCGCAAGCCGCGATAGCTGTCACATGCGTTCTGCAGCTCTGCGCGCTGACATTGCTCGACGATGGATTCGTCGGACCATGATCGCGTGTGTTGTGGGTACGGTGCTCGCCGCTTGTTCGAGCGGTCGCGCGACTCCAGCTGGGCCGTGGTGGAACGGGGTCAAGATCGCCGACCTCCGTAGCACCGCCACAGCCGTCCCGATCGCGGTCACCGACAATGCATTCGCTCCGCAGATTGTGCGCGTTGCCCCCGGCGCGACGGTGTCGTGGCGCAATGATGGGCAAGTGCAGCATAACGTCTTGAAAGCGATCGACTCGCAGAACTTTGGCACCCAGTTCGGCATCGACGCGCTTGTCGTCAACGGCACGTATCAGTACACGTTCACCACGCCAGGTGTCTATCGTTATTACTGCTCGCTCCACGGAAATCCGGACCGAGGGATGGTAGGTATGGTGCTCGTGGGTGATGTCGATGTCAACGGCTCCGCGATCCGTGCGACGCCGTGAATCAGAGGTTCGACGAACCGAGTTAACCGAGTACGACAACGGTGGTGCCGAGCGATGCCCAGTTCCACAGGGTGGTTGCGTCGGTTTGGCTCATCCGTACGCAGCCATGCGACAGCGGTGTCCCGAGTTGGGCATCGCTTTCGATCGGCGTGCCATCTGGACGAAGTGGGATGCCGTGAAACCCGATCCACTTGCCACTTCGCGCTTGGTAAAAGCGCTCCATGTGATTGAGCCGCAATGATCCTGCGGTCGAAACAATCGAACGCGACTGGATCGCGTACGTCCCAGGGGGCGGCGCGCCCGTGCGACCTGAAACTTTCCAAAAATGTGACACGGTGTTGTTCTGTTCGATTGTCCACGCGCGTTGCGCGCTGATCGAATAGATGATCCGACGTCCGCTCCCGGAGTTCGGTGGAGCAGGAGGTCCCGCTGGCACGGTGGCGATCCAGTACCCCTTGCCGTCGTTGCGGGGTGCGAGGCCGAGCGCGACCCCTGTCGTTGTCGGCGCCGCGCCGGCGTAGCTCGCGCCGTTCGTCGCCGCGACGCGTCCGGCGCGTGTGAGGACCCAGTATCCAGCCGTCGGGGATCGGACGATCGCGGCTGCGGCCACACCATGGGTGGGGTTGCCGAGCGCCGGCGCGTTCCCGTAGTGGAACACTGCGCCGTCGCTGACAAGCAGTTCGTAGCCCAACCCGTTGTGCGTTGTCGCGATGTCGACGATCGAGCCGCTCTTGTATGTGGAAGCGGCGGAGCCGTAAAAGCCAGCACTTCCAAATGCAAAGACGCCACCGTCGCTCGCGACGAGCCAATATCCACCACCGTGAGGTGTTGCGGCCATCGACACGATGGGCGCGGCGAGGTGCAGCGCGCCGAGCGAACCGAAGAAGCGCGCATCGCCGAATGTGAAGATTCCGCCGTCGCTCGCGACGAGCCAGTAACCGCGTCCGGTCGGTGTTGGGGCCATTGCCACGATCGGCTGGGTGAGGTGAATTGCTCCCGTGGAACCGTAAAACCGGGCGTGTCCCGAGGTGAACACGCCGCCGTCGTTTGCGACCATCCAGTAGCCGGGTCCGCCAGGATCTGATGCGATATCGACGACGGGGAGGTTGAGTCCTCCGCCGAGCTGAGCGAACGCAGGTGCGGTTCCGCGTGCAGCGACCGTCGGCGCAGGAAACGAGCCAGCTGCGCGGGCCGCGCCGAGGTTCGCAACTAACGCAAACGATCCGCAGGCGACGGCGCCCGTGAACGCGAGCCCGTAACGGACTATTCGAGAAGCCATACCGTCCGATCGGCGCGAAAACATCTGGTCTTACGGTTCACGGTGACTCGGCCTAGGCGGGCGTCGCGTGTGGCATGCAGTACTGGTCGTATTCGGCGATCACGATCTCGGCGCCATCTGAGCAAGCAGGACACGTTGGGTCGCGACGAACTTTGAATGTTCGGAAACTCTGTTCGAGAGCGTCGTACGCCAGCAGCCTGCCGCGGAGCGGGTCGCCGAGGTTGAGGATCAGCTTGATGGCTTCGAGCGCTTGGATCGATCCGATGATGCCAGGAAGTACGCCAAGAACCCCAGCTTCTGCGCACGACGGTGCGAGTTCCGGTGGCGGCGGTTCTGGAAGCAAGCATCGATAGCATGGTCCGTTGTACGGATCGAACACCGTGACTTGGCCTTCGAAGCGGAAGATCGAACCATGAACGACGGGAATGCGCCGCAACAGCGATGCGTCGTTGAGCAGGTACCGGGTGGGAAAGTTGTCGGTGCCGTCAACGACAACGTCGTAGTCGGCGAGGATGTCGAGCACGTTGTCTGCGCCGAAGCGAACGTCGTGCGTCACGACGTTGACATCAGGGTTGAGCTGCGTGAGCGTTTTCTTCGCGCTGTCGACTTTGCGGTCGCCGATGCGTTCGGTGTTGTGCAGAATCTGGCGTTGTAGGTTCGACGCGTCGACGACATCCATGTCGACGATGCCGAGCGTGCCGACTCCAGCAGCCGCAAGGTAGAGCGCGGCGGGCGAACCGAGACCACCTGCACCCAACATCAGCACGCGCGCTTCCAGCAATTTTTGTTGGCCGGCTTCGCCGACCTCGGGCAACAAGATGTGGCGCTGGTAGCGGTTGCGTTGCTCGGGGGTCAGCACCGCGGGCGTGATCCACGCGCGGCCTTCGTTCTTCCAACGCCCGAAGCCACCTGCCATGGACGTCACGTTCGAGTAACCGAGTTCTTGCAGCGTCTTTGCGGCGAATGCGCTTCGCACGCCACCCGCGCAATAGACGACGATTTCGGCGTCGCGGTCGGGGATCTTGTTCTCGACTTGGGCTTCGAGGTGGCCCCGTGGAATAAATACCGCACCCGGGACCATGCCCTGCTCGTATTCATCGAGCTCGCGTACGTCAAGCAACGTCACTTCGTTGAGGCGCGCTTCAACGGCGGCGGGTTCCGCTTCTGAAATCTCTGTTTTGGTCTGTGCGAGGAGCTCTCGAAAACTTGCCATGTCTAAATCCTACCTCAGAGGTCGGGAATAGCCAATCGCAGTTTTGCGAACACGTGGTTCGGGCCGGGCAGACCTGCGGGGGGTGATCTGCCCGGCCCTTCGTCGTCGAGCCGGAGGGGAGCGGTTGCGGAGCCGCTACGGCACGACGAGATCGGCTTGGGTTCGCAGGTCGAGCCCGCTTCCCGCTGGATGCGCACTCCGCGCTGCCTCGACAGCGTGATGTGTCGCCCAGCTGACGGAGCGGCGAGCGATCGTGATGGGGAAACCCATGCGCATCAACGCTCGTTCCGCGCAGTCGGGACTTTCGCCCTCTCCGAGGAGACACAGCGCAGTGCGCCGAGCGCGCGACTCGGCGTTCACGATCGGCGGACGTGCCAACTGCGCTTCGGCGAACTCGTGGTGAATCGCGCGGACTACGGGCGGAAGCCGGTTGACATGTTTGCGATGGATTGGTCCGAGATGGCGCCGCACCAGCACGGCACCGTCACCATTGATGCTCGAGAGTGAGAATTGTTCGAGCCTGCGCAACGCTTTGCGAAGTGGGCCCCCGGTGGTGACTTTTTCGCCGACGCCGAGCGCCATTGACAACGCGTTCGTCGCGACGACGAACCCTTCGGGATTGCGGTCGAAACCGTCGGCCAGCCGCCGCAGCAGCAACAGGCAGGTCGGACCCAATGTTGGCAGCCAAAAGGTCTCGGCGTACCAGCTGCGGGGGTCGTGGCCGATGGTGTCGATCACCGGGTCGGCCCAGGGCCGGATGTGAAGTGTGTCGTCCATGCCAGATAACCTGCCATACACATGAAATCATGTCAAGCTGTATTAAATAAGGTCAGGATGTAATAGTTGTGCGCTTTGGATCGCGCCGGGTCGGCACTCGTAGCCTTTGGTCTATGACTGATGCGAACCTCGAAGCGTGGCGTGCGCTTGCCGCCAAGGAACTCGGGGCAAAAGAGCCCGAGTCGCTCACCTGGCATACGCCTGAGGGCATTGGCGTCAAGCCGCTCTATACCGAGGCCGATCTCGACGGGCTCGAAACCGTTGGACAGCTCCCTGGTTTCGAGCCATTCGTACGAGGGCCGCGAGCAACGATGTATAGCAACCGTCCCTGGACTATTCGTCAATACGCTGGCTTTTCAACCGCCGAGGATTCCAACGCGTTTTATCGTGCCAATCTCGCTGCTGGCCAAATGGGTCTGTCGGTTGCGTTTGATCTCGCGACGCACCGAGGGTACGACAGCGATCATGAGCGCGTCGTCGGCGATGTGGGCAAGGCCGGCGTCGCAATCGATTCCGTCGAGGATATGAAGATCTTGTTCGACGGTATTCCGCTCGACAAGATGAGCGTATCGATGACAATGAATGGTGCCGTGCTTCCCGTGCTGGCTGGCTACGTGGTCGCTGCTGAAGAGCAGGGTGTCGATCAATCGAAATTGTCTGGGACGATTCAAAACGACATTCTCAAAGAATTCATGGTGCGCAACACCTACATCTATCCACCTGCGCCGAGCATGCGGATCGTTGCCGACATCATCGATCACACATCGAAATACATGCCGAAGTACAACTCGATTTCGATCTCCGGCTATCACATGCAAGAAGCGGGAGCGACCGCAGTCCAGGAGCTCGGTTTCACACTGGCCGACGGTTGGGAGTATGTGCGCGCCGCAACCGACCGAGGCCTCGATATCGATGTGTTTGCGGGTCGTTTGTCGTTCTTTTTCGCGATCGGAATGAACTTCTTTATGGAGGTCGCGAAATTGCGCGCTGCACGTCTGCTGTGGGCGCGCATCATTCACAACTTCGATCCTCAACGACCGGGTTCATCGATGCTCCGCACGCATTGCCAGACCTCTGGCGTATCGCTCACCGAACAAGACCCGTACAACAACATCGTCAGGACCTCGTACGAAGCGATGGCAGCAGTGCTCGGAGGCACGCAATCACTGCACACGAACAGTTTCGACGAAGCAATCGCGCTTCCAACGGAATTCAGTGCCCGAATAGCCCGCAATACGCAGTTGATACTGGCCGAAGAAACTGGCGTGACGCACGTGATCGATCCGCTCGCTGGGTCGTACTACATCGAATCGCTCACTCAGCAGCTCGCCGATGCGGCATGGAGCCTAATTGAAGAGGTGGAGGCGCTCGGCGGGATGACGAAAGCGGTCGAGAGTGGGATGCCGAAGCTACGAATTGAAGAATCGGCAGCTCGCCGTCAAGCCGCAATCGACCGCGGTCAGGAGACCGTTGTCGGAGTGAACAAATATCGTCTCGAGACAGAGGGTGTTGTCGACGTGCGTGATGTCGACAACACCGAAGTTCGTCGCCAACAAATCACCCGCCTCGAACACATCAGGGCGACCCGGGATGCCGCAGCGTGTGCCGCGGCACTCGATGCGTTGCGCGACGGCGCCGCGGGTGACGGCAATTTGCTGGCGCTGTGTATCGAAGCAGCGCGGGCGCGTGCGACGGTCGGTGAAATGTCGCAAGCGATGGAAGACGTGTTTGGCCGCCACCGCGCGTCCATCCGTACGCTGTCAGGCGTGTGGAGCTCGGCGTATGAAGGTGATGAAGGAGTCGCGAAGATTCGCCGCGAAATCGACGAGTTCGCGGCTTCGGAGGGACGACGTCCCCGGATGTTGGTGTGCAAGCTCGGGCAAGACGGCCATGATCGTGGCGCCAAGGTGATCGCGACTGCGTTCGCCGATCTTGGTTTCGACATCGATGTCGGCCCGCTGTTTCAAACGCCTGGCGAGGCCGCCCGAGAAGCGATCGAAAACGACGTCCACGTTGTAGGAGTGTCGAGTCAGGCCGCCGGTCATAAGACCTTGGTGCCGCAACTCGTCGCAGCATTGCGTGAACTCGGCGCGTCCGACATTTTGGTGGTCGTCGGTGGCGTGATTCCTGCGCAGGACTATGAGTTTCTTCGTCAGGCTGGAGCCGCAGCGATCTTCGGGCCGGGCACGCCCATACCGGAAGCAGCAGCCGAAATCCTGACGATCCTCTCGAAGCGCCAGCGAGCCGACTGAATCAACGCCATCGGTTCGGCTAGAGGTTCGCGTTGAGCCAATTGAGCACGTCGGTCGTGACTTCGTCGCGGTTGGTTTCGTTGAACAATTCGTGCCTGGCTTCGGTGTACCAGTGTGTTGTCACGTTCGCGAGCCCGGCATCGCGATAACGCTGGGCGACGATGTCGACGAGGGCGAGTCCGCCCGCAAGCGGATCAGCAGATCCAGAAATCATCAGCAGTGGTAGATCGTGTCGGATACCAGCTAGCACGTCGGGGTCGCACGCCCGCGCAGCGTTTGTCGCCATGTCTCGCAGCGCCTCTGCAGCGACTCCGAATCCGCACATCGGATCGGCAACGTATTTGTCGACTTCAAGAGGATCGCGACTCAACCAGTCGAACGAGGTTCGTGCTGGTTCGAACGGGGCGTTGAACGCGGTGAGATCTGCAGGTGTGTCGTCGACGGGTGCCATCGCTGCCAAGGCGTCGAGTGCGCTCGTCCCAGAAAGTACGGCCGCCGAGATGCTCGCGGCGTGGTCGAGGAGCAGCTGCTGCAGTGCGAATGAACCCATACTGTGCGCGAGGAGACAGCGCGGAGTGCCACCGGTTTGCGAATCGATGAACGTTCCCAATTCGAGCAAGTCGGTCACGACGCCATTCCAACCGCCAGGTCCGAAGATGCCGAACGATTCGGGCGAAGGTGCCGTGTGCCCGTGGCCTCGGTGGTCGTTCGCATACACCACATAGCCAGCCTCGACGAGCGCTGCGGCCAAACGTGCGTAGCGTTTCGAGTGTTCGCCCATGCCGTGTGCGATTTGGATGGCTGCCCTTGCGTCAGCCGGCGCCTCAGCTTGGCGTGTCCAGCGACGCACAAAAACTGGCGTGCCATCGGCGGCCTGCAACGTAAAGGAGATTTCCTGCATTTGTGCATCTTCGCACATGGGCGCAGCCGTTTAGCCTCCGCGTGATGGATGCCGTCACCGATATCGACGCAGTCGCTACTGCACTGCGTGCCGGAGATCGACGCGTACTCGCCCGGGCGATCACGACCGCCGAGTCGACGCTGCAGCCTGACCGTGATCGATCGGCTCAGCTCTTCGAACTCTTGATGAGCTCGACCGGCGGTTCCTATCGCGTCGGGATCAGTGGAGCTCCCGGCTCGGGCAAAAGTACCTTCATCGAAGTGCTGGGTTTGCACCTGGTCGCCCATGGATTGCGTGTTGCCGTTCTTGCCGTCGACCCGTCGAGCACTCGCACGGGTGGCTCGATCCTCGGCGACAAGACGCGCATGGAGGAGCTTGCGCGGTCGCCCCATGCGTTCATCCGTCCGTCGCCGAGTGGTGGGACGCTTGGGGGCGTAGCTCGACGAACCCGAGAGTCGATGCTGTTATGCGAAGCAGCAGGGTTCGACGTCGTGCTCGTCGAAACGGTGGGTGTTGGACAAAGCGAAACAGCTGTGTCGGGGATGGTCGACACGTTCGTGTTGCTGCTCGGTCCAGCGGCAGGCGACGAACTGCAAGGCGTCAAACGTGGCATTGTCGAACTCGCCGACATCATTGTGGTGAACAAATGCGACGGCGACCTCGCGGCGGCAGCGACGCGGACCACCGCCGACTATGCGAACGCTGCGCATTTCCTGCGACCGAGAGTCCCCAATTGGACGACGGCGGTGATGTCGTGTTCCGCCCTGATGCGGGAGGGCATCGACGCGGTGTGGGAGGCAGCACTTGCCCATCGCATCGCGCTCAGCGCTGACGATCAGCTTGGTGATCTGCGCGCTGAACAGGCCAGCGCATGGATGTGGTCGGAAATCGGCGACTCGCTCATCGAGGCGCTGCGCGCTGACGCTGCGCTCGCGCGCCTCCTGTCGAAACTTGACGACCAGGTGCGCGCTGGCGTCGTTTCACCTACGGCCGCCGCACACCAGGTGCTGCGCTCGTTTCGCGCCTAGTTTCGCGCCTCGCCGAATTGCGTTCGCCCCAACAGGTGGTTGCGGCTTAGCTCGCCCGGCGCTGACCGTCGATTGGTTCCGGAGGTGAGACGCGCTCAAGGATAGCCTTGGCTTGGGCAACTCCCTCAAGCCCGACCTTGCGGGTGCGTTCATCGAGTACCCAGTCTCGCCCGTTGCGACGAGCACCCGACGGGATACCACCCTCAAGGAGTTGGAGTTGCGCTTGGGAACGACGCTGTGTACTCATGTACCCACTGTGACAGCACCCTGCGACATTGAGCTCGCGGGGCCTGAGAAATTGTCAAGAAACTGGCCGCGTCCAGGCGAAATCCGGGTCAGCTGGCGACCGAAGTTGGCAGAATCGTGGTGCCGCATGGTGCAATGGTGGCATGACTGCGATCGACGTCCCCCTTGCCTTGCACCGTGGCGAAAGCGACAACCCATTTGTGGACCTTGGCGACGGCAGCACGCTGCAACTCATGCAGGTCAATATCGACGCAGGTTTGTGGGTAATCCGAACAAAATTCCAGCCTGGATACCGGGTGCAGACCCATCGACACACTGGTGAAGTATTTGCGTTCACGCTCTCTGGGAGTTGGAAATACGAGGAGTATCCGGAGGTCAACGGGGCTGGTTCGTATCTCTATGAGCCGGCAGGTTCGGTGCACACGCTGATCGTGCCCGACACCAATACCGAGGTCACCGACGTGTGGTTCGCGATTTATGGTGCGAACCTCAATCTCGATGCCGAAGGCAATGTCACCAGCGTGCTCGATGCTGGGGCGATTCGTGACGCGTACGTCGCGCTCTGCGAAATGCAAGGCCTCGGCGCGCCGAATGTCATAGGTACTTGACCCGACGACCCGCGTAGCCTTGCTGCATGATCTACCTCGATCACGCGGCTTCGACGCCGATGCGTCCCGAAGCGGTCGCGGCGATGTTGCCGTACCTCACGGAGCATGCTGGGAATCCATCTGGGAGCCACGCGGCGTCGCGTATCGCGAAGTCGGCGTTGGAACAGGCCCGCGAGGATGTTGCGGCCTGTCTGGGATGCGACGCCCGTGAAGTGATTTTCACTGGCGGAGGTAGCGAAGCCGACAACTTGGCCATCAAGGGAGCGGCATGGGCGCGCCACGACGAGGGTCTCGATGGCGTGGTGACGACGCAGATCGAACACAAAGCCGTGCTTGGCGCGACGCATCGCCTGGCCAAGGAAGGCTTTCGAGTCGAACACGCGCGAGCGACCAGCGACGGCATCGTTGATCTCGACGAACTTTCGAGTTATCTCGATGAACGCACGTCATTGGTTTCGGTGATGACGGTCAACAACGAGACCGGGATCGTGCAGCCGCTTGGCGAGCTCTACGAACTCGTGCGAGCGCAATCGCCACACGCATTGATACATACCGATGCCGTGCAAGCGCCGCAGTGGCTCGACATGACGGTCGCGACGGCAGGCTGCGATTTGGTCAGCATTTCTGGACACAAATTTGGCGGTCCGAAGGGCGTCGGTGTGCTGGTCAATCGCTCGCGCACGGATTTGGTGCCGTTGATCGAAGGTGGCGGCCACGAACTCGGATTTCGTGCTGGCACGCAAAATGTGGCTGGAATCGTTGCACTTGGTGCGGCGCTCATGGCGACGCACGAACATCGGTCAGAAGAAACGATTCGGATCGCTGGAATGCGTGACGAGTTGCAGTCTGGCCTACTGCGACAATTGAACAACATTGCCCTCAATGGCGACATCGAACGGCGTGTCGCTGGTTTTTTGCACGTTGCGATTGCGGGCGTCGAATCTGAGACGCTGCTCGTCGCGCTCGATGTGCTTGGTGTCTGCGCAGCGTCGGGGAGCGCATGCAGTTCTGGGGCGATCGACCCTTCGCACGTCTTGCTTGCGATGGGCATGTCGCGCGAACGTGCATTGTCGTCGGTGCGGTTCAGCCTCGGATGGGCGTCGACCCAACCCGAAATGGAACAAGCGATGTTGGGTGTCGCCGATGCTGTGACGCGGCTGCGCGCGGTGGCGGCATAACGGCATGGCCAAGGTGCTCGTTGCCATGAGTGGTGGCGTTGATTCGTCGGTGGCCGCCTCCTTGATGATCGAAGCAGGTCACGACGTAACTGGCGTGACGCTGAAGTTGTGGGGAGGCGAACAGGACTCAGGCTGCTGTTCGGTTTCCGACGTGGAGGACGCCCGAAGGGTGGCTGCACAGCTCAATATCCCTCACTACGTCTTCAACTTCACAGAATCGTTCGATGCATCGGTCGTCGATCCGTACATCGCGGCGTATGCGCGCGGAACTACTCCGAATCCATGCGTCGAATGCAATCGCACGATGAAATGGGGTCGGCTGCTTGAGCGGAGCGAACAATTGGGCTTCGATTACTTGGTGACTGGTCATCACGCGCGCATCGCGGAAACGCGCGACGGGCCGCGGCTGCGCCGGGGCGATGATGCGGCGAAAGACCAGTCGTACGTTCTGTACATGCTCAACGAAGCGCAACTCGCGCGTACGTTGCTGCCGGTTGGACACATGACCAAGGGCGAAGTTCGCGCGCACGCCGTGCGGCTTCGCCTGCGAACCGCTTCGAAGTCAGAAAGTATGGACGTTTGTTTCATTACCAAAGGCGGGCGTGAAACGTTCCTTGGCGACCGGGTACCACGCGCCCCCGGACGGATCGTCGCGACCGACGGAGAACTCCTGGGGAGCCACGACGGCATCGACCGTTTCACGATCGGTCAACGTCGAGGCCTTCGGATATCTGCGAGCGAACGTCGCTATGTCGTCGATATCGACGCACATGATCAGACTGTCACTCTCGGTGGACGAGACGATCTCTTGCGGGCGGTAACTGCGTTGCGTGACCTGGAGTTCCCAGGCGAGCGTCCCGTTGCGACGCAACTGCTCTTCGGACAGACCCGAGCGCACGGGACCCCTGCACCGTGTTTCGTCGAAGGTGATGTGGTCCGGTGGTCGCGACCACAACCGCGTGTTGCGGCGGGTCAGGTCGTGGTGTTCTTCGATGACGACATCGTCGTCGGCGGCGGAATCGCAAGCTGAGCGATCAACGTTGACGAATTGCCACTAGGCGGATACGGGCGCCGCCATGGCCACGAACTCTCGTGCGCGCAACGGTGTGATGAGTACGCACGAGGCTTCCACCATCTTGATCGAGCGACGGCTACCTCGCAACGCGAACGAACCGAGTTCATTCAACTCGATGCTGATGCTCCCAATCGTTGCGCCGATACGCGTGTCGACTGTGACGGCTGGGTCGTGATTGTCGGCGCCGTCGAACGCCTGGATCCGCACGATGTGTTCGCTGGGGAGCAAGACGGGATCGGCGAGCGTGAGTGAATCCGCGACTACGAGTCCTGCGGGCACAAAGACATAGAACCGCTTCGAGAGCGAGTGCACCGCGCGAATGAACACCGCTCCGAGCGCGAGGCCAACAACTGTCAGGATCGACCCAGCCGGGACGCGGCCGTTTGCCAAGAGCAGTGGGCCAACGAGGGCGCTTGCATGAATCAACAACACTGCGATGGTCGTGATGACACAGAAAACTGGCGGTGTCCGCAACGGTCGGCGGATTTCATCACCATAGGCTTGGGTCTGTGCACATGCGTTCGCAACGAGCGCGCTCAGAGCGAATACTCCCGCGGTCGCTGCGTGGACGCCGCTGAACAGGGTGAGCCACATCGACGATGACGACGCCGCGGCCACGACCGCGATGGCTGGTAGACCCCCGACGATTCGAAGTGCGGTGTAACTCTTCGCGGATGGGAGCAACAGTGCCAGCAAGCCAAGTAACCACGCGCCATAGGCAATGACACTCAAGGTGATGACTGGCGCGTGACCCCAACTATCGATCGCGTCGGCGAGCATTCCTCCGACGGTGACTGGCAATGAAATCCACAGCACGCGCGTGATCCACAACAACGCTTGCTCGCTTTCGAAGCAGCCAATACAGCGTTCGTATACTACGAAGCCTCATGACTCGGGCTCTGTTGCACGGGGGAATCGCTACTGCGATCGGCAGTCTTCCCCACCCCGACGCGCCGCTTGCGGCAGCGTTGATGTTCCGAACGATGCCTGATCTACCAGCGGCGCCGTCGTTGCCATGCCGCAGCCCGCTCGAAGGCATGCTCGCACAGTGGCTGCGCGCCTTGCCTGAAATCGACGTGACATGCGCAGGAGAGGTACATCTCATCGATGTGCAGGATTGTCACGATCCGCTGCGAATCGAATTCGATTCGTTGGCGCACGGTGGGTTGCTCGGCTTTCTCGATCTTGCAAGTGCGCAACCCCGCGTTCCAAAGGCTGTCAAGCTGCAACTGAGCGGTCCGCTCACCTTCGCATTGGCGCTGATCGATCTCGGTATGGGCGTCGACCAAGCATTTGCGCGTTCGATGCAATGCGCCAGTGAGTGGTCGACTGCGCTGGTCGCTCTGGTTCGCCAACGGTTGCCCGAAACCGAAGTAGTGCTGTTCTTCGACGAGCCGGGTTTGACTCACTGGACGCATGACGATCCGATCATCGATGTCGAATCTGCGAGCGACATTTTGTCGGGAGCGCTCGCGGCCCCCGAGTGCGTTGTCGGCGTGCACGTGTGTGGCGCTGGCGCACTTGATGTAGCGCTCGCCGCAGGCCCCGACATTGTGGGTATCGATGTACACCAGCGGTGGCTGAATCACGCGGTCGGCCTGGCGCGATTTCTTGATGGCGGCGGTTTCATCGCTTGGGGTGCGGTCCCTACGGATCGACCGATCGGCGAGTTGGCGACACCCTTATGGAAGAGCCTTGTCGGGTTGTGGTGCGAGTTGACGCAACGCGGCTGCGACCCCGCCTTGTTGCGTCAGCAAGCGATGGTGACACCGGCCTGTGGGTTGGCGTTGCATGGGGCTTCACAGGCCGAGCGCGCGTTGCGCCTCACGAGGGAACTTGCTGATCGCGTGTTTGATCAAGCATTGGGAACCCGTCTCAGCATCGGCGCGTGACAACTTCAGCGTCGTAGCGCCCCGGTATTCTCGTCGAGTGCCGCTCTCGCCCGACGCCGACAATTTCAACGACGCCCAGACAGCAGGCGCCCAGACAGCAAGCGTCCAGACAGCAAGCGGCGCCTCACCACGCGAGGCCGCGGTGCGAGCTGCAGCATTGCGCGAGCTCATCGAATACCACAACGATCGGTATTACGACGACGATCAAGAAATCGCCGACGCCGAGTTCGACTTGTTATTGCGAGAACTTATTTCGATCGAACGCGAATTTCCAGAGCTGGTCGTCGATGGTTCGCCGACACAACTGCCAGGCTCCGTCCGCCAGAGCACGTTTGCACCCGCACAGCATGTCGTCCCGATGCTCTCGCTCGACAATGCGTTTTCACTCGATGAACTCACCGCGTGGGGTGTTCGCGTGGCGAAGTTCGTCGAACAACCGATCGAATATGTCACCGAACCCAAAATGGATGGGCTCGCGATCTCATTGCTGTTCGAGGATGGCGAGTTCGTGCGGGGCGCAACCCGCGGTGATGGTCGTGTCGGCGAAGATGTCACTGAGAATGTTCGAACCATTCGCGAGGTTCCACAACGGTTGCGTGGTGGTCGCGTCCCCAGGCGGCTCGAAGTGCGTGGCGAGATCTATATGACCTTGCAGGCGTTTGAGGCGCTCAATATTTCGCAGGCCGCAGCGAACAAGCCATTGGTCATGAATCCTCGCAACGCCGCGGCAGGGAGTTTGCGGCAGAAAGATGTGAGCGTCACTGCAGCGCGCGATCTTTCGTTGTTCTGCTATCAACTTGGTGCGGTCGAAGGTGCGCCTGAAATTGCGACACATAGCGCAACGTTGGAGTGGCTCGAGGAGCTTGGCCTTTTGGTGAATCCGAAGATTCGGGTCCACGACGCGATCGACGCCGTGTTCGAGGAATGCAATCTGTTGCTCGAGCGACGCCACGCGCTCGGCTACGACATCGACGGCGTCGTAGTGAAGGTCAATGATCTTGCGCAACGTAGCGAGATGGGGTTTACGAGCAAAGCACCTCGGTGGGCGATTGCCTACAAGTTCCCGCCTGAGGAACGTACAACCTTGCTCCGCGACATTCATGTGAGCATTGGACGTACCGGTCGCGCGACACCGTTCGCAATGCTGGAGCCTGTGTTCGTTGGCGGTGTCACCGTGAGTACCGCGACGCTGCACAATCAAGATGAGGTCGCCCGCAAAGACGTCCGACCCGGCGATACCGTCGTAGTGCGCCGGGCCGGCGACGTGATCCCCGAAGTCGTGGGGCCGGTGTTGGCAAAACGACCTGCGAAACTCGCTGCCTGGAACTTTCCGTCCGATTGTCCTGTGTGTGGCGTCCCGCTCGTGCGTGACGCGGGCGCAGCGAATCATCTCTGTGTCAACCCGGATTGCGCCGCGCGGCAGTGGTCGCAGATCGTGTACTTCGCGAGTAGGGGAGCGATGGATATCGAGGGGCTCGGTGACGAACGAGTGGCGCAGCTTGTCGACACCGGACTGATCGTTGACGCAGCCGACATCTATCCGTTGACTGTCGACGACATTGCCGCGTTGCCGCGGCTCGGCGAGAAATCTGCGACGGCGCTCGTCGCCGCGATCAGCGCGAGCAAGGCAACGCCATTATGGCGGGTCCTTGTCGCGTTCGGGATCAAACACGTTGGGCCTGCGGCAGCGCAAGCATTCGCAAAGGAACTGCGTTCACTCGACGCGATTTTCGCGGCGCCGGTCGAACGCCTCATCGAGATTGATGGCATTGGTGAGATTATTGCCGATAGTCTCAAGCGCTGGATCGCCGATGAGGTGCACGCCGCCTTCGTCGAAAAGCTTCGCGCGGCCGGGATCAATTTTGCGATGCCGGACGAGCGCGCAAGCGGCGACCAACTGGAGCCGATTTTTGCAGGAATGACGTTCGTGCTCACTGGCACGCTTCCAGGACAAACACGCGAGATGGCAGCGCAAAAGATTGAGGCCCGGGGTGGCAAGGTGACGAACAGCGTCTCGAAGAAGACCAGCTATGTCGTGGCTGGCGACGCGGCGGGAACGAAGCTCAGTAAGGCCGAGCAACTCGGCGTCTCGGTCGTTGATGAAGCCGGTTTTGAGGCGTTACTCAGGCCGACTTGAACGTCCATGTAAAAGTGCGATCATCGGCTCCGCCAGGTCCTTGCAGCTTCGGCCAATAGTGCGCTTGAATCCGGTGGGGTCCTGGTTTGAGTTCGGTAAATGCTTTGCCAGGACCTGGTCGCCAAAAGAGGAACCCGACGTCGCTGCCGTTCTGTTCGTACTCATCTTTGGGCAGCGGCGTGTCGTCGAGTGTGAGTTCTCCGGTGTAGTCCTTGTCGAGACGGATACCGATTTGATCTTGCGCGCGCACCACGAGGTCGCGCGGTGGGAAGAGTTCGAGAACCCCGGCTGGGAGATCTGGCGTTGAGGTCGTGCTGCGGGTCGCGTAAATACCGAAGATGCCGAAGTTGATTGCGAGCAGAAGTCCAACGACGATGATGATCGTGCGTTTGGTATTGCGCGGTACCGCAATGTCGTCGGTCATGCCTGGTGCACGGTACTGCCCGTATTGTTGTGATACCCAACGAAAGCGACGAAGAACTACGGTAGTCGCCGATGGTCTCGTCGGGCACCGCCGATCTCGCAGGCCGTGTTCTGGACGGCCGGTATCGCCTGCTCTCGCCAATCGGGCGCGGCGCGAGCGGCCAGGTCTACGCGGCAGACGATGCGCAGCTTCAGCGGCGCGTCGCTGTCAAAGTGCTACACCAATCGCTTGCGAACGACGCAGGGTTCTTGCGCAGATTTCAGATTGAGGCTCAGGTCGCGGCGAGCTTGAGTCATCCCAACATCATGGTGGTGCACGACTCCGGAAGCGACGACGGCCTCCCCTACATGGTCATGGAGTTGCTGGAGGGCGGAAGCCTGCGAGACATGCTCGATGACGGTCACTCCCTCACTACCTCGCAGGCCGCGCATCTCGGTCGGGATATCGCGCGTGCGCTCGACTACGCGCACCGTCGCGGAATCGTGCATCGCGATATCAAACCGGCGAACCTGATGTTCGACGTGCATGGCGTGGTCAAAATTGCGGATTTCGGGGTCGCGCGTGCGCTCGCCGAAGCAAGCTGGACCGAGCCAATGGGTTCGATGGTCGGGACGGCCCGTTACGCTTCACCGGAACAGGCGTTGGGCGTCCAGCTCGATGGCCGCAGCGATCTCTATTCGCTTGCGTTGGTGCTCGTCGAAGCGGTCACTGGCTCGTTGCCATTCGATGCCGAGACACCGTTGAGCATGCTCAATGCGCGTACCCAAGAACCGATCGTGGTGGACCCTTCGCTCGGCCAGCTTCGGGCCGTTCTCGAACGATGTGGGCAAGTGCAACGCGACGACCGATACCCCGATGCTGCGACGGTTGTCAGCGCACTCGACGATGTGGTGTTTGCACTACCGCCCGCAACTCCATTGACACTCGCAGGAGCGAAAAACTCAACCTCGACAGATCCCACGAGTGTGCAGCGGGCTGTGACGGCGCTGCCCGTTGATGGTCCTGTCGCAGTCGACGGTTCGCGACCTGTTGCTCCTGCAATACCGGCGATGGGCGCCGCACGCCAGGGACCTGTCGTGTTCGACCAAGATTTGTTTCGGGATTCCGGTGAGTTCATCCCTGTACGACACGAACACGACCCGTCGATGTCGGGCGCACGCGCTGGTTCCGCGCCGCGCGCTTCGTTCGACACCGGACGGAACCTTTCTCGGCGCCTTGTTCCGGTGGTGGTGTTGCTGGTCGTGCTTGCTGCGCTGGCAGGGTCCGTTGCTGCGGTCGCAGGTCTTGGCGCGAAACCAGCGCGACTCGTACCGTCGGTCATCGGGGTGAGCAAGCAGGCAGCCCTCGCCCGCTTGAGCGGCGACGGATTTTCAGTCACGTTTGCTTCGCTGCAAGCTGACGATCCGCGGGGCAACGCGATTCGACAGGATCCTGCGCCTGGAGCGCCTATGCGCGATTCCAAGTTGGTGCGGGTCACCGTGTCGCTCGGGCCGGGCAATGTTGTTGTCCCGAAGTTGTTCGGGCGCAGCGAAGCGCAGGCCATAGGTGCATTGCGACAGATCGGCTTAATCGCGCAGGTGACACACGCGTACTACGACCCCAAGCCGAATCTGTCAGGGCTCGTGTTTCAGAGCCGCAGCGATAACAAATCCGTTGCGCCTGATACGACGATCGCGTTTTCGGTGAGTCTCGGACACAGCAAGGTGCTCATACCGCAGTTGAAGAGCATCGATTTCGTCACCGCACGGCATCAGCTTGAACATCTGGCGTTCAAGGTGCTCGAAGCAAAGGTCTTGGTCTACGACACGTTCGTTCCCGCGGGTTCCGTGGTGTCGACCGAACC
>JBBRPC010000032.1:0-23156 GCA_038228615.1 Acidimicrobiia bacterium | reverse complement strand
CAGTTTGCAAAGTAGAACAACGTCGCCACACCGTCCCACCGAATGTTGCGGAGTTCGCTCGGCGCCGCAACGAACCGCGCATATACGGCCACAAAGACGACGACGAAAAATACCGCCGGAAGCAACCGACGCGCGCGCCGGGCATAGAAACGCGCCAAGTCGATGCTTTGCGTTCGACGATGTTCATCGAGCAACAGGCGCGTGATCAAGAAGCCCGACAACACGAAGAACGCATCAACACCGAGGTATCCACCGCGCAGATGATCGCCGTGGAAGAACAACACCCCAAGTACCGCAGCGCCGCGCAAGCCGTCGAGCGCCGGTTCGTATGTCAGCTGGTGTGAAGATGAACGCGACTCAGCGCCCACCGTTACGCGCCGACGTAGGCCCACACTTCGATTTCCACGGCCCCACCCGCCGGGAGCGCCGCGACTTGTACCGTCGACCGAGCTGGTTTGTGCGACCCAAAATATTCGCTATAGACAGCGTTTACCGCGGCGAAATCTCCAAGATCAACAACGAATACAAGTGATTTTGCAACATCACTGAGAGTATGACCGGCGTCGCGGAGAATTGCTTGAATGTTCGTCAACGCCTGACGCGCCTGGGCTTCGACTCCCTCGACCAATGTTCCTGTCGTCGGATCAAGGCCGAGTTGGCCAGCGAGGATTATCCAATCGCCAGCGCGCACCGCATGCGAATACGGTCCCATCGCTGGAGGCGCGCTCGGGGTTGTCAACATGTCTACGGTCATCGTCACCACTCCTACATTTCGTGCGTTACTTCCGGATCGTGCGCGACAATGAGCTCGACAGCGCTGGGAACTGCGTTGGCCGGATACCGTCGGTTCGCGACACAGCATTCCACGTTGCGGCAGCGGTCGCAACGAACACGGCATCCGAGACCGCACATGCCTGACGCTCATCGACAATGAATTGCACCTCGACGTGGGGCATCTTCTTCGGTCGGATGATCCCGAAACTGCGGATCGTCAAGTCGTGGACCTCGCCCGACGCATCGACGGTGAGTCCTTCGCTCAGCACCCACCCAAGCGCCATATGCACCGCACCAATGCAATAACTTCGGGCAACTACCTCGTCGAGTACCTCGCCAGCCAACGCTCGAACAACGACGCGCGCAATCGAATCCCCTGAATCGTTCAGCTCAATGTGGACGCCTGCAACTCCGCCGTCGGGAGACTGCACGCATACGTCGAGCAACGCCTGACGCGCAACGTCGTCGACGGCACCCGACCGATCGAAATCTGCGGCGTCGAGTGCCCCTTCCAACAGCACAGCAGCTTCTGCCCATGGCGCGCGCAGAGTGTTGGACACGGGCGGGCCCAGAAGCGGCACGTGTTCGATATCGGTCACCACGTTGATGCCGTACAGATTCGGACCGACCACCAGCGGTAACGCCGATCGACCCCGGATCGACAGCTGCGAGCCATTCAGACAAGCAGTCGCTCCAATTGGTGGTCGTTTCGGTCCAAGGCGCACGACGTCCTCGCGCGACAACTCCACCCGAACAGTGCACGGCAGTAGCTCCGCGAGCGACGTCGCCGCACGCGCGGCAATCGAATCGACTTTGCCGCCAAAGGCGCCACCGTTTGCAAGAGGGTTCGCTGCGGCGCCGTCAACAGCACACCACGATGCGTCGGGTTCGAGGTACCCGGGCTCGACGAAACACGTCGCGAGCGCCACGCCCCCCAACGGCGCGGGCGGCGCCGCGATTGGTGCAATCAGCGGAGCTGTGGTGCGGCGCCCTTGTACTTTGGCCGCCGTTATTCGCGCTTCATACAACGAGGCGCCAACGACCCACTCGCATCCCTCAGCGAGCACACCTTCGACCCCTGAGTCCATCGGTTTCGGAACCGCAACAACAGCATCCGAAGGCACGCGGTCGTCGGCAAACCCACCTTGACCGAGCATCACGCGCTTGCCGACGTCCTGTGGAACACGGCTCTCCAACGTCGCTCGAGTTGTCGCC
This sequence comes from Acidimicrobiia bacterium, assembly GCA_038228615.1. GTDB lineage: Bacteria > Actinomycetota > Acidimicrobiia > IMCC26256 > PALSA-610 > F1-120-MAGs023. The sequence continues at coordinate 21,167 of JBBRPC010000032.1, read as the reverse complement.
AAGTCAAGATCACGATGCATCCGCATGTCGTCGGGCACCGGCGGGTTTCGCAGCGCCTCGCCAATCGTCTGCCAGCCGGTGCACCTGCACAAGTGCGCAGCAAGCGCACGGTCGAGATCTACCACCGAGGGAGTTTTGGCGTCATCGACGAGGGCAAGACAACGCATCAGGATCCCAGGCGTGCAGAACCCGCATTGCGAGGCGCCCCGATCGAGGAATCGATCCACCAGATGCCCGACACGGTCGGCGTCGATCCCTTCGAGCGTCGTGATCGACCGTCCGTCGATTCTCGCCGCGGGTGTGACGCAGGCAACGCGCGCAGCGCCGTCAACGAGCACGGTGCAACATCCACATTGTCCCTGCGGCGCGCAGCCGTCTTTCGCGGAAAAGATTCCGAACCGTTCACGTAAGACCGAGAGCAATGTCTCGCCGTCATCGATTTCAGTCGCAACGAGAACATCGTTGCACAAAAACTCGATCGTGGCGTTCACGGCCTGAGCCTAGAAGCGCATCGGCCCGCAACGGCTAGCGATGTATTGAGCGATACGTCGTTTCGTACACGCAGCGGTGCACACGGTTCGGTTAGCTAAACGATTGCCCGCAACCGCAGGTGCGCTGCGCGTTCGGGTTGTTGATCGTGAAGCCGGCGCCCTGGAGCCCATCTTTGAAGTCAAGTGTGGCACCGTCGAGGTGTTGTGCGCTGGCAGTATCCACAACGACACTCACTTCACCGTAGGAATGCGTGATGTCGTCGTCGGCCTTTTCGCTATCGAAGAACATCTCGTAGCTCATGCCCGAACAGCCACCCGGACGAACGGCAACCCGCAAGAACAAAGGTGCCTCGCTGGCTTCCGACTCGATGAGCTGCTTAACCTTGTCTGAGGCCGTATCGGTGAGCGTAATCATGGTTCCTCCGAATGGGAAAGATCGGTATGCATATGTTATCGGACACTGAGGCCCAATCCCGCAGGCACCAATCACAACTCCGTGGCGTGGCGACTTGTTCCCACCGGTACCCTCATTGGTGAGATGGATGTCGAACAACCGCCCAGCGCAACACCTCACGACCGAACTGGGCCGCCGACCGCTGCTGCCGTCGAGGCCGTTCTCGCTGGGGTCTACGACCCAGAACTCGGCGTTTCCGTCGTCGAACTCGGCATGGTCAAACACATCGAGGTTGCCGACAACGGCGACGTGACGGTCGGGATCGCGCTCACAACTGCAGCGTGTCCGCTCCGCGGCCAGATCGGTGCCGATGTCTCCAACAAGATTCGGGGTCTCATTGGCGTTGGCGAGGTCACGGTCGAGTATGCCGAAATGACCCAGACCGAACGGTCGGAGCTCATGCAGCGCGCTCGCAAACACGCTTCGGAGCATGCGCCATCTACTGCGGTCAAACCCACCACCCGCATCATCGCCATCGCATCCGGCAAAGGTGGCGTCGGCAAGTCGTCCGTTACTGTGAACTTGGCAGCAGCTCTCGCGCTACAGGGCCTGAATGTTGGCGTCCTCGACGCCGACATTTGGGGATTCTCAGTGCCACGCCTCCTCGGAGTTGCGGCACGACTCAAAGCTGAAAAGGTCGACGGTAAGGGCATGATCCTGCCTGAGGAGATCACGTTCGGTCCCGGCACCGTGCGCGTCGTTTCGATGGGGTTGCTCGTTGAGACCGAAGACACGGCGTTGATGTGGCGCGGCCTTATCTTGGCGAAGGCATTCGAGCAATTTCTCACCGACGTCGTGTGGGGCGACATCGACTACTTGCTCATCGATATGCCACCCGGCACCGGCGACATCCAGATGGCCTTGTCGCGCTTGCTGCCACAAGCCGAACTCCTCGTGGTCACCACACCAGCGAAGAACGCTCAGAAGGTTGCGGCCCGCGTCACCGACATGGCTCGCCGGAGTTACCTCAAGGTCCTTGGGGTCGTCGAAAATATGAGCAGCTTCGTCACTCCCGACGGAACTGAGCACGCGATCTTCGGGACCGGCGGAGGCAAGCGCCTTGCGGCACTCACCGGAGCGCCGCTTGTCGCACGCATTCCGATAGAACCCGAGGTCGCCAACACAGGCGACGACGGTACGCCGGTCGTAGTTGGTGTCCCCGACGCCGCGGCATCTGTGGCACTGCGCGATCTCGCTGCTCGCATTGTCGAGGAACTGTTGCCGCCAGTCGAAATGGCGGGTTGCACCGCGCGGATGCTCGATCTCATCAACGCGGCGGCTCAGTAGCCAACCTCAATCCGTCATACGGAGCGCGACCGCAGGTTTGATCTTCGCCGCGCTTCGCGCTGGCCCAACCGTTGCGATCAAGCTTCCGATCAGCGTGCCAAATACCAACACCAACAACGCAACAACCGGCACTACAAACGTGAGACCCCGACCAAAGTTGTCGGAGAGCGTAATTGTCCACGTCGAGATCAGCCCCAGCGCGACACCGATAAAAATGCCTTCGAGTGCGACGAATCCAGCCTCAATAGCGAACGCGTTCGAAACAGAATCGGCTGGAAATCCGAGCGCGCGCAACACCCCGACTTGACGACGACGTTCCCGAACCGCGCGCACCATGATCACGCCGATGCCAGCGACCCCGACGACAAGTCCGATCGAAAGAAACGAGCGGATCAGGCTGAAGAACTTGTTTTGTTGAGCAAGTTGTTCTTTCACTTTGCCATTGATCGTGACGGCTTGCGCGCCGCTGCGAAAATCGGATGATTCGATCGCCGACGCAAAACGCTCCGGGTCGACCGCTTTGATATAGGCCCTCGTCGGGATCGCGTTGACGCCAAAAATCGCCCGCATTGCCTGAGCGCTTGTCCAGCCGCCGTTGAACAACACGTCGTTGGACGCCTTGGCAATGATGGTCAATCGTTTCGATCCGCCTGATGCAGGATCCTTCACAAGGATCGAGTCACCGATACCGACCGGAGACGCTGGAGGGCCACCACGCGACAAGAAACGATCATCGATGATCGCGAAGTGATCGCTGTGAATCAGCGCCTGGTACACGGCGGTCTGGTTTGGGTAGCTACCCGTATCTGTGATCTTTGGCGGTTGCGTGCGAAGAAATGACGCGTCGATTCCGGCCATCGGCCACTCACTCGTTTCGTTCGACGTACTCGGCGTGATCGACGCGCGTTCGTTGCGCCACAGCGGCGCCACAATCTCCACACCAGCCGTATTCCGCAACGCGTCGACGTTGATCGGATTGGCATCGACGACGACGTTGTAGCCACCGCCCAGATCGCTCGTGAACTGCGCGGCTTGGCCTTGAAACATCGTCGATAGGGTCGTGATGTAGGTCAGGATGAACACCACGATAGAAAACTGCGCGAGCGTCAGCGCCGTACGTTGGCGTCGCGCGAGCGGATAGGCAAGGCCGAGGCGTACTGAAAGGCGGCGGCCAGTGAGTCGAGCAAGAACATGTCCGACCTCATTTTGATATTCGCTCAGCAGGATCACAGCTGGAATCACCATGATGAGTCCCTGGATCAAGAACGCCGCGACTTGGGGTTCCGCACCGAACCCAATTGCAATCGGAACCGCCGAAGCCCCCCAGGCGATCGCAAACGCTGCGAACACCGTCGTGACGGGTCGGCGCGAACGGCGACGGTTCAGGAACGTGGCAGCACCGAGTGCGAGCAGCGCCGGGCCAGCGAGGATTGGCAACGCGTTGACCGCAGCGAAGCCAACAACCGTGAGTAGGGCGCCGATGGCAGCGGTGACTCCGCCGATCACCGCGCGCACGCCACCACCACGAACTTTCGATCGTTCGAGATCGCGTATCGCCGAAATGATATTGAAACGGCTCGTCGAAATACTCGTGCCAATCACCGTGGCGATCGTGATGGTGAGACCGATCGCGAAGCCGCTCTGCAAACTCGTGGGAGTGAAGTGGAATTTGATCGGCGCGCGCAGATCCTTATTCGCGCTTGCCGTGATTTGCGACGCGCCTTCGATGACCAGACGGCCGATCCCCAGGCCGACAACTGTCCCGATCGCGCACGCGACTATCCCGTACAGCCAACCCTCGCTGGCGAACGTCGCGACGAGCGAGCGCCGACGCAATCCCATCGCACGCATCATCCCCAGCTCAGATTTTCGTTCGTCGGCGAGCATCGTGAAGATGTTGATCAACAACAGGATTCCAGCGAAGACGGCAAAGGTGCCGATCGTTTGATACAGCTGCTGCAACCCATCGCCAGCCTTGCGCGCCGCGTCGAGCAGATTCTTCTTCGCCGGGAGAACGTTCGTGGCCATGCCGGCCAAGGGCTGGCGCAGTGCGCGCACCACTGCGGTGCTCAGCGCAGCGCCAGATTCGACGCCTCCGCGGTTCGAGATCAACATCGAATACAGGGGGAGTTCACCGAGCGCCGCTGAGCGTGGTCCTGCTTTGGAAATGTCGAGATGGGCAGCCAACAGCGCGATCGTTCCGGGGGAGACAAACGCGTTATATGACACAACTTCGCGTCCACGCCAAAACCCTGCAACCCCGAGTTGAGGAATGATGCGCGCAACGCGCAATCGCACGTTTTGACCCAACGCGAATACCGAAAAGGTGTCGCCGCCATGCAGATGTAGACGATTGGCGAGCGCCTCGACAACGACGGCTTCACCTGCGCCCGGCCCCTGGCCTGAGAGTCCTGAGGCTGGCGCATCGTGTCCGAATATCGCGGCGTGATTGAAATCGACTTCGAGCAGTTGTGCTTTCGGAGCTGCCGCAGTCGCGATGTTGTTGGGTTCAACTGTGGCCGCCGCAACCTCCAGCGTGGTGATCGGGAGCACGCCATCGATCAAAGAATTTTGAAATCCCCCAATGCGGCGTCGCAATTCAGGGGCCTGCGGTGCCAGGACCGACACGACTTCATCAACAGGGCCGTATTGGGTGTGTGCCGTAGCGCTGATCGACGCGGTCAACGTGTCGCCGACGACAAACGATGCCGTCATCAGTGCCGTTCCGAGCAAAGAACCTGCGATCACCAACATGGTTTCGCGCGGTCGACGGATCGCGTTGCGGACTGCCAGGCGTCGCAGCACCGGTTTCGTCGCGAGGATGTAGATGAACGGAACTGAAAGAACTAGTGCCACGATCACGATGCAGACCGGCTCAATTCAAGGTCGCTCACGATCGTGCCATCGCGCATCGTCACGAGCCGCTGCGCACTGCGGCCAACCTCTTCGTCATGGGTGACGACGATCAGCGTGAGTCCGTCTTGACTATTCAGTTCTGCCAACAAGTCCATGACGACGCTCGCCGTTTCGGAATCCAGGGCGCCTGTCGGTTCATCTGCCCACACGACTTTCGGGCGCCCCGCGAGTGCTCGTGCCACAGTGACACGCTGTTGTTCGCCACCCGAGAGTTCCGTTGGACGGTTCCGTAAACGACTCCCGAGCCCAACACGTTCGAGCGTCTCAGTAGCTCTGCTTCTCGCGGTCTTGGCGTCGACTCCAGCCAAGAGCAACGGCAGCTCCACATTTTCCACCGCGTTGAACACTGGGATGAGGTTGTACGCCTGAAAGATAAAGCCCATCGATTTGGCTCGATGGTTTGTTCGCTCGGCGTCGCTCATCGCGTGTAACGCCCGGCCGTCGATCGTGACCGTGCCATCGTCGATGTCGTCGAGACCAGAAAGACAGTTCAGCAGCGTCGTTTTTCCGCAGCCCGACGGGCCCATGATCGAAACCCATTCGCCTTCGACCACACGAAAATCGATGGATCGAAGCGCGACGAGTTCTTCAGCTCCCGTTCGATAGATCTTGCGAACGCCACTTGCCACAAGGATGTCGTTCACTGTCCGCTCCTACTGCCTTCGAATGGATCGAAGCTAGTGGCGGAACGAATCTGGAATCGGTTTCAGCGACCCGTGACGGCGGTCACACTCGTTGCCAGACGCTCGTAAACGACGTCCCTTGCACCTTGTGTTCACGTTGCAACTTCACGAGATGGGCGTGCACTTGACGGCGGGCCATCTCGATAAGGCCTTCGTCAATATCGGGATAGATCACTGCGACGAGCTCTTTGATCCTCGATGGCTTCGCGTCGAGCAGTTTCACGATCTGACGCTCCCGAGCGGCGCGGTGTTGCAAATATTCATCGAGCTTGGCGTACGGTTCGAGAATCACGTCTCCGTGTGCCGGCAACAATCGCTTGAGCCGTTTGATACTTTTCAACCGACGCACAGAGTCGAGGTACGTCTCCATGTCGCCGCCGCGTTTCGGATTCACGACGGTCGTCGTGCCGTTGAGCACATGATCACCAGTCAACACCGACCGTTCCTCTTCTAGGAAGAGGCACAAATGGTTCGGCGCGTGACCCGGAGTGTGCAGGACCTGAAGTCCCCATTCTGTGCCGTCAATCAGATCACCGTCGGTGAGTTTGCGGTCGATCGTCAGGTCGAACGCGTCGGCCCGTGGAGTCTTCGGGAAGGCCGAAAGTTCGGCGCCCGTGCGCGCCACAATCTGTTGTGCAGCTGGCCAATGGTCGGGATGGGTGTGGGTGAGCACAACCCAACGAATTCGGTCGCACATCGCCGCGCCGATGATCGCCTCGATATGCGCCGCGTCGTCGGGTCCAGGATCGATCACCGCGACCTCATCGATGCCAATGAGATAGGTATTCGTTCCAGGTCCGGTCATCAGGCCTGGATTCGGAGCAACAATCCGACGTACCAAAGGTGAGAGCGCGCTCGCGACGCCAGGCGACATATCGGCCATGTCAGGCGACGCCTCTCTTCGGGGACGTGTACGTAACAATTCGATCCGGCGTTCCGGTACGTTTCGCCGCGTAGTCGGCCCGCTCGAGATCAGCATCGCCTTCCCACGACGACGCAAGCTGTCGCCATTGCCGTCGAGCGTCACCTCGTTCGTCGACACCCAGCGCAACCCGCTCGCCTGAGGCGTCGTCGATCAACCACGGCGTCGACTGCTCGACAGCCGCGTCGGAATCTGCCTGGCGCAACTCATCGATGAGCGCCGCCGCGGAATCGAAGTTCTCCAGCACCCGCAACGTCCGCATTGTCGGAAAAATGAGGTCAATCTGGTCGTTGCGCCAACGGTCGAGCATTTCAGCGGGTCTCACCCATTCAGAGTCGACCGTTTCAGTGTTGTCATGCGTGCCGACCTGGCCATCGGGGGCAAGTGCTGCAAGGAACCAGGTGTCGTATCGGCGCGGCGGGCCGACAGGCGTGAGCCAGTGGGAAAACAAGTACATGGAATCCCCTGCCACGGAGGTGCCGTGTTCGCCAAGAATGTGCACGAACGATCGTTCCCCACGATTCAACGCAGTTCTGGCGTCGTCGAGATCTGCGGGAACAGGTGCGGCCGCCAGTAAGAAACCGGATTCCTCAAACACCTCTCGGGCAGCAGCTGCCCACCAACGCAACGCGCCCTCACGGCTCATGAGGAGATCGGCGCTGCTTGGTTCACGACCGGTGATCGGGACCGAACGATCACCATCATCAACCGCTCCGCCAGGGAACACATATGCGCCGGGGCCGAACACGGCGCGAGGACTGCGCCGGAGCATGAAGACTTCGAGGTGTGGTGCGTCGCGAACCAACATCACAGTTGCCGCGTCCCGAATCCCTACCACACGGTCAAGGCTACCGGCCCGGGGCTCGTGGCCTCGGGCCGCCCGTCCGATGCGCAGCGCGTGCTACGCGATGACCGCGTTCGGTGGTTACCTCGAATTCGCGTTGCCAGTACCGTAACGAGCGATATGGAAGACCCCCGTCGTGCACTGCCGAGCGTTGAAGTTGTCATCGAGCATCTGCAACAAGGCGTCGGCGCTACGAGCATCGCACGAGGCCTCCTTGTGCAATGTGCACGCGACGCAGTCGCGGATGCGCGCACACGCATCGCGGCTGGCGATTCGATCGCGCTCGCCGCGGTACTCGCCGACGCGACCCGACGTGCCGACGAAGCGTCGCGTCGCTTGTTGGCGAGCGTCATCAACGCGACAGGAATACTGCTCCACACGAACCTTGGCCGAGCCCCGCTTGGGCAAGACGCAGTTGCGACGATGCGCGAGGTGTCGCGATATTCAAATCTCGAATTCGATCTCGCGGCCGGAACCCGCGGATCACGGCACGATCATGCCGGCTATCTCTTGGCAGCTGCGTGCGGCGCAGAAGCGGGACTGGTCGTGAACAACAACGCCGCCGCGGTATTGCTCGTACTCGCCACGCTCGCGCGGGGCCGCGAGGTCATCGTGTCGCGCGGTGAACTCGTAGAGATCGGTGGCGGATTTCGGGTACCGGAAATTCTTGCAGAGACCGGCGCACAACTCGTCGAGGTTGGCACCACAAACCGCACTCGCCGCAGCGACTACGAAAAAGCGACAACCGAGCGAACAGCCATGTTTCTGAAGGTGCACGCGTCGAACTACCGGATGGTGGGATTCACTGAAGCTGCGTCAATTACCGAGCTTGCGACGAGCGACATTCCGGTAGTGGTCGACGCTGGATCTGGGTTACTCGACGTGAATACTCCTTGGCTGGCGCAGCGGCCAACATGGCTCGGCGATGAACCTGGCGTTCGTCAATGTCTTGAGGAAGGCGCAGCACTCGTGACGTGTAGCGGCGACAAACTCCTCGGTGGCCCGCAGGCAGGAATCATCGTTGGTGACCAAACACTGATACAGCGCTTGCGCGAGCATCCACTGGCTCGTGCGCTGCGGTGCGACAAAGTCACCCTCGCCGGTTTGCAAGCCGTTGCATTGGCGTATCTCAACAACGACGGAGCCGCGATCCCACTTTGGCGCATGGCCACAGCGTCAACTACATCCCTGACTCGCCGAGCAGAACAGATCGCGACCGGTCTGCCAGATGCAGAGGTGATTTCCACCGACGCAGCGGCGGGCGGTGGTTCACTTCCTGGTCTTGTGATCCCTTCCGTCGGCGTCGCCGTTCGGGTGCAAAACGCGACGACCACACTCCGTGAGTTGCGTGTCAACCATCGCATCATCGCACTCGCTCGCGACGGAAAGGTTGTCTGCGATATGCGGAGCTTGGATCCCGATGACGACGACATCGTCGCAACGGCATTGCGGGCGATCACCGCAGGGGAACCCAACGCATCATGAGCCCGTCGTCGTCGTTGCCGTTCGCGACGCGCGTCGTCGCAACTGCGGGCCACGTCGACCACGGAAAATCGACGTTGATTCATGCACTCACCGGAACCGACCCGGATCGTTTTCCCGAGGAGAAGGCACGCGGACTGACGATTGATCTGGGATTCGGCTTCGCAGATCTCGATCACTTTCGCGTTGGTTTCGTTGACGTTCCCGGACACGCGCGCTTCATCCGCAACATGCTCGCAGGAGTTGGCGCGGTCGAATGTGTGCTGCTGGTTGTGGCTGCGAACGAAGGATGGATGCCCCAAACCGCAGAACACGTTCAGATTCTGCAACTGTTCGATATCCAACATGGTGTCATCGCGCTCACCAAGGCCGACCTCGTCGACGAAGAGGAGCTGGTCCTTGCACAACTCGAAGTGGGCGAACGTGTTGCCGGGACTCCGCTGAGTTCCTGGCCGGTCGTTCCCGTCGCGACGCACGCCGGCACCGGCCTCGATGAACTCCGCGAGGCTCTCGACGATGCCCTGGCCTCGTCGCTGCCACCGCTGAATCTGCACCGCTCGCGACTATGGGTCGATCGATCGTTCGCAGTTAAGGGTGCTGGCACCGTCGTGACCGGAACCCTCACGCTCGGACCACTCGCGATCAACGACGACGTCATCATCGAACCGATCGGTCGCAGGGTTCGCATCCGTGGAATTCAGTCTGGCCATGTCGGCTGCGAACGCGCGGAGCCTGGTACACGGGTCGCACTCAATCTTGTCGGCGTAGAACACGACGAAATCTCTCGTGGCGACGCAGTGGTCGGGCCAGATGTGTGGACAACCTCCTCGGTTGTCGACGTCGACGTGCAGCTGGTCGCAAATGGGCCGGCCCTTCCTGCCAATACCAGTGTCACCGTGCATGTCGGCAGCAGCGAGCGGTCGGCGCGTTGGAGCCGACTCGACGCCGACCGTTGCATCGGTCGATTGCGATTCGCTGCCCCGGTCGCGCTCCAACCCGGAGACCGGATGGTGTTGCGTTCGAGCGCGCGAAAGGCGGTCGTCGGTGGGGCTGTGGTGTTGGAGGTCGCTGCCGGCGGGAGTCGTCGCGACGCGGTCGAGCGCTCGACGCTCCCGGTACTCGAGCGGGTCACGAGCGCCCACCCTTGGCTTACCGTTGCGGAGCTCATTCGACTTGGCGGGTTCGATCCCACGACGATCGAAACGCTGCTCATCGACGCGACACAAGCGGGGCGCATCCAGCTCATCGACGGAATGTGTGTGCCGCCCGACGTGCTTGCTGCGCTGCAACGTGCAGCTATCGAGGTTGTACGCCGCCACCATGAGACCCACCCGGACTCACCCGGACTCCCGATCGCGGAACTCCAACGAGCGCTTGGCATCGACGCTCAACGCGCAAGAGCAATCGTGGAACATTCTCGCCGACAGCCTGCGCAATCGTCCGACATGCTCACGATCCACCATGATCTCGTAAGTCGAACCGATCATGCACTCGTCGTGGCCGACACGCCTGAAGGACGTCGGCTCCTGCACGCCCTCCGGGCCCAGCCGTTCAATCCCCCTTCGCCCGCCGAGCTCGACGTACCGATGCGAGTCGTGAGACTGCTCGAGCGCGACAACCTTGTCGTTGAATACAGCGACGTCTGGTTCGCTCAAGAAGCGATCGAGGCGGCCCATCGCATCGTTGGTGAGGCCGTGCTGAATCGGGGCACGCTCACCGTGGGAGAAATTCGAGATCTTCTCGGTAGCTCGCGCAAGTTCGTCATACCGATCGTGCAGTCACTCGATAGCGCAGGCATCACGCGCCGGCGCGGCGACACTCGCATCCCTGGTCCTGCTGCTACTTCGGTTCTTGACTGAAGCTCTGTTCCCAGTTTGACAGGTTCTCGTTGAGGGTCCGCAAGAAATCAAACAGCACAGTCGGCGGAACCTTGATGCGAGCGACCACCTGGCATGGCACCCGCGTCACGGTCTGGCCTTCTTGAGTTTGAGCGAGCGATGCGGGTTGCGTCACCGAGAAATCGAGTGTGAATTCGTGCGCGGTGTGCCATACGCCAAGAAAGTTTGCGTACACGCCTGGGGTTTGCGCATCAGGGACTTGCATTTCGAAATGCAGCGGCGCTTGATTCTGGGGAACATCTTCAAAGTCGGTCACGTTCGCACACTACGAGATGCCCCCAATGAGTGGTCCAGTGAGTGGTCCGGTGCAGCGGTTCGGTGCTGTGAACCGTGCGCGCTCAGGAGAGCGAGAGCAAAAGTTCGCGCCGTTCCATCTCTGTTAACCCGCCCCATATCCCATGCTGTTCGCGAATGCTGAGCGCGTAGGCAAGGCACTCGGTGCTGACTGAGCAAGATGCACAAATTGCTTTCGCACGCCGTTCGCGTCGATCGCGCTCGTCGCGGCGTTCGGGCCGATTCGGTGGATAAAAGATCCTGCTGCTCGGGCCGCGACATTCAGCGTCGAGCTGCCAGATTCCTTGTTGCGCTGTCGATTCGCTCGCCACGGCGTTCTCCCCCTCGGTGAGCGCGTGCAATATGGCTGGACCGTATCGGGCTTCGGTGGGCTGCGTAAAGACGCGAGGTTAGATTTTTTCAGCGCTGTCCTGGGTATCGATCGGGCGCCCACGGTCGCGATAGTCCTTGGCGCCACCCGCCTCTGGTTCAACTTCGAGCACTAAGCCCTCGACGGCAACAACTCTCGCATGGTCACCCATCGCGAGCGGCGTCGCGCGATTCGTGCGAGCTTTCCAAACAGTGTCACGCAGCGTGAGCAACCCATCGGGGTTGATCGCCGTTTCGGCGAGGCCAACCTCACCGATCATTGCCTCGCGTCCGACTGTCGGTGTCGAAAAACGAGAGCGCAGCATCGCGGTCATCCCACCCAACATGAATGTCACAACGCCGAGCCATACCAATATGAGGATCCACCAGGCTGGATCGAGCTCACTGGAGCCGCCATAGAGCGTCAACGACCCGCCGATCAGAGCCGCTGTACCAATGATCGTCCACGGACCGAGCCCGCCAGCCTGCACGTCGATGCCGTACCCGACAAACGCCAGCACGAGGATCGCGACCGCCCACCAACGCACGGGGAGGTGCGAGAACCCGAACGAAGCAAACGCCAAACACGTCGCACCGACGACGCCGGCGATCCCGACCGAAATAGTGAAGAATTCAAACAACACAAGTGAGGCGCCGACTGCGAAGAGAAAGAACGCAGCCCACGGCGACCCGAGCGTGTGTTGGAACTGTCCGTTAATCGAAAGTTTGCGGAACCGCACGTCTTGATTTGGTTTGCGCTTGACAGCATTGCCGACTTTGACGACCTCGGCGGTCGAGAGTTTCTGCGGGCCAGCTGCGGTGGCGATCGTTTTCCCGTCGAGGCTCCCGATCAGATCCACGATCACTGGCTCCGTCGAATCGGACAGCTTCAATGTTTTGGCCTGCGACGCACCGATCTCATGATGATCAATCGCAGCGATGGGCAGCAGACGCGGCGCGAACACAGGTAGAGGAACGCCGCCGTGGGCTTCGACGACGCTCTCCTCGTCGAGTCGCATCGGATTGATCGGACCAATCGTGGCATTGCTTGCAAGCGACAGAAATGGTGCAGCCGCGGCGATGATCGCGCTCCCGCCCCGAGCTTGTGCGCCAGACGGCCCAACCCAAACAGCGATCGGAACTTTGGCATTGCGGATTGCTTGCGCCAAGCGCCACGGGTCTGTCGCTACCACGCCTTCGCTATCCATTTGGAACACGAGTGCGGTGCTCCCTCGGGCTTCGGCGTCGTGGATCGCGTCGAGCATGAGCGACGCGTTTGGAGGATCGATCAGGCCATCGATTTGCACCACATCGACGCCATTGAACCCCGAGGTCGCTCGCGCCTCGGTCGTTGACAATGCTGCCGCCGGTGTTGGCGAGTTGGGTGGAGCCAACACCAACAGCGCGCCGAGCGCGCAGAAACAAACGCCGAGGATGGCGCGCCAGCGAAGAATGGCTCTCATGAATTCGTGCATTAGCGTCGGCGGCGATGGAGCTGCGCCAATTCTGCTCCCAGTCGCGGGTTGTCATCGTTGCCGGCAAAGGCGGCGTAGGCAAGACGACGGTAACCGCGGCGCTGGCCTTAGCCGCTACTCGGGCCGGTCTCTCCGTGTTGATTTGCGAGGTCGAAGGAAAATCGGGGCTTACCGCTGCGTTCGGAAGCGCCACGCTGGAGTACGACGAGATCGAACTCGCGCCACACCTCAGAGCGCGCACCCTGGCACCCAACGACGCCATGGTCGACTATCTCGAATCTCATGGGATGAAACGAATTTCCAAGCGGCTCGCTTCCTCCGGTGCGCTCGACGTGGTCGCGACGGCCGTACCCGGCATGAAAGACATCCTCGTACTCGGCAAGATCAAGTCGCTCGAACAGCTTCCAGCCGCAGATCTGATCCTGGTCGACGCTCCGGCAGCCGGGCACGCGATCTCGTTTTTGATGTCGGCACGCGGGCTACTGGATGCAGTGCGGGTCGGGCCAATACGCAAGCAGGCAACTGACGTCGTGGAACTCCTGACAGACCCCACTCGATGCCAGGTGATGCTCGTCACGCTGCCTGAGGAAACACCGGTCAACGAACTCATCGAAACCGCGTTCGCGGTCGAAGACCGAGCTGGCGTCGCGCTTGGGCCCGTCGTTGTCAACGGGTGCCTGCCGCTGCAAGAACCGAACGACTGGGGCGAGCGCTCACTCGTCGAAGCCGGATTCAGCAACGAAATTGCGGCTGCGGCGGTCGAGGCGCGCAGGTTCCAACACGCTCGTCGGGCGATGCAACAACATCAGCGCGCACGCCTCGCTCAAGAACTACCCCTTCCACAAATCGAACTGCCGCAGTTGTTCACCGCCGCGATCCACCGCGCCGAGCTCGAAACGCTCGCCGACGCACTTGTCGCAGGAATCGCAGCGCTATGACGAACCCTTTCGTTTCGTTGGTCGAAACACGCGAGATTGTTGTGTGCTGCGGTACCGGTGGGGTCGGCAAAACCACAACGGCTGCAGTACTCGCGATCGAGGCGGCGCGGCGCGGTCGGCGCGCAGTCGTGGTGACGATCGACCCGGCGAAACGACTGGCAGATACTCTCGGTCTCAGCGCTCTTTCGAATGAACCTGCTCTAATCGATCAACAAATTTGGGATGTTTCAAACTCCGCACAACGATCAACGACTGGCTCCTTGAGTGCGCTCATGCTCGACACCAAGAGCACCTTCGACAAGTTGGTGCTCGAACACGCACCCGACGCCGAAGCAGCGGAACGCATTCTCGACAATCGCTTCTATCGAAATGTTTCGGGTGCGCTGGGCGGGACCCAGGAATACATGGCGATGGAAAAACTCTACGAACTCCACACAAGTCGCGGTTTCGATCTGATCGTCATCGATACGCCACCTTCGAGGCACGCGCTGGATTTCCTCGAAGCGCCAGAACGCTTACTGCGCATGCTCGACAATCGCATGTTTCGTCTCTTGATGATGCCCACAAAGACGTATATGAAGTTGGCAAGCGTTGCGTTGCAGGCCTTGCTCCGCACAGTGTCTCGCGTTGTCGGCCGCGAGGTGGTGGAGGATGCGATCGCGTTCTTTCAAGCGTTCGAAGGAATGGAACAAGGTTTTCGCGAACGCGCCGCGAAAGTACAGGCGCTGATCGATGATCCAGCGACCGCGTTCGTGTTGGTCACCGCTCCACGCCGAGATGCCGTCGACGAAGCGATGTTCTTTTCGCATCGCCTTGAGACGAACGGGCTCGCCATCGCGGGATTGATCGTGAATCGCATTCACCCAACATTTGGCGATGCGGCACCGGACGCGTTGCGCGCCGCAGCACAAGGAAACGCCGCGATCCTCAACTTGGCCGACTACCGCGACATTGCCATTCGCGAACGCGCAACCCTGGAAGGTCTCACCACGAAACTTCCCAGCGACGTTGTCGGATACGTGCCGCTCTTGGATTGCGATGTCCACGACATTGCGGGCCTCGCATTGGTTGCCTCCAGCCTCTTCTAAACCAACCTCTCTTCCCAGGTAGCCTGCGCCCTGCATGAAGGTATTGATCGCCGCCGACGCCGAATGGGTTCGCAATCAGATCAGGGCGGCGTTCGTCGCTCCCGGTCAAACGGTCATTGAGGTGACGCGCGGCCAAGATGTAAAGAAGGCGGTCGGTGACGAGTCACCCGACCTCGTGATCCTCGATAGTCAGATCGCAAACATGGGTGGCCTTGCCGTCGCGATCGAGCTGCGGCTTGAGGAATCTGCCGGTCGGCTCGACCGCTCCACCATTCTGCTCCTACTCGACCGTGAAGCCGACAAGTTCCTGGCGAAGCGCGTCGATGCCGATGCGACGCTTGTCAAACCGCTCGACGCCGGAACATTGCGACGCACTGCGAAACGCCTCTCGGCGAACACCATCGCGCCGGCCTTGCCGTGAACGACGTCGAACTCGCAGGCCGCGTCGCCCGCGAGGCAGGCGCGCTGCTGCTGCAAATTCGCGCCGACGCGCAACGCGACGGTCTCGACGAAAAGGCGCTCAAAGACAAAGGCGATCACGACAGCAACGTACTCATCTTGGATCGCATCCGCGCCGAACGTCCTCACGACGCGATTCTCTCGGAAGAATCAAAGGACTCTCCCGAGCGTTTGACGGCCGACCGAGTATGGATTATCGATCCGGTCGACGGTACCCGCGAATATTCAGAGGGACGGTCCGACTGGGCGGTCCACATCGCGTTGGTTTCCAAAGGCGTTCCGATTGCCGGAGCAGTTGCGTTGCCTTCACTCGACAAGGTGCTCGTGACGAAGCCCGCGCCCACACCGATACCGTCGCATCCCGCCAAGCCCCGCCTCGTCGTGTCTCGTTCACGGCCACCGAAACTCGCGGAGTATCTCGCCGGAGTGCTCGACGCCGTGCTCGTGCCGATGGGTTCTGCGGGAGCGAAGACGATGTCGATCATCCTCGGCGAATCCGACATCTACGCACACGCTGGCGGACAATACGAATGGGATTCGTGCGCGCCGGTCGCGGTCGCCTCCGCGGCAGGATTGCATTGCTCGCGCCTCGACGGCTCCGACTTGATCTACAACAACGCCGATCCATATCTTCCGGATCTGTTGGTGTGCCGACAGGAGTATTCGGTGCGAGTGCTCGCTGCCATCATCAACGCTCCCGACGGATCCTTCGACACTGCCTAAACGCTGCCTCCAACCGATCGCACGGTGATGTCAACGCGGCACCACGGAAAGAAGCGATCGCTTTCAGGGATCCGCGAGGACGGCCGCTAGAGTGCTCGGGCTTCACCAAACGGGGTGTAGCGCAGCTTGGTTAGCGCGCAGCGTTCGGGACGCTGAGGCCCCGGGTTCAAATCCCGGCACCCCGACCACTCTGACCTGGGCAAACGAGCGTATTGCGGTGCCGGCATGGTCGGACCATCGCGCGGCTTTCGCGCGGGACGATACGTCTGGTGAGCGAAATTGGCTCCGAAACTATTCGAGCGTCGGAGACGAATCGAAGGACGCCCTGGTCGCGGGACTGCGCCAAAATCGCGCGACCCAAATACAGCGTCGCTCGGATGCCGAGCGTGGCCGCCGGTATCGCTTGCTTCACGACACCCGATACGCCAGTACCGCTGACGCGATCGCGCGACCCGCGAGCAACACTTCGTCGGTCGTTTTTATATCGAAAAGAGGTATTCCTCACCACGACAGAACGATTGCGACGCGTCATTGTTGTGCGATGGCCAAGCAGTCGTCGGCGCAAATCATCTCCCGTCAACCCTTGCTCCGAGCGGGCCTGGCACGGCTCGCGAACGACGCCGGCATCTGCATCGTTGAAGATCGCACGAGCGCCGACCTCGTGTTGCACGTCAGCGACCAAACGGTCCACCGCGCCAACTGCGAAGTGGTCATCGGCGTTGGTTATCTCGTCATTGAGTGTCAAGGGCGTCCCGAACCCGCCGTCTGGGAAAGCATCCGCGAGTTGATCAGCCATGCCGATTTCGAGTGAACCCGATGACCAGGGGAACGGCATCGTGATCCGCACCCCGCGATCCAACGACGAGCACAGCGCAGTCGTCAACGCTCCGCACAACACGTGGCGCAACCTCGCAGTCTCAGCACGCGCCACACTGCTCACGGCCGCGCGTCTCAACCAACCCAGGACCACAGTGTGATGGTGCAACCAACCGCACGTTCGCTGACCATCGCAGCCGTTGCCGCATCGCTGGCAATCGGCACAGCCGTCGTCGCACTGAACACTGGCGGGGCAAAGGTTGGCCCGAAGGGGCTCGGCCGACCGCCGGGCAGTGTTCCCGCCACCACCGCCGCGCCACCCGCCACATCACCACAAGGCGGCGGCTCTTCGTCAGGGTCCAATTCCGGCGCGAGCGGAGCGAAGGTTCCTCATAACAACGTCGTCAATATTTACAACCTGTTTGGCCTCGATCCGTCTGATCGCACGCTCCTCGATGATCTCACTGCGAAACTCAAGACCGAGGGCTACGAAGTGACCCAGTTCAAAGACGTGACTGAGGGCGCAGGATCCCAAGGCGGCGCGACATTCGAGAACTTCAAGTCGATGGCCAAGAATGCGAGTGTCATCATCTTTAACGGTCACGGGTTCGATCAGTCGGGCAACTTTCAGACGTGCACAACCGGCAAAGCGATCAGTCGATGCGGGACCTTCATCGACCCGGCCGCGTCAATCCCGCCGACGACGTCATCGAACACCGCAGCACCAACCTCCACCACAGCCAAGCCAGCGGAATCGGCGTTGCCGCCCGGCTTACAACTCGAGTGGTATCCAACGTGGGCTGCCGAACAGCGCGCGTATAAGCAGTACATAGCCCAAGGAATCGACGCGAGTTGGTTGGTCGATCCCTACGGCGGCGGCAACGTCGCGTGGGCACCGACGCAGGTCTCTTGGCGTCCGGGCGATGGCTCGCGACCGAAGGCCGACGGAACCCCGAGCAACGCAGGCATTGGGGCGCGGCCATGGATCGGAATAAGCGCCGCGGGCATCGCTCACTACTTCAGCGGCAGCCAAATAGAACTCGTGGACGTGCTCGCGTGCCAATCAATAGGCCTGGCGTCCAGCTTTGGATCGACAACATATTTCGGCCACGCAAGCACCGGCTGCGCAAATTTCGAAGCCGTCGATGAACCCAAGCTCTTCGATCGACTTCTCGGAAAGTCTGGAGTTCCCGCGCGGGCCACAACTGCAGCATTCGCGCTCAACGGATTCCAAGACCGATACTTCCAAATCTCCAGCAATTCGAACCCGGTTGTGCTGTCGCCCGCAGTCGAATCGATCACGCCACCCGACGGTTCGCAACTGCTTCCCAATACCAACACGCCAGCGACCGTGCAGTTCGACGCCGAGATGGACGCTTCCAACGCGGACGGTGTCGTGACACTCGAGGGATGCGGCGCCACGATCAAGAATCCAAAATGGAACGGCGAAACCAAACTCGGCTTCGACATCGCGATCCCGAAGAATCCCACCGGCAGCACAATCACTGTGACGGTCCACCAAAGCCGCGCCAAGGCGTCGCCGGCAGACTCACCGAATCATTCACTCGATGGCAACGCCGACCCGCAAGGCGCGTCGGGCGAAGCGCCGAACCGCGACGACTACACCTACCAACTCTCATGTGCGCCGCCAACCGGTGCGTACAAAATCATCTTCGACGGCACCGCCACCGGTCACTACGACGTCCCGAATTTCGGTCAGGCCTTCCGCAGCCAAGACGCCAAGGCGACATGGCATCTCGAATACATCTACGGCGACGGACACAACGACTATCCCGATCCGGCGACTGCGAAGGTCAAAGCGTCGGGGAAATTTCAGGTGTGGCCGGGGAACCAAGTCGGTTGCGTGTCGAGGGCCGCGGACTACCAACCCAAAGTGTCGCTGCTGAAGCGGAGCGATGCCGAACTTTTTTCGCTGGTCTCCCCGTTTGCTGGCGATCTCGTGGACCTCAACGCTTGCCTTGCGTACGCAAACGTGTGGGGAGGTTCGTGCACGGTCGGGGCGAAGTGCCCAGACTTCGACGCGTTTTGGACGATCAAATTCCCGATCAAATCTGGCCAGACCGGAACCGTCATCACAAGTATCCCAAAACGCGATCTCGACTGGACCAATATTTACATCGCCCCTGGCCCGGGAAGCGAACATTCCATCGAGTCGTGGAGCGGCACCGTCACCGTCATTGCGCTGTAGCGCAACCCTCCGCAGCGCGGCTCTCGGTGTGACGAAACGTGGCCTACCTTTCGCGGTCCGAGTGCATGTGAGGGGCAATCGACTGGAGGACGCCGAAGAGCGCAAAGCCGGCGCACAGGAGGCCAGCCCCCAAACCGACGACGGCGCCAAGTTGGTACGAGGTTGTGGTCGCGCCGAATCCATTGTGGACAGTGCTGGTGTTCGCGGCCGCAATACTCGAAAGGGCCACTACCGCTGCGCTGCAAGCAGTCGTGAACGTCGTGGCGAACAGCAACCATCTGAGCCAGTGCCGCCGACTGAAGACAACGAGCAGCGAAAGTACAAACGACGCCAGCGCGGTTGCCGCGAGAAGGTTCGTCGGGCCGTTCATGAACGTTGTTCTGCGCTGCGTGTCAACCCGGCTCGCCCAATCCAGCGACCAGCGCGCGAACACTACGGCTGCGGCGCCGAACGTGACGGCGAGGTCGGTACAGACGCTTGAAACATCCCGCGGCGAAGCTTCACGCGGACCGCGTCGTGACCGAGAACGCGCGACGACGCCCAGTGCGATCGTTCCACCGACCACTCCGATGAGGCCGCCGACAAGTGCCGAAGGGACGCCGACTTCGAAGATCGCGAACAATGCTGTTGCTGGGTGTGCAGCGAGGCCCAACGCGAGGCCTCCCACACAGCCGAGCAGGCCCGCCGCCGCAGCACCAATTGCGGCCCATCGCAATGGGAGCGACGATCGTCGACGTGCCTGCAGCGCCAAAGTGGACGGCTTCGTTCCGACAGACTCAGCGGACTGCGACATGAGCAGCTTCCTTTCGCTGTGTTGTGGCGTGGACGCGGGTCATGAGTCGCCCGCGCGAGGGTTCGCTACCGCGAGCAACAATTTGGTGAACTCGGCCGCTATCTCGCGATGGTTCGTCGCTGCGGGTTCGACAGCGGCGCCGAGGACCGTTCCGCCGGCCACGGCCATAATGAGCGCGGCCATCGCTTCGGCGTCGACCCAAGCCGGGACAGTCCCACCGTCTCGCAGCTCGATCACGACCGCGCCGAGTTGCGCGCGCAGATCGATCCAGGCCTTGGCGACGGGACTCTGCCCACTCGGATCTCGTGCGGCGTACGCGAAGACATCGAGTGTCGCCGCGGCCTGGCTGCGTTGCGCTTCAAAGGTCGCGCTGAGCGTTTCCACTGCCAGCAGGAGCCGAAGTGCCGGGTCGCCAGGCTCCTTGAGTTGGTCGAGCGCCGGCTGTAACCATTCGTTGAGCTCCCTCGCCAGCGCTGCCGCAACGAGGTGCTCCTTGGTACCGAAGTAGTACGTGATCGACGCAAGATTCGTGTCTGCAAGCTCGGTGATGGCTCGCGACGACGTGGCAGCAAGACCACGAGCCCGGATGCACTGCTGCGCGGCATCGATGAGGCGCTCTCGAGCCCCTGTGTCGCGCCGATTCTTGGCGCGCCGCTGGTCGGGAATCATACGATCGTATGATAACACACTGCAGAGATGCACCGCCTCACTCGCCTGCTTGGCGCTGGACGTCGCACAGCATCGGCAGTTTCACTGACCCAAAGGTTGATTCGTTTGACGCGCGTTGTTCGCGTCAGGTGCATCGGTTGCGGATCGTGCCGATCCCTTCGATCCACGTTTCGAGCGTTTGACCAGCAGCAAGAAATCTCGGTGGGGTGCAAGCGATTCCCACGCCAGACGGAGTCCCGGTGAAGATGACGTCGCCTGGCAACAGCGGCAGCACACTCGAAAGTTCTGCGATGAGCCGCGGGACGTTGAAGATGAGATCGATTGTGCGCGCGTCTTGCACGGTTTCACCGTCGACCGAACATCCGAACGCCAGGTCGT
>JBBRPC010000031.1:0-23635 GCA_038228615.1 Acidimicrobiia bacterium | reverse complement strand
GCCGGGTCGTCGGCATCATCGCGCGTGCCGGGCCGCCATGCGCCGTCGCCCGTTGCGCCAGTCGCGATCGTCGCGAGATCGAAAGTCAGTCCGTTTGCTGTTTGGTAACGATCGTCGGGATCCTTCGCGAGCAACTTCGCGATCGTCCTATGAAGTGCCACGGGGAGATCGCCCGGCACCAGTGAGATATCGGGCGCTGCAACAACGGCGTGCATGCGAATCAGTTCGCCGACGTCCTCCGCCTCGAACGGCGGCGCTCCCGTCGCACATTCGTGCAGCACTGCGCCAAGCGAATACAAATCGGATCTGGCGTCGACAGGACGGCGCAGCATCCCGCTCTGTTCCGGCGAACAGTAGAGCATGGTACCGGCGACGATATCGGTAGGGCCCGTGCTCCCCGCGCGTGTCGCCAGCCCGAAGTCGATGAGCTTCGCGTGTCCGTTGACAAGCAGGATGTTGTCGGGTTTGACGTCCCGATGCACGAGACCTTGGCTATGGGCTGCCGCGAGGCCCTCGGCAAGGTCGATAGCGATCGCGATCAGCTGGCCGGGCTCGAGCGGTCCCTGTGCAAGAACCTCCGAGAGACGTCGACCGTCGAGCAATTCCATGACGAGATATGGGCGACCATCGACGTCACCAACTTCATATATTTCCGGAAGGGCCGGGTGGTGCGCACACACCAACGCGCCGGCTTCACGACGAAATTCCAACGCGGCAGAGTCGCGATCGAACCCGGAGGATTCCCTGTGCACCTTCAGCGCATAGGTCCGCCCCTCGCGCTCAGCCTGATAGACGACCGTGCGAGCGCCACGGCCGAGTTCGGCCGCAACGCGCAAACCAGCGATGCTGGCGGGGGTGTTGAGCGGGGGCGTTGGGTCGGTTTCGTCCATGGCAAAGAGACGAGCGTCGAACGCTCGTTTCCCATGTGTTCGGCAGCCTGGAGATCGAGGTTGAGACAGAGTTGCAAACCGAAACCAAGGTCTGCACTCCCGCATTGAACTCGCACGGCACTTCCGCAGGGGCATGTCGGGCGTTCAAGGCCGATCCCATGTCGGTTGCACACACACTTGTTGCACCGCCGCGAGGTGTGAAAGCCTCAAGCCATGACTGATCTGGTGTGGCCAACGAAGCAGCGCGAGTTCCAGAACCATCACTTCGACTCGACGATCTGGAACGACTTCACGTTTCGCGACGACGACATCGTGATCGCGACGTACGCCAAGTCTGGCACCACCTGGACGCAACAGATGATCGCGCAGATGTTGCTCGGGCCCGATCCCGAGCTTGAGGTCGCCCACCTGTCACCGTGGATCGATCTTCGGGTGCCTCCGAAGGAAGTGAAACTTCCCGACGTTGAGGCCCAAACGGGCCGCCGGTTCGTGAAAACGCATTTACCTCTCGATGCACTTGTGTACTCACCGAAGGCCAAGTACATCTACATCGGACGCGATGGACGCGACGTCGTGTGGAGCATGTACAACCACCATGCAAACGCCAACGCGCAGTGGTACGGAGCCCTGAACGACACCCCCGGCCGCGTCGGCCCGCCCATCGAAACGCCCCCGGCCGACATCCGCGAGTACTGGCATGACTGGATCGAGCGCGATGGTCATCCGTTCTGGCCATTCTGGGAAAACATCCGCACTTGGTGGGCCATCAAGAATCTTCCCAACGTCCTGCTCGTACATTTCAACGACCTCAAGCGTGACTTGGAGGGTGAAATGCGACGATTCGCAACGTTCCTCGATATCGAGGTCGACGAAGCCGACTGGCCCGCGATCCTCGAATACTGCTCCTTTGATTGGATGAAGGAACACGCGACCAAGAGCGTCCCGCTCGGTGGTGCGTTCTGGGACGGCGGCGCCCAAGTATTCATCAACAAAGGCGAAAACGGCCGGTGGCGCGATGTGTTGACAGCCGAGGAATCGACCGAATACGAATCGCTGGCTATCGCGGAACTCGGTGAGGAATGCGCGCACTGGCTTCAGTCCGGATCGCAACCGACAAGCTGACGCGTTCTGCATCCAACATCGCCGGGCGACTTAAGCTTTCCCTAATTTCCTTATCAGCAGATGCTGTCGATGGTCTCGCGGATGATGTCGGCATGGCCGGCGTGTCGAGCGGTCTCCTCAATCATGTGTACAGCCACCCACCGAAGGTTCCCCGCCATCTCCGGCCATGCACACGGCGCGTCGAGATCAACCGTCCTGACGATCTCCTGCGAAGCAGCGATCTGTTCCCGGTAGTAGGCGATAACGGTTTCAACGGTGTCGCAGTCGGAGAGCCGAAACGCGTTCTCGTCTTGTGGTGACACCTCAGGCCACTCGCCCGCGAATCTGCGTCCGGCGACGACGACTTGGAACCAGCGACGCTCCCAGATTGCAGAGTGCTTGACCAAACTCAGAAGCGACAACGAACTCACAGTCGGTGCGCGTCGGGCATCCTCGTCAGAGACACCCTGCAATTTTTCGATCAATGCATCGCGCTGCATGTCGAGAAATTCGCTCACTGCTGCCCGTTCGGTCGCGGCGTACACCCGCCCAGAATGCCTTATCCCCGAGCGCTATTCAAGCGCCTCTCGGAGGAGAGCTGGCATTGGTTCGACCGCTCTTCAGTCACCGATCCGCAATCGGAACAGGTGATACGGCCATTCCTCGGGCCCGAAGTCCCAAGACGTCGACCACTCGATCGTCGCAAAAGCCCCAAGAAGTTCCTGGTTCCGGCGGAACGAGCGGAGACTGAACAGCCGGCGCTGGCCATCGATACCTTGCTCACTGATGACATCGCCATCGGGGCCGCCCCACAAGCCCACATGCATCGGCGCACCCGGGCGAAGCACCGCAATCATTTCGTGCAAAGCGTCGGCGGTATCGACTTCACGGATATGCATCAGCGTGCTCATCGACCAGCCAGCGTCGAATCGGCGCGGCTGGAACGGGAGCGCTCCGAGGTGCGCTTGGACGACCGTGACATTGTTTTCGCCAGCCAGCACAGCGTTGCCGTGCGCCAGGTCGACGCCGACGTAGCGATGACCGGCGTTGACGAAACGCGCACCATCGAGCCCAGGTCCTGCACCGAAGTCAATGACCGATCGCCGGCCCTCATCGCGCAGCAACAAGATGTACTCATCGATCAGCGCCACGCGCATGGAGGACAGCGGCTTCCGTTTCCGCAGCGTCGCTTCGGCTTCGTAGTAGCTCCGCAAATCCCGGCTGATGTTCTCCACCGTCGGAGCGTAATCACGACATGTCGTGCACCGCGCCTCCCATTTATTCATACGGTCCCGGTGGGCGACGGTCCTGCACCACGCGCGACCTCCGCAATTGCCGGTGGGTCGCGTTCTGTTGCATGCAATACTGGTCGATGTCATCGACCGAAATCAGAGTCGTTTCCGCATCACGAGCAGTACGCGCAGCGCCGCATCGGATTTTCGAGGCCATCGCCGTCCCGTCTCGACAACCGGAATGGGACGGCAACGACAATCTGGCTTCGGCCGTTGGTAGTCAGCGGCTGCGCATGATCGGCGACGTGTTCGCGATGACGCTCACCGGGGGAGCCGTCCGCGAGAACCACGTCGTCGAGTTCAAAGAGAATCGGCTCATCGCTTGGAAACCCGCCGAACCTGGTCAGCCGCCGGTCGGACATCTCTGGCGCTGGGAAATAGAGCCGATCGACGACGAGCGTTCGTTGATCACACACACCTACGACTGGACCGACCTCCACGACGAAGGCCGATACCCGCGAGCACGCGCCACCACCAGCCAGCGCCTTGCAGCTTCGATCGATCGTCTGGCAACTCTCGTCGGCGACGACGATGCACCGACAGCTCGACCATAACCTGCGGCTGTGGAGTGCACCTTCCGGATGGCCTTGGCCACCGACATCGACCGGATCGTTGAGATCCAACATTCGGAGCCAAGTCCTGCGATCCTTGGCCTCGCGGGCGACGTCGCGCACGGCCGACGATTTGGTGCTGCCCTGGTGAAAACAATGGGCGTCACCGACCCAGTGCGTCCGTACGTTGTATGTGAGACCAAAGGTCTCGTCGTCGGCTTCGCGCAATATTCGATTGGCGAATCAGACGATATGCCAATGAATTTCCGACTCATCGCGAACGTAGTCCGAGCACTGGGCTTTCGCGTGTTCTCGATGCGACCGAGGCTCGTAGCACGCAAAGCGGTGCGCATCGAGGTGCCATCCTCCAGCTTCTATATCGGCGAAATTCAAGTCCATCCGTCGCAGCGTGGATCGGGCATTGGCGCTCAATTGCTGCAATGGCTCGATGCCGAAGCAACGAGACAACACACGCCGATGATGTCGCTCATCACCGACATCGAGAATCCGGCCCGTCGCCTTTACGAACGCCTTGGTTTCGCCGCTGTCGAAACGCGAGTCGACAAGAACTTCGAGCGTTACACCGCCAGGACAGGTCGCGTGCTGATGACGAAACCAGCATCGGTGTCATAGAACCATTCGCGTCGCGTGCGCTTGACTACCCGTCGAACTTGACATCACCGGCATCTAACACCTTGGCAACACGGCCAGGCCCTGTCTGCCAACTCCAGTACATGTTGGTGTGAGCAATCACCTTGTCGACCGTTGGTAGGCCATATTGGGAGTAGTCATCGGTGGTGTGCGCATCACCGACAAGGATCGTGTCGTAGCCACGCGTGAACGCGCCGTGCAGCGTTGAGCGAATACACGCATCTGTCTGGGCACCAGCGACGATGAGCCGACCCACACCTCGCTGCGCAAGTTGTGACTCAAGGGTCGTGTCCTCGAAGGAATCGCCGTACTTCTTGTGCACCAACGGCTCTGATTCCTGGCGCTGCAACTCCGACACGTACTGCCAGCCGACACTGTTTTCGGCGAGGTTGTCGTCGGTGTGTTGTACCCAAATCACGGGCACCTGTTCGGCGCGGGCCCTATCAACCAGGGAACCGATGTTCGCGATCACTTCATCGCGACGGTAGGCGTTTGCCACAACATCGTTCTGGACGTCGACGACTAACAGAGCGGTATTGGGACGGTCGCGCAAATTGGTCATGTTGTCTCCTTAACGCAAGGCTTGGTGTGGCGGCACACAGTCTTCTAGCACCCAGCTCTTCGTGATTGCGTCGAGGACGCGACTTCTCGCCTCTGAGATTCGATTCGAGCGTAAGGTGATGAGCATGCACTCCAGCGATATTGAGTATCACTACGACGACGTTCGCCTCATCGGGCATCTCGCCGTTCCCGACGGTGATGGCCTGAGGCCCGCGGTCCTCGTGTGTCACGAGGGACCTGGTCTCGACTCGACGGCCAAGGACATAGCTGAACGGCTCGCCAACGACTTCGGTTACGTAGCATTTGCACTCGACTATCACGGCGACGGGGTGACGCTCGACCGCGCCGAAATGATGCCGAGACTCGGCGCACTGATGGCCGACCCGGACCGCGCGCGTGGGCTCGCGAAAGCCGGTCTCGCAGTGTTGCTCGAACAGCCGCTGGCAGATCAATCACGCGTCGCGGCTATCGGCTACTGCTTCGGTGGAACGTTGGCAATGGAGTTGGCACGCAGCGGTGCCGATCTCCGGGCGGTAGTTGGCTTTCATGCTGGCCTTGGCACGAGCCGCCCCGAAGACGCCACGCAGATCCGCGCCAAGGTACTGATGTGCATCGGCTGCGACGACCCGTTCATTCCTGTCCAACAACGACTCGACTTCGAAACCGAAATGGAAGCTGCACACGTCGATTGGCGGCTGAATCTCTACGGTGGCGTGCACCACAGCTTCACGAACCCGCTGGCAGTCGGCGTCTATTTTCCCGGCGTTGCCTACGACGAGGTCGCCGACAAACGCTCGTGGCGCGCGATGTGCGATCTGTTCGACGAGGTCTTTGTCTGACGTCTTTGTCTGACGTCTTTGCCGGACCGGCCCGATTAGTCCTTGTCGAGCTTGTTCACGTGAGCTTCGTGGGTCTTGATCTCCTTACCGTGTTTCTCAAGCGCCACCGTCAAGCCATCGCCGATGACGTGTTTGTCGACGATCGCGCCCCGTTCACCCTTGAAATCGCCTTCGGTGATGATCACCTTGTCGCCAACTTTGAAATGTGTCATGCCGAAATCATCGCGCGCACTCACGCTCCACACCAGTTTTGTTGCCCAACTTCCCAACACGTCATAGCGTCACGACCATGACCTTGGTGTTCCTCCATGCGTTGCCATTCGACGCCACGATGTGGACCGACGCGTTTCGCCGACTCGACGACGACACGATCGCGCCACGGCTCTACGATCTCGGCGATTCACTCGAAGCCTGGGCACACGGAGTGTTGGAGACCGCAGGAAGTGGAACGTTGACGCTCATCGGTAATTCCATCGGCGGGAGTTGTGCACTCGAAATAGCACGCATCGCGCCTGAACGGATCGCGGCAATCGTTCTCATCGGGGCAAAAGCATCACACCGACCAGACCCGATGGCCCGAGACACAGCGATTCGGATGCTCAACGAAGACGGTATTGCAGCTGCATGGCAACGTTACTGGGCGCCGCTCTTCGGGCCGACCACCGATCCGGGCGTCGTGGAGTCGGCCCGCGCGATCGCGGTGGCACAGCCAGTGGAAGACATCGTCAGAGGTCTTGGCGTTTTTCACTCCCGACAGGACCGTTCCGCGTTTGCGCAAAGTTGGAACGGACCAATCACACTGATCAGCGGAGAACACGACAGGACCCCAGCGGCGACCACCGCACTCGCGTCGCTGCCAACGCACGTTGCGTTTCACCGCGTCGGGAATTCCGGGCACTACGTGAGCCTCGAACAGCCACAAACCGTGGACGCAATCCTTCGCGCAACAGTGCTCATCCGCTGACGTAGCCGCCAGCTGTCACCAAACCGAGCGTCGCATACGTCGCGATTCCAGGCGCTGCGGCCACGACCGCCGGAATCGCATTGACCGACGGCATCGCCGTCATGATCATTCCAAGGCCCATGAACCCTTGTTCATCCCAGCCGCGACCAGGAAAGATCATCAGTTGCGAATGGACGTTTGGCTCCCCACTGATTTCGACGTGATACCCATGGCGAACTTTGAACGGCGGATCGACATGGTGGCCCTTCATCCATTGGAAGTTCAAGACGATCAGGTCGCGACCAGCCAAACGCCCTCGCCACCTGCCATCGATCGCCGCCACGCCACCCTGGGGAATCGTGATATAGCCAAGGTCCTCGGCTTGAGAGGCAGCGGCGTACTCGGCATCGAACGTGATCTCGTCGAGCACGACCCCGAGCGCGTCGCCCATCATCGCGACTGCATCAGCAAATACGAGCGTCGCCTGCTCAGTCTTGGCTTGCAGACCTGGAGTGTCGATGGGCAGTGTGTAGCCGACACTCAGCTCCGTGTCTCCAGAGTCGTAGTCGGTTGAGTCGACAGATTCGATCACTCGGATTTGATCGATGCGGTCACAAACCTGTGTGCTCACGAGCGCGAACAGATTCGCGAAACCGGGGTTGATTCCAGTGCCGAACATTGTCGATCCACCGAGTTGCGCGGCAGCTTCAATGCGGGCAACAGCATGCGCACCGAGTGCGCGCCCTGTGATGAATCCGGCAGTCGAACAGATGTTGATTCCAGCTGCAAGGATCCTGCACATTTCGTCTACATCTGGCCACATCGGATTGTACGAACAAACATCCGCGCCGACCGCGAGGAGTGCATCGACGTCGCTGGTGGCAAACACGCCGGTGAGCACATCATGGCCGCACAACGTGGCGGCGTCGAGTCCGACCTTCTCGCCAGAATGAGCGAACACGCCAACCAGTTCAAGATCAGGATTTCGAAGAATCGCTCGAAGCGATCTACGCCCCACATTGCCGGTGGTCCATTGGATGACACGTTGAGTCATCGGAGCAACCTATGAGCAATATCCGAACCTCGTTCACCAACCAACACCCGCATTCGAGCTTCGACCTGAGCGAGCGTCGTCCAATCTTCAAGGTATGCGTTGTACGCCAAGTGCTGCAGACCAATGTGCAGTAAGCACGCAAGCCGTCGCTCCTGGCGTTCCGTCGTCGCGTAACCCGCAGCGATCCACCGTTGGTCGACCAGTTCATGAAGACTGACGATGTCAAGCTCCCGGTGCCATGGCGCCCAGAACTCGAACAGTGCAAGTTCGTAGAGGTGGTCTCCATACATGGCACAGCCCCAGTCAAAAATGCCCGAAATCTTGTCATCGAGGACGTGCACATTGCGATTGATTAAGTCGCAATGCACCAGATTGTGGGGCGCGTTGTCGGCAGCGATCTCCGCAAGCAATTCGTAACCCCAACGAAACGCGGCGTCGCCGCCCGGCGAATTTCGTAGCCGTTGCGACCAGCCGTGAGTGCGATGTAGTGGTGAATCGTCGCCCACAGACAGCAGGAATTCGCGCCAGCCGGCGTACCGCGCGTGACCTCGACCATCCCACACGCCCCAGCCATCAGTGTCCGAGACCGCAATTTCGCGCATCGACTCCATCGCGTCGATCAGCGACGGAAGGACACCTCTCCATTGTGCAGCACTGCACGATTCAAGCGGATGGCCGCGCACTCGCTCAGAAATCGCAAAGTGACTACCGAGGGCTTGTCCTATCTCCAAGACGGCCGGTATCGGCAACGCTGCACAATCAAATTCCGAAGCCTTGGCATCCTTTTCAAAATCCTCTACGTGCGCGCCGAATCGCACGACAAGGTCGCGATCAATCGTTCGGAACCCGAAGCATTGGGACCATGCTCCAGCGCCGATCGGTTCGACATCGCGACTACCAGCATCGAGATGCTCCCGCAAGAACTGCTCGACATCAAAGACACTCACCACAGTTGAGCTAACAGCCGACGTCCCCGTCGATCAATTCGCGGATCAGGTCGGCATGCCCATTGTGGCGTGCGTACTCCTCAATCATGTGCACGTAGATCCAACGCAACGAACAGGGCTCGCCTCGTCGCAGACCAGTGTCGTCGAGCAGCCGCGACGCTGCCGCAACTCGACTCGCCGCGCACTCCGCGTGCCACAACGCCACATCCGCGTCCCAATAGGCTTCATCGAGCGGCCACAGTTCGCTGTCGTCAATGGCATCGTCGCACCAGATGCTTGGTGCCGAAGCCTCACGAAGTAGTACGCGGCGAAACCAGTTGCGTTCCACTTCCGCCATGTGGCGAACAAGGCCATGCAGCGACAACTTTGAGCTTGGCACTGGCCGCAGCTTCCGCTCCTCATCGCTCAGCCCTTCGCACTTCATCAGCAACGTCGTGCGGTGAAACTCGAGCCAGTCTTCGAGCATCGGTCGCTCGCTCAGCACGAACGACGGCTCGGTGCGGCGCGGATCTTGAAGATCCTCAACCATTTGCAACCTCCATATACGTTCGATACTCGGGCAACGTTTGCGCCAGCGCGGGTCGGTC
Organism: Acidimicrobiia bacterium; assembly: GCA_038228615.1. GTDB lineage: Bacteria > Actinomycetota > Acidimicrobiia > IMCC26256 > PALSA-610 > F1-120-MAGs023. The sequence continues at coordinate 14,219 of JBBRPC010000031.1, read as the reverse complement.
ATCGAAGAACGAGGTCCGCCACATGTGCGCCTGCACAATCGGCCACACACGCTCGCAGTCCTGCAACGTCCAACTCCGATTTCCGCATCGTCCCGAAACGAATTCGCGCACAGCGGACGCGTTCCATGCTGGATGATCTCGAAACGTCGGCGTGTCGATTTCGCGCAATATCCATCGGTCGAGGCCATCGTTGAACCAGTTCGGCATCGGCGATGTAAACCCCGTCTTGAGTTTGCGAGTGCGCAGTGACTCTGGCATTGTTCCGCGCATTGCCTCGCGCAGAATTCGTTTGGTGAAACCGTCGCCAACCTTGGCTTCCTCTGGGAGACCAAATGCGAAGGTCACCACACGCCAGTCCATAAACGGCATGCGGCTCTCAACGCCGTGGGCCATCGAAAGCCGGTCGTAAAAACGCAACAGATTTGGCAGTTTGTCGTAGTGGAATTGTGAATACAGTTTTCGTTCGAACGCGCTGCTCGACGCGAGCGCTTCGTTATCGATCGCCGGGAGCTGAAACTGTTCGCCACTCCATTCCGCAATCAGCGGCGCCGACCCAGCTTCACTTCCCACCTGTGTATTGCCAGCACGGACACGACGCTTCGTTCGTTGCAATACGGAACGCGCGGCCACGAGCGCGGGGATTCGACGACCGTACATGCCATACCGAGTACGAAAAAGATCGGCGCTGCGCAACGGCGAGCGAAGGAAGCTGTGGCCACCCTCGGCGGTCATCACCTGATCTGTGTACCCCGCGAGAAGCTCATCAGCACCCTGGCCGTCGAGCGACACGACGACGCCATCGTTTCGAAGATGCCGGTAGATGCACCAGATAGGTGCGACGAGCGCACGCCCGATCGTTTCGAAGTCGTACGCAAACTGCCGCAGGTCGGCTTGCACAAGTTCCCCTGTCACGGGGAGCATTCGAGCCTTGGCACCAGTATGTCGAATGGCGACTTCGGCGTAAGTCCGCTCGTCCCATTTCGTGCCAGGAAACGTCGCGACAAAAGCGCGTTGCCAATCGGTCGCCACACGTTCATTTGATGAAATGGCACGCCCAGCGTCGCGACCTCGTTCGATTTCCGCCAACGTACACAGCACCGCACTCGAATCAACACCACCGCTGAGACACGTTCCGATGGCAACGTCACTGCGCAACCGCAATCGGCACGCGTCGACAAATAGCTCTCGAAACTGTTCGACTTGATCTTCGAAACGCTTCGGAACCTCCGGAATGTGATGCAGAGTGTTCCACCAACGCCACATCGTGTGCCCGTCACTCCGGACGATCATGTTGTGCCCAGCTGGGATTTGCACGACTCCTTGTATGAGCGTGTCGTTGTCGGCGATCGCACTCGCACGTGCCGCGAGAGTTTGATACACGAGCGCTTCGTTTTCGCGCGCCGTGAATCCAGGCAGATGGAGGAACGATTTCAGCTCAGAAGCGAACACGAATCGATGATCGCGTTCAAGAAACATGAGGGGCTTGATACCGAAATGATCACGCGAAAGAAACAGTTCTCGTTCGTCGCGATCCCAGATTGCAAACGCCCACATACCGTTCAAATGCAAAACGCAGTCGGGGCCCCACTGATGAAACGCGTGGACTAAGACCTCAGTATCACTTTCACTGCGGAACCGGTGGCCGAGACGCTCCAATTCACGCCGCACCTCCAGGAAGTTGAAAATCTCCCCATTGTACACAATCAAGTAACGGTCGTCGATGCAACGCATCGGCTGGCGGCCTCCGTCGGTGGGGTCGATAATCGACAACCGACGATGCCCGAAGCCAATGGCACCGTCGAGCACGATGCCCTCACCATCTGGGCCGCGATGCGAGAGCGCGCGGGTAATCGGCACGATCTCGCCGAGATCGACGGGCCGGCCGTCGGTATGAAAGATGCCTGCGATACCGCACATAGTTGCCCGACCTATTCCGAGAGCGTCTCGTTGAGATCGGCACGATATTCCGGATGCGCGGTGAGCCAAGCAGATGCTCTGCGCATCGAGTCTTCATTGTTCTTATTGATGAATTTGTAAATCGGCGATTCGAACCATTTGAAAGGCGCCTTTTCGATGTTGTATCGCTCGTCGAAGTGAAACATCGTGCGGTTCACCCCGATCCGGTCAAGTCGAATGTGTCCGATCTGATCGTTGCCAGGGGTGCTTGAGATCATTGTGTACGTGTACCCGCGATCGGGTTCGACATCGGTCACAAGTTCGAGCGCAGAACCTTCGCGACCGAGCGGCATCTTGAAGATCACTCGGCGCAACCGGCCATTGTGATCGCTATCGCCTGGATACAGCACATCGACCCGTCGCACCATTGGGGCGTAGTCGGTCCAACGGTCGTAGTCCTGAAACAACGCCCAAATCCTCGCCGCAGCGTGCGGCATCTCAAACGAGTACCTGTGCTCCCGCATGACGCACCTTCCCGGGGCCAAACTACTCGTGGAAATTGGCCGTGACAACCTGAGTCGCAGCTACGTTTGCGCGATGGACGCAGAAATTCGCGCAAGCTATGAGCACACAATGCATGAGCGGCTGCCCTATGCCATCTTGCCGATCGAGTCGACCTTTCTCGGCTTCCTCAACGCAGTGTTCGAACCCCAGGCCAGCGACGGCTCGATGCGCTGCTCTGTGCCAGTTGGCGATCATCTGAAACAACCCATGGGCATCATTCACGGTGGGGTGTACGCGTCGATCTCCGAATCGATTGCAAGCATGGGGAGCGCATTGCTCGTCGGTGTCGATCGCGGACTTGCCGTGATGGGCCAATCCAACAACACGACGTTTCTGCGGCCCGTCACCGACGGCACAATTCACGCGGTCGCGAGTGTTCGGCACAAAGGTCGGACGTCGATGGTCTGGCAAGTGGATATGACGAACGACGATGGCAAACTTTGCGCGATGTCGCAAGTAACTATTGCCATCCGCCCGATGCCAACGTCGCAATAGCCTTCTGGCACTATGCCGTCTCCGCCGCTCGATGCATCGCATCTCCGCATCAACGGGTCGTGTCGCGTCGCGATGAGCGAGATTGAATGGCGTTTCACTGGTTCGGGCGGTCCTGGGGGCCAGCACGCGAACACATCGAACACAAAGGTCGAGTTGACGTTCGATATCGAACACTCCCCCAGCCTCGGCCCACGACAGCGCGAACGCATGCTCGACGCGCTTGGCCCGACCGCGCGGGTTACGGCGAGCGACACGCGCTCCCAGACCCGCAACCGCGAGCTCGCGTTGGAACGACTCCGCGAGAAACTGTTGGAAGCGTTGCGCGTCCCGACTCTTCGACGCGCGACAAAACCGTCTCAGACAGCCAAGCGCGCGCGCGTCGACACGAAGAAGCACAGAGCATCGACGAAACAACAACGTCGCAAACCGGGATACGACGACTAAATTTCAGCAGATGACTCACGACGAACTTCTCAAGCGGTTTCCTGGTGCACAGGGTGATTGGGCGCGCTTCGATGGGCCTGCCGGGACGCAAATGGTCGACACCGCCATCGAAGCGACGCGGCGCTGGTCGGCGAGCGGCGACAACGCAAACGGAGGTGGCTACTTCGCGGCCGCCGAAGCCACCGAGACGCTCGTCGAATCCGCGCGCGCGACGATGCAGCGATTCCTGAACGCACCAAGCGACACAATCGTGTTCGGCCCAAACATGACCACGCTCACTTTTGCGTTCACGCGCGCGCTCGCTCGTTCGTTTGCCAGCTCCGACCGCATCGTAGGAACAAAGCTCGACCATGATGCGAACGTTTCCACCTGGGCGCTCGCAGCGATCGATCACGGTGCAGAGCACGTGCTCGCCGACTTCGACAAGGACTCAGGACGCCTCGACGTCGGTGCAATTGAGCGGCTCCTCACGGACAACACCCGTTGGGTTGCAGTCACCGGTAGCTCCAACCTCATCGGCACCATGCCAGATCTCGTCGCGATCACAAATGTCGCGCACGCCGCTGGAGCCAAGGTCTTCGTGGATGCGGTCGCGCTGGCACCACATCGAGTCGTCGATATCACCGCGATTGGCTGCGACGCGCTCGTCACGAGCGCGTACAAGTGGTACGGACCTCATGCGGCGGCACTATGGATCGAGCCGGAACTGTTGGATTCGTTGCGGCCGTACAAGGTGCGGCCGGCCGCGAACAACGGGCCGAAAAAGATGGAAACCGGAACGCCGAACTACGAAGGCATCGCAGCAATGCAGGCGGCAGCTGAATTCATGATGGAACAAGACGTGGCCACGTTGGCCCGGTACGAATCTGCGACATTCGCGCCATTGCTCGACGGCCTGCTCTCGACACCTGGCGTCACTGTGTACGGCCCCCACGATCTCATCGACCGAGCGCCGACAGTGTTGTTCAACATTGCCGGCCATCACCCTGACGACGTGGCGAAGGCACTCGCGAACCTCGGGATCGCAATCTGGAGTGGAGACAGCTACGCGGTTGAAGTCGCGCAACATTTAGGGATCGGATCGACGGGCGCCGCTGTGCGCGCGGGGGTAGTGCGGTATGTGACGCCGGCCAACGTCGACCGTTTGCTCGCGGCAGTTGGCGAGATCGCGACTTCACAGCGCTGAAGCAGCAACAACTTTGGCGGATTGCCGCGCTCTACACCAAATGTGTCGTTAGCATCCGGCGGTCACGCTCATCAAGGAGTCAAACGAATGAACGGGCTCTACCCCATTGCCACCGTTCCTCTCGCAGGATGGGTTGGCGCGGCCGCTATGGCCATACTTCTCGCAATTGCCGCCTATCGGCTCGGATTATTTGACCGCCTCGGAGCAGCGCTCGCTGGTGATGCCAAGAGCCGTCGAGAGGCGCTCGCACGCAGCGGCACCGACGAAGGTGCCGCGAAAGTTGCCCGATTCGCCGGAATGCTCACCGACCCCGACGAGGTCCGACTCATCCGCTGGACGCCGGCGCGTACGCCTGAAGGCGTACGTATCGCACTCGGCGCCTCGCCGAAAGCGTGGTACCTCTGGCTGCCGGTTCCGGCAGTATTGATGCGAGTCCCCGATGCCCTCTTCGCGCAGGTGCACCACGACGATCGAGGTGAAGGTGTCGTAGCGCTGCGCTGCGAGGTGCGGGAGTGCGACGAGGCGTTAACAGCTACCGACGGCGCTACGGTCGAAGAAGCTGCAGACTCGATCGACCTCGCGGCATCGCTCCTCAACGGTTTGGTGATCGTCGATCCCGTTGCAAAAGCCGCACTTTCACGTGCCCGTGAGGCGATACTCGTCGAACCCATGCCTGTACCAGCCAACATTGCAGTGAGTCTGGCGAGCTAGCGACACTTTTCGTGGCAATGCGCTGAAGTTTCGAGCGTCAATCTGCCGATGGACAAGCTCAGGTCTGGCTGGGAGCTCGACCCTCGGAGCTTTGCATGTTCGGCCAAAAAATGCGCACGACGGGTCTGGTCAAGACCAGTGTCGTCACGACGATCGCCGCGGCCACGCTCTTTGCGCCCCTCGCCGGCGACGCATTTGCCAGGGAGAATCGGGCGAGTCGCAGAACAAGCCAAGTCGCGCGAGTGCAACAGGAATGCGGTCACCAGATCGGGCGAGTCGATCGCGATTTCACAAACTTGACCAACGCAATCATCGCGAGCGTGCATTTGACCGGTCCGCACAAGGCTGTGCTTGGTGGATCGGTCGGCGCCGATCACGCCGCGCTCAACGATGCCAGGGTACGGCTCAATGCCGCAGTCACGTTCGATGCAGCCCGCGCCGCGTGTCGCGATGCCTTGGCGCGAAACAACAACCTTCGCTTCGACATCCGCAAGGCTCGCCTCACGAGCAAAGCGGACCGGATTGATACGGCGATCGCCGATATGCAAACACAAATCGATGAAGTCGCTGCGCTCGTTGACCAATTTGAGGCCGACGGCAACGACGTGACCGACCTACGAACCGCGCTCGGCGAATTGCAGGCGTCGCTGGATCAACTCGTCGAGGGCGATGCAAATCTTGGAGATTCGCTCGCCGCACTGCTCGCAGGAGACGGAGCGAGTGCAACGTTGCTCGCTTCGGCAACGACCCTCAACGACGGGTTCCAACAACTAGCTGGTCTGACGGAAACGATCGACGGGCTCAACGCAACCCTGACACCAGCTCCCGGCGGTGCCCCCGGAGTCAACTAGCTCCGGCGAACATTGCCGACGGTAGCTATCGCGAATGCGACGAGGCGATTGTCAGCGCCCCGGTCGCGAACTTCAACCTCGACGATCGTTCCATCGGGTCGCACGCCGAGCACACGACCAGAGGCATACACAGGACCCACCTTTGCTGGGGCAAGAAAATGGAGCGCAACGTCGTTGGTGCGGACGCGTCGACCAGCGTCGGAACGAGCCAAGCGAGTTGCATGTTTGGCGGCGGCGTCGACAAGCGCGCTCGTCACCCCTCCGTGCATGATGCCCCATGGGTTTCGCAAGTCGTCGACGAGTTCGAGCACGACATCGCTCCCGTCGACTGTAATTCCTAGCCAGGTATCGAAGTGAGGTCCATCGTGCGGTGCATGCATATCAAGATGCGCCGGACGCTCCCAATGTGGCACACCCTCGGATGGGGTGAGTACCGCCGAGGTCAGCGTTCCGTGGGCAACGACTTGGTCGAGCGCATCGCGCGCTCGCACTTCTGTGACAACAGCGTTCCTACCGCGACGCAACACTGTGCTGACAAGTTGCAAGGGAGCGGTGACCACTACGGGTTCAGAACGAATCATCAGGTTGGTTGTGACGACCCAGCCATCCGGCAACGCCCCCAGACCACCGCAGAAACCCGCGACGCAGTCACACATGGTGAACAACGCCCCGGCGTGCAGCAATCCGTTCTCATCGATGATCGACGGCACAATTTCGCTCTCGGCGACCAGCGTGACTGGCCGTCCAGGATCGACCACTTCCCGCATCGCCAATCCCATAAACCGGCCGACGCCGCGCCCGTCGCCAACCCCGTCAGCTACCACAACACACCGACGCAGTTCGCGACAGTCGTACGACGGCCAGCTCCAACATCACTCATGTCGATTGCGACCGATCCGTTTGCATCGCCACGTCGCAGGACCGTCGGCACGGCTCTGATAGGACCTTGCTTTGCGAGTGCGAGATACACGAGGTGAAGGTCCACTGTTTCGAATTCAGTTCCTAACGCTTGCACGACAGCCGCATCCGAAAGACACGCGAGGACGCCGCCTTGGACGCCACCCAATGAGTTCAATATGTATTCATGCACATCGACTTCAATTCCATGCGCAGAGCTGCGAAATCCGCACGCGGAATAGGCTGGTTCGGCGAACGATCCGATTCGTCCGACAAAGGGGTGCCGGGATTCAGCGGTATCGCCGGTCGCGGTCAGTATCGGATTTGCATCGCGGCGCTCGAGCACAGAGAACGTCGCCGTCGCGACGGCGAGCGGGTCGCCTTCGTTGCCATCAGCAAATACCTCCGCCTCGAGTACGACGGTCGTTCGCCCGGCGCGCCGTACCTTCGCAACCGCCCCAAGCTCATCGCCGACGAGCGGTTGAACAACGTGCATGGTCAAGTCGGCCGTGGCTATCCAGCCCGGCGCTGCTGCCACCGCGGCGAGGCCACCACAGATCGCGTCGATCATCGTTGCAACAAGACCCGTATGGACGCGCCCGCGAGCATTGCAGATGTTGTCGGTGACTGGCATCCAGGCGCGATTTACGGCGCCGACAGATTGCACCTCAAGCGCGAGATCGCGCAAGACGTGATGCTCAGGCGGATACACCGCTGACTGTTCAACGATTTCCACGGAGCTATTTGGGAAGATGCAACATGCGCGCGGCGTTTTCGCGCACAATCTTGTTGACGATCGGCTGCGAGAGATCCGCAAACATTTCGAGTGCGAGTGCCTTGGTGTCTGGCCATGTCGAGTCGGTGTGCGGATAGTCGGTTTCGAAGGTCACATTGTTTTCGCCAATGATGTCGAGATTCGCAAGACCGTGACGATCCTTGAAAAAACAGCAGTAGATATTGGAGTAGTAGTACGTGCTCGGAGGTTCGGGAACGAGCTCCTTCACGCCTGCCCAGGCACGGTGGTCGCGCCACACGTCATCGGCCCGTTCCAAAATGTACGGGATCCATCCCATCTGACCTTCTGAGTATGCAAGCGTCAGCTTCGGAAACTGCACAAGTTTTCCGGAAAACATCCAGTCGCTCATGGAGGCCATGGCATTGTTGAAACTGAGGCTCGCAGCAACAGCGTTCGGGGCATCGGCTGATGTGGCTGGCATCCGCGATGACGAACCGATGTGCATGTTGATCACGGTTTCAGTCGCTTCGCACGCAGCGAAGAGCGGATCCCAATACCCGGAGTGAATACTCGGCAAGCCGAGGTGCGGTGGAATTTCGCTAAAGCACACGGCGTGGCAACCTTTCGCCGCGTTCCGGACCACCTCCGCGGCAGCGAGATCGACATCCCATAGCGGGATGATGCACAGCGGAATCAAACGCCCGCGCGAGTCACCGCACCATTCTTCGATCATCCAGTCGTTGTAGGCCTGCACACACGCGAGCCCAAGCGCCTTGTCGTTGCCTTCACTAAATGTCTGACCGCAAAAGCGTGGAAACGTCGGAAAATTCAGTGAAGCGTCGACCCAGTTGACATCCATGTCGTCGAGCCGAGCCGCGGGTTCGTAACACCCAGGCCGCATCTCGTCGTAGGTGATGGGAAGCATTCCCATCAAATCACGTTCAAAACCAACGGCAGCGACGTGTCGCTTATTGATATACACGAGGTCTTCGTATATCCAGCAGTCGGCTTTGGGGCCGTCGTCGGAAAACGTCTGCTCGTATGCCCCGCCACCCACGTGCTTCATCGATCCGATGCCACGCCGTTCGACCCGGGGCCCGGCCGCCTTGAACTTTTCGGGAAGCCAGGTCTGCCAGAGATGGGCCGGTTCCACCACGTGGTCATCGACACTAATGATCTTCGGGATCTCGATCTTGGCCGTGGTTTCGGGCAGTGTGGCTGTCATCGCTCGGGCTCCAAACCAAATCTGACGGGGCGTCAGATTGTAGATGCCACGACGCCACCGACCTCAAAGCTCGACATTGGCAAATAGCATGCCGACGTGGATGCAACCGTCGGACCTCGCCACGCAGACGACCAAATTTCGGACGCCGAAGGTACCGAAGCCGAATTCCTTGCCCGCTACGACCCGAGCGCATGGCCAATCATCGGCGTCACCGCCGACGTCGTTGTGCTCACGGTCCGCGAGGAACGCCTGAGTGTGTTGCTTGTCGAACGAGCGAACCACCCCCACCAGGGCAAGTGGGCGCTCCCAGGGGGGTTCGTGGAGATCGACGAGGACCTCGACACCGCAGCACAACGAGAACTCGCCGAGGAAACTGGGGTCGCGATCGCGGCGAACTGGCTCGAACAGCTCAAGAGCTACGGGACGCCTGGTCGCGATCCCCGGATGCGCATGGTGACCGTGGCGTATCTGGCGTTCACCAACGTCACGCAAGAGCCAGTCGCGGCCGACGACGCACGCGCCGCACGCTTTTTTGCCATCGCCGACTTACATCTGGAAGAACTGGGGCTCACAGGCGCGACAACGCTGGCGTTTGATCACGCCACGATCATCGCCGAAGGGGTGGAACGAGCGCGCGCGAAACTCGAGTACACCACGCTCGCAACTGCGTTTGTCGATGAGCCGTTTACGCTCGCAGCGTTGCGGCGCGTCTACGAGTCGGTGTGGAACATGCCTCTCCACGAAGCAAATTTTCGCCGCAAAGTACTCGGGACTCCCGGTTTCGTTGAGCCAACCGGCGAGACTGCACCAACCGATGGCCGCCCGGCGCAGCTCTACCGCCACGGAGGCGCAGAGCGATTACATCCTCCGATTCTGCGTCCAGCCGCGGAGTGACGACCCGGGTTACCAACGGCGGCGGTCGATAGTGGCGTGTCGATACGCAGCACTAGCCTCGCCCACGATGGTGCAATTCGCCGACGACCCACGAACCGAACTCGAGCGCAAAGCCGAACAGTTGAAGTGGGTCGCGCTGATCGAAACCGTTGGATACTGCCTCGGCTTCGTATGTTGGGTCATCATTCGTAACGACGCCGCCACGAAGGTGATGTTTTGGTTTCACGGTTGGATCACGATGGTCCTCATCGTGATGGTGGTGTGGATCTACAAGTCGATCGATTGGCGTTGGTACTGGATTCCGCTCTCGCTCGCACCGATCATCGGAGGAATTCTGCTCTTCGAAAAGATCCGTCGCGACGGTGCTCCACCGCGGACCAGGCCATTGGCGCCTCGCTTCAATGCCCAGCTGGGCAGGCTTTTCCGAGGCAATCCGTCGTCGTCTTCGTAACGCCATCGACCGAGATCACGATCTTGCCGTGAAACGCGCCCTTTGTTTTCAACTTGAGTTCTGCGTATGTGGATGAACCGGTGAGCTTGACCGCTTGACCGCCGGTGGTTTTGGTTGTGCACACGTAGGTTGCTGTCTTGTTGGCCTTGTTCATGACGGGGGTCGGGCAGGTGATCTCTCCCGACACCAGATCAGGCGCAACCGCGACCATCGCCACACGACCGGTGGTCTTCAACTTCCCGATGAACACCTTCGGATTCGGATCGCCACTCTTACTACTTCCGCATCCCGCTAGCCCGACTACCCCCATGAGTCCGACCGCGACAATTCTGCACATTCCTGATGCTGTCTTCACGCTTCCTCCGCTATGTGCTAGCCGTTGACCTTCGGGGGTTTCTTTGATTTCGCAACTCTTCCACGTTCGCCCATATCAAGCAAGACCTTGCGGAGCCGCACCGTCTTGGGGGTCACCTCGACACATTCGTCATCAGCGATGAATTCGAGCGACTGTTCGAGGTTCATTGCGCGAGGCGGCGTGAGCCGCTCCAGATCATCGGATCCAGCGGCGCGCACGTTCGTGAGTTTCTTTTCCTTCGTGGGGTTAACATCCATGTCGTCGCGACGGGCATTCTCGCCGACAATCATGCCTTCGTATACCTGGATCCCCGGACTCACGAACAATGCACCTCGATCCTGAAGATTCATCAGGGTGTAGCTCGTGGTAATGCCGGTTCGATCGGCAACGAGGCTGCCGTTCGCACGAGTTCGAATCTCACCGAACCAAGGCGACCAGCCATCGAAGACATGATGCAGGATTCCCGTGCCACGCGTCTCGGTGAGGAACTCGGTGCGGAATCCGATCAAACCGCGGGCCGGAACGAGATATTCGAGACGGATCCACCCAGTCCCGTGATTCACCATCTGTTCCATGCGACCCTTGCGCAACGCAAGGAGTTGGGTGACGACGCCTAGGAAATCTTCAGGAACGTCGATACTCACGCGCTCAACTGGCTCGTTCACTTTGCCCTTGATTTCGCGGGTCACTACCTGCGGTTTGCCAACCGTCAGTTCAAAACCTTCGCGGCGCATCATTTCAATCAGAATTGCGAGCTGGAGTTCACCCCGGCCCTGTACTTCCCACTGATCAGGGCGCCCAGTATCCAGCACACGCAAACTCACGTTGCCGACCAGTTCCTGATCGAGACGAGATTTCACGAGACGGGCAGTGAGCTTCTTGCCCTCCTTGCCCGCGAGCGGCGATGTGTTGATCCCGACCGTCATCGCAAGGCTCGGTTCATCGACCGTAATAATGGGCAACGGAATGGGATCGTTGATATCGGCGAGCGTCTCACCGATCGTGATCTCGGGGATACCGGCGATGGCGATGATTTCACCAGGGCCCGCACCTTCTGCATCAATGCGATCGAGCGCTTCGGTGACATACAACTCGTTGATCTTAGCTCGCTCGATCGACCCGTCGCTGCGACACCACGCCACGGTTTGACCTTTGGTGATCGAACCATTTTGCACGCGGCACAACGCCAAACGGCCAACATACGGGGAAGCGTCGAGGTTGGTCACGAGAGCCTGCAGCGGATGGCCCTCGACATAACTCGGCGCGGGCACGGTGCTGACGAGGATTTCAAAGAGCGGCGTGAGGTTCTCGCTCGGCGAGTTGAGGTCGAGCGTGGCCGTCCCGGCCCGCGCATTGCAGTAGACGATCGGAAACTCGATTTGATGCTCGTCGGCGTCGAGGTCCAGGAACAAGGCATAGGTTTCGTCGAGCACTTCAGCGATACGCGCATCGGGGCGATCGATCTTGTTGATCACCAAAATCACAGGCAGATGCAACTCGAGCGCTTTACGCAGCACAAAACGGGTTTGCGGCAGCGGTCCTTCGCTCGCGTCGACCAGCAACACGATCGCGTCAACCATTGTCAACGCACGTTCAACCTCGCCGCCAAAATCGGCGTGACCGGGGGTATCAACAATGTTGATTTTGGTGTCGCCCCAACGCACAGCCGTATTCTTTGCGAGAATCGTGATGCCGCGTTCGCGTTCGAGGTCCATCGAATCCATGACGCGTTCGGCGACGTCTTGATTCGCACGAAATGCTCCCGATTGCCACAACATGGCGTCGACCAGCGTGGTTTTGCCGTGATCTACGTGGGCGACGATCGCGACGTTGCGAAGATCTTCTCGTTTGACGCGCGCGGACATCCAGGGCCTTTCACAGGGGAAACGACCAGATTACCGGTGCGCTTGCTCGTTCTACCGATTGGCGTTAGCGATCGGCGAGTGCCCGCCATACCCGTTCGGGCGTGCACGGCATATCTATGTGGTGGACGCCCAGATGCGCAAGTGCATCTACTACCGCATTTTGCACAGCTGGCGTCGCGCCAATCGTTCCGGCTTCACCAACGCCCTTCGCACCAAGCGGGTTGAGCGGCGACGGTGTCTCCTGAACGACACGTTCGAAACTTGGAAACTCAGTCGCGGCAGGAAACATGTAGTCCAAGAAATTTGCAGTCAACGGATTTCCGAACTCGTCATAGCGAAATTCCTCGTAGAGCGCCTGCGATACGCCAGATGCGATGCCACCGTGTACCTGCCCGTCGAAGAGCAACGGGTTCACAATGGTTCCGGCATCGTCACACGCGACGTGGCGAAGCAACTCGACCGCACCAGTTTCGGTGTCGACTTCGACCACTGCGACATGCGTTCCGAACGGAAATGAGCCAGCGGTTTCTTCGAAGTCCTCAGCTGCGCGCAAGATTCCGGCGTCGAGCTGCGTCGATGCCGCGCCTGCGAGTTCGCTCCACGAGCGCGAAATCGCCGGTGTTCCCACCACATGAAACACGCCGCGCGACACGTCGAGCACAAGATCATCGCGACTTGCTTCCAAAAGATCAGCGGCGAGCGTCTTCGCCTGTTCAACAAGCGATTCCGATGCGCGCCACACAGCGCTTCCGCCGGCCTGCAACGATCGAGAACCGCCAGTGCCTCCACCGCGTGGTACCGCGTCAGTGTCGCCGTGGCGCACTTCGATCTTGTCGAACGGAATCCCCGTGAGATCCGCCGCGATCATCGCGAACGCGGTGTGGTGACCTTGACCGTGCGGGCTCGTGCCGGTGTGCACGATCGCACCGCCACCTGCTGTGATCTCGATCGAGCTGTATTCACCCGAGCCGTCACCGTTGGTGATCTCGACATAGCTCGACAGACCAATCCCAATGAGTTTCGTCGAGCCGTCGGCTCGACGACGACCTTGTTCGGCGCGCAATTCCGGGTAGCCGGACACGGCAAGCGCTTTATCGAGTGCGCCTTCGTAATCCCCACTGTCGTACGTTGCTTTGGTCCTCGTCGTGTATGGAAACGCATCGGGAGGGATGAAGTTACGACGACGTAACTCCGCACCGTCGAGCGCGATTTCAACGGCGAACCTGTCGACCATGCGTTCGATCGCCGCAGTCGCTTCGGGACGCCCTGCACCGCGATACGCACCGATCGGTGTGGTGTTCGTGACTGGCGCAATGATCTCGCAGTCGACGCGATCCAATTCATACACACCACCCGCCATGAGCCGCGTGAGGTACGGCAGAAACACGCCGTCGTGCGGATACGCCCCAACGTCTTGCACGATGCGTATGCGGTAGGCGATGAGTTTGCCGTCGCGGGATCCACCAAGCTCGCAGTACTGCACCTGGGCACGGCCGTGGTAAAGGCTCAACATCGATTGCGTCCGGGTTTCGGCCCAACGCACGGGACAGTCATTCGCTCGCGCGAACCATCCAAGCAAAGCCTCTTCGGGATAATCGCCGTTCTTGGCGCCGAAACCGCCGCCGACGTCGGGGGCGACGACACGAATG
>JBBRPC010000030.1:0-23917 GCA_038228615.1 Acidimicrobiia bacterium | reverse complement strand
GATCGCGGCGTTCTTCAAGAGGTCGAGCGCGACAAATTTGTCGTTCGCTGAGGCTTCCGGGTCGTCGAGAATCTTGCGGAGCTGTGCGAGATGTGCTGTGCGCAGAAAATGTGAGACGTCGTGTATCGCCTGTGCTGTGAGTGCCGTGATCGCTGACGGATCCACCTTGAGAAACTCTTGACCATCGAGTTCGACAGTGGATACGCCCTCGGTGGTGAGCAGGCGATATTCGGTGGCGTCGTCGGCGAGCGGCAGCACATCTTGGAATTCGAATTCGACCATGGCACAGTCTCGCGAACACGAGTCGCTTCTCGGTGATCAGAGGTTCGAAATTGCCAGCGAGGTCCTCCTCTGCCCGGAGACGCGACTTGCTCGGCGCGCCATAGGCTCATGCCATGAGCGGATATGGCGTTGGAACAACTCCTGAGCACGCGGAACCCAAAGGCACGGAACCAGAAGCGGGGCTCGCCGACGTCGAGTTCGACGCGATGAACGTGTTGTTCTCGATGGAAGCAGCGGCCGATCCGCTCACGCATTACGCGATCATTCGCGAGCGTTGCCCGGTGGCGCGCACGTCGGCGCTCGTTGCGAGCGGTCCCGACAACTGGTTGCTCTCGACCTACGAAGATGTCATGTGGGCGTTGCGGCATCCGGAAGTCTTTTCGTCGGCACCCGACGCTGTCGACATTGGCCAGGAACACAACCTCATTCCGCTCCAAGTGGATCCACCCGAACACGCAAAATATCGTCGGACGCTCGATCCTGAATTTTCGCCGAAGCGAATGGCCGCACTCGAAGACGATGTTCGGATGCTCGTCGGGGAAATCATCGATCGCTTTGTTGCGGACGGCGCTTGTGATTTTCATGAAGCATTCGCCACGCCGCTCCCGTCGACGGTGTTCTTGCGGTTGATGGGGATGCCGCAAAGCGACCTCCCGGAGTTTTTGCAATGGCGCGACAACACGATTCGACCCGATGTGGAACCCGGCGACTTCGACGGCGCACAGAGGATTCGTGAAGAGACTGGCAAACTCATTACGAAATACTTCGAGAACGCGATCGCGATGCGTCGCGAGCTTCCCGACGACAATCTGCTGTCGCGAATCGTGCACGCGCAGGTCGACGGACGGTCGTTCACCGACGACGAGTTGCTTGGGATATGTCACCTCATGTTGCTGGCAGGGCTCGACACGGTGACGGCCACGCTGGATTGCATGGTCGCATATCTCGCGCGCAATCCCGAACAACGCCAACTTCTCGTCGATCGACCCGAGCTCATCGACGGAGCAATTGAAGAGATGTTGCGGACTGAGACACCGGTGTCGGTTGTCGCCCGTGTTGTCAAACAGGAGCACACGCTGCGCGGCTTTACGCTCAAACCGGGAGATGGCGTCACCATTGGTATTGGCGCTGCCAATGGCGACCCGCAGTTCGACGATCCGCATCGGGTCGATTTCGAACGAGAAGGGAACCGGCATCTCGCGTTTGGTGCAGGACCTCACCGCTGTCTGGGGTCGCACCTTGCCCGCATGGAACTCCGCATCGCGTTGGAGGAGTTCCATAAGCGCATCCCCGAATATTCGATCCCCGATGGTGTGGAACTTATGTATTCACCGGCGATCCGTCAAACGTTTGCGCTGCCTCTTGAGTGGTAGCCGCGTCGGTCTACGACGACGCTGAAGAGCGACGCCGAACTGCAGGTGTCACGGGCGCATCAGGCCTCTACCGGGTGTGAGCGGGAGGTCGAGGGCGCACAACAGTCCAGGTTTGGCCGCGCACACTGCAGGGATCGCGTTGACGAGTCGAGCGGCAGTACCGACCAGCCCCGCAGTGTTGTGGTCGCCGTCTTCTCCCATCATTTGTAAGTCCAAGGTGTACGTGGGTGACCCGCTCACGATCACGCGATACCCGCTGTGACCGACGGGCTGTGGCCACTCCGGCGCGAAGTCGTCTGCGAGGCGCGTGACGTGCTCGACCACGATACGAGGCTCCCCACCGACGATGCCTTGGACCTCGAACCGCACGCCGCCCATGGTGCCCTTCGCGACGGTGCCGAACCCAAGATCGAGATCGCGGGGACTCGGAAATTTCTCCACGACTTCGCGAATCTCTTCGATTTCCACGTCGAGACCTGCCGCCACCTGTTTGATGACGCCGCCCCACGCAAAGGTCAAAACGCCAGGAGAGAGGAGCAGCGGGGAGTACTCAAGGTCGGTACCGAAGCCCATCGTGTCGAAGAGCACCGTGGGTTGTGCGTACGTTGCGTAGTTCACGATTTCCATCATGCGTATGGAATCGATGCGTTCGCACTGACCAGAAAGTACGAGCGGCAGCAGATCGTTTGCCCAACCCGGATCGATTCCCGACGTAAAGCACGAGACGCCAGCTGCAAGGCACGCTTCCTCAAGAGGACGGCGCATCCCTGCACCAACGTGGGATGGGTAGATGAGTGGAACAACAGAACTGCTCACGATATTTTTCGCCGATGCCGCGATGCGGGCCATGTCGGCGATCGCTTCCAGTGGGCGAATATCAGCCGTCGCCGTGTAGCAGACACAGTCAGCATCCAGCGCGAGGAGCGCGTCGACGTCGTTCGTTGCCGCGACACCCGTTGGTTCGATGCCGACGAGTTCGCCTGCATCCTTGCCCACTTTGTCTCGGCTGTGGACCCAGAGTCCCACCAGCTCCATTTCTGGGTGACGAGCAAGTAAACGGGTTGCGTGAGCGCCGACGTTGCCGGTGCTCCACTGAATTACGCGCAATGTCATAGGCCTTGACGGTAGCGGAATCGGGCCAACCGAACCCCGGCTCACGAACCTGAGCGTCGTCGGGCGCTAGCGGTTGATTTCTGGCACGAGTGAGCGGCCGTTGAGCATCACACCGAGTTGGCTGTACACACCAGCCCAATCGATGACTCGCCAAAACTTGGCGCCTGTTTCACCGGAGCCGACGTCTTCGACGATGGTCATTCCGGTGACCTTCAACGTCGCTCCTGTTGGCTCAAGTCCGGCGAACTCGCGCGTGTGAACGGCGACGGCCTCCCACGCGATGGCGCCGCGTTCGGCGCCGTCGATGTCGACTGCGACAAGAACATGAACGTCGTCGCCGCCGATATCGAATCCTTCGCCGAGTCCGGCGCGAACATCTTTTTCAACCAGTGCTGCAAGCGTGCTCATGGTGCGACCTTTCGAATGTGTTGTTGGGCGAATGCAGGGGGTTACGGGCGACCGATCTCAAGCACGCCGCCATCATTTTCTGACGGCTTGTAGACCTTGATTTTGCCAAGTGTGCGGATTTTGGACGTCGAGGACGGCAGGAAACCTTGCCCAAGACCTTGGGGCACGAGCGTGGGCGACGGGAAGAGCTGCGTGAATTCCTGGCCGATGACCCACGAACCGCATCGGTACGCGGAATCGAGCGGCACCGCCGGAGTGTCCTCTTCGTAGTCGGGACTGCGGTCCGTGGGTCGCGGAGTTGCATACAGCTGTTTGCCGTTACCCGGTGTTGTGAAGACGACCGTCACCGCGTTGTCACGCCAATTCAGCCAGCCTTGAAAGAACGGCGCACCACACGTCCAGATGAAGGTAATCGATGACGGGGAATGCACCGGACCTGATGGTCCCGTGGTCGTGTCGGGATCGTTGTGGTTGATCCCGAGCGCCACCTCAACAGCTCTGAGCAATGTTTCACGCAGTATCGCGTTGGCGTCGCCCTCCCACTGAAACCACCATCCCGTTTGTTGGAATGGATCCTTGAGCGTTGGCGGAATATATGCGGCGCCCTTGCCTGATGCTCCGAACCAGTCGTCGTTGAGGTGATCGGCGAATGTCCATGGCGGAGAGCCAGGCGTGATGACCCAAGTTTGGAGCTTCGGCGGAAGCAACGTATGTAACGGCGCCCCGGCACGAAGCGCAACTCGAAAATCGACGAGTCGTTTGCGCGCGGCAACCGGCGGTAGCGGCGGGCTGAGGTATTCGCCGAGGTGGTCGAACCCTCGACCTATGTGATGAACATACGGCATGTACGCCATTGTTTCCCCTTATTGGTTGCGAATGAAGTGGTTCGCGGCGGCCGCTGCAAGGCCGTTGTGGTGAAGCTGTTCGATTGGGATGTCATCAATTCGCGCTTGGGCGACCGACACCAGGTCGGCGAAGTTGACTACCCAACCGATGCTCGACTCGACGCCAAAGGTTGCCAGGCGCTCAACATGCTGCACACACCCCGCCATCGTTTCGAGGTCGTCGATGATGATGGCCGCGGTGAAATCGAGAGCGAACGCAGACAAACCCGAGAAACCGACCGGCGGTCGCAACGGATGTGGTGCACCACGATCGGTTGGAGCATCGAACAGCAATGCTTTCAAGCGATCAGCTCGCGAAACGCCTGGGATCCCCTCCGCTCGCCAGGCATCGATATGTCGCCGCATCGATCGCTCATCGTGTTGTAGGGCATCGATAGTGACGAGCGTTGGATACGTCAAGACTGCCGCGATGCGGTATCCGGATCGCTCAAATGCTGTCAAACTTCGTGAGGCTGATCGCGACGCAGCTTCAAGATCGCTGCCGATGACGTATCCGGCCGCGGCAAATGCTTCGGTCGCTGCGAGTTCCGACCAGCACCGTCCGCGTTCGCTGAGGCTCCGTGCGGTTGCGAGGTCGTCGTTGGCGGCGGCGGGCGTACCCGCAATTTGTCGCGTGAGGCCTCGACGCGCGTGCACTGCTGCCAGCATCCACGGATCTTTCGAGGTCGCCGCCACAGATTTCAGTGCGCGTGTATATGCATCAATGGCTGCGGTGAGCGCGAACGACTCGAGCTCAACGATGGCGCGCGCAAGGTCACAATGTGAAACCGCGACGGGCAGTGGTTCGAACTTCACGAGTTCTTCGGCTTGTGCGATAAGGCCAAATCCAGAGACGGAATTCACCGACTGTTCCGCGATCATTTCGGCACGACGTGCAAGACAACGCGCTCGGAGGGCGAAGCACACACCGTTGCGGTCGGCAACGTTGAGAAACAGCTCGACGAACGACTGAGCGAGGGCGACCAACTCGCGATCACCGGAAAGTCCGTGCGCGATGATCAAGAACGTGAGGGCTCCGAGGCCGTAATTCTCGAGGTCGTCCTCGAGAGAGGGGAGCGCGGCTTCGAAGTGTCCGCAGGCTGGTAGTACGTCCTCGCAATATGCGAGCGCAAGCCCGGCGCGAAGTTGCAGTAGCGGCGCAATATGCGGATCGGCGAGGGTTGCAAGTGCGTGTTCGTAGTGCGTCGCCGCTTCGCCCCAAAGGGCTTCACTCAAGGCGTTGTCTCCGGCGAGGGTGCACCAATGCGTCACCATCGGGTCGTGTTCATCCGGCGCTGCCTCGCGGAGAAGTCGCGCAACGGTGCGTACCGCGAGACCGTCTTCGTCGCTCACGTGTGGCGCCAGGTTGCGTGCCATTGCGAGTTGCGCGCGCTTGCGGTCTGTGGCCGAAAGCGAGTGGGCAAGTACCCATCGAATGAGTTCGTGACGGAACGCGAGATGTTGTGTTCCGTCGTCGAGGACGCCGTGAGTTTCACCGCAGATCAAGATGTCGTCGAATTCCTCGAGCGTCCAGCCATTGGCGATGCGATAGATCTCGCGGGGTAGACCGCTGCCAAGAAGTGCCAGCCGACGCAATCCGGCTGCGAGTTTGTTCGGCGCATTGGCGAGCAGCGTTTCGGCGATCTCACGCAAATCGGGTGGTACGCGCGTCGTGCTGCGATCTCGTGCAACAAGCCGGTCGCCAGCGCGAGCGAGTGCCCCAGTCGCTGCGAGCGATTGCAGGGTTGTGATCGCAAGCAACGGGTTGCCGGAACCGTGATCGATCGCCCGTAGCAACGCGGGTGCCGGGTACACGCCCACCGCATGGGAAATGCACATCGCAAGCGCGGCCTCATCGAGACCGGTGAGCGTGACGCAGATCGATGGAGCTCTCCGGAGGCGGGCGAAGCGGGATGCACTTCTGTCGGTGTCGGGGATTGGGCGGTGTGTGATGACAACAAGCAACGGAAGTTCGTCTCGTTGATCAGCGATGGCGGAGTTGAGGAGTTCGAGTACGTCGATGCTGAGGTCGTCGAAATGGTGGGCCTCGTCGGCGAGGATGACGACAGGTGCCCGTTGCGCCGCAGACAGAATTTCGTCGCACACATCAACCGCTCGTCGTGTGCGGCGAGCCTGTGCCCCATCGAGGTGATGGTGGTTTGCCTGGCCGACTTCGTCATTCGGCGATTCGGTTTCATCTTGTTGAAGGCTGGCGATCGTGGTCGCAAACCCGCGCAAACCTGCGAGGCCGCCGAAACCGTCGTTGCGATCGGGGAGCCCTCTGGTGAGATGGGGTACTACGCCCCGCAACGTTGCCAGGCTGGCAAGGTCCGACAGCAGTGCCGATTTTCCGATTCCTGCATCACCATCGAGAATCACAAACCGCGCGTGTCCGCCAAGTGCGTCGGCCAACGCATCGCTCAGAACACGACGTTCGTGGTCGCGCCCGACGATGATGTGCGGAGTTGCTGGCGGTACGACCGGCCAGCTCCATGTCGTGGTGCCGTCGATATTGCTTGGCGCCATGCGTGCGCGCGGTGCGGGGATTGGATCTGAAGCATCGATCAGTTGGCGTTCGACCGCGATCAGCTCTGGCGACGGACTGAGTCCCGTTGCGTCGATCAATCGTTCGCGGTACGACTGATATTCGCGAATTGCCTCGACTCGTTGACCGCGTCGACTCAGGCCGACAAGCCGGGCGGCGACTGCGCGATCGCGGAAAGGATCGGTGTCGAGAACCACTGCGCTTTCCGCGATGGCCTCATCGAAACGTCCGAGCTCCACGAGCAGCGAGAGCCTTGCATCCACAACGGCACGCCGCAGCGTATCGAGACGTGCTCCTGCAGCAAAGACGAGCGCGGCGTCGCGCAGTCCGACAAACGCGGTTCCGGTCCAAAGCGCAAGTGCCGACTCTGCGACGTGCAGGGCCGTCGCTGCGGGGTCGGTTCCCCCAAGCAACGTGTTCGCGAGTTGCTCGAATTCATCGGCGTCGCACTCTCCTGTATGCACGCGAAGGACGTACCCGTCGGATCGAAATTCGAGCCGTTCACCGGTGAGCTGGCGCAGGCGTGACACTTTGCTTTGGAGCGCGCTCTTTTCTGCTTTGGGTGGTACGCCATCCCATATCGCGTTGGCAATGGCCGTAGGCGTGACAGCTTTGTTGCGGTAGGCAAGAAGGATGGCGAGGAGGTGGCGCACTTGAGGCTGCGCGGGCGTTGCGCCGTCGACCGTGATTTCGCCGAGCACGTTGAACTGCACCACCGCATCAAAACCCACAACCTGTGGGTGCGGCAAGTGCCACATTGCATCGGCGAGTTTGCGGCAAGTGTCCGGCAAGCGTCGAGTGTCATAGTGCAACGGTCGGCTCGGTGATCTCGGTCAGTGGGGTGGGCATTCCTGGTGGCCGAGTGGGGCGGCGCTGGGGGTGCCCAGCGACCTGCACCTACGATGTTGGCGTCCCGCCCAACCTGCCAGAAGGACCCCAACCTTGAGCGACGACCAGCGATGAAGGTCTGCGTGATCGGGGGTGGTTCGACGTACACACCCGAGCTGGTCGACGGGCTGCTCCGGCGACGTGATCAGCTCCCAATTTCGGAGTTGTTCCTCGTCGATATCGATGCTGGCCGCCTAGCAGTACTCGGACCATTCGCGCAAAGGATGGTCGAGCATGCTGGCTCGGCGATGACCGTTCGCTTCGGCACGGATCGCGTGGAAGGAATTCGTGGTGCTTCGTTTGTGATCAGTCAGATGCGAGTGGGCGGTATGCACGCACGCGACCGCGACGAACTGCTCGGCCGGGAATTCGACTTGATCGGACAAGAGACCGTTGGTGTCGGCGGATTTGCGAACGCGCTTCGAACGATTCCCGTTGCGTTGTCGATTGCTCGCGACATCGAACGGTATGCGCCAGATGCAACGCTGCTGAACTTCACGAATCCTGCGGGTCTCGTGACAGAGGCGTTGTCTCGTCATTCGTCGGTTCCCACCATCGGATTGTGCAATGTGCCTTGGTCATTCAAGATGCATTTTGCCAAAGCACTCCACGTCGAGCCGGACATGATTGATCTCGACTATGTCGGGCTCAACCACTTGAGTTGGGTGCGGAGTGTGAAGGTCGAAGGGGTCGAACACATCGCACAGTTCGTCGACGGGATGGCCGCGTATTCCGAAGCTGAAGTACGTCGAAACAAACCAGGCGAGTCACCACCGAATTGGACCGCAGCGACCATCCGGCTAATCGACGCCGTCCCGAACTACTACTTGCTGTATTACTACGAACCTCAAGCGTTCGTTGAATATCAACGCGACCACCCGACTCGAGCGTCGGAAGTGATGGCGATCGAGGAGCGCCTTCTGACCCAATACCGCGACGAACGGGTGGTCGAGAAGCCGAAAGAGTTGGAGCTGCGGGGCGGCGCGTACTACAGCGAAACTGCAGCAGCGCTCATGGCCGATATCGCGTCCGATGCGAAGACTGTGCATGTCGTCAACGTGAGGAACGAGGGCGCGATTCCCGGCATCCCGGACGACGCGGTAGTTGAAACGTCAGCGCGGATCACGAAGCAAGGTGCATCGGCTATTCCAACTCTGGCGCTGCGGCCCGATGTTGATTCGCTGGTTCGTGCAATGAAGAATTTCGAATTGCTCACCGTGGAGGCTTCGGTTCACGGTGATGAACACACGGCGAAGCTCGCGTTGCTGACGAACCCAATAGGGCCGCCAGCGCACAAAGTCGATGCCGTGTGGAAGCGGTTGCAGGCAGTACACCGGGGTTGGCTTGGGAAGCTCGAAGCGGGTGACTGATCTCGTTGTTGGAGTCGACGGGGGCGGAACGAAAACACACGCGGTCGTGGTAGATACTCGCGGCGAGGTGCTCGGAGTCGGGACTGCCGGCGGAAGCAATTGGGAGGTATCGGGCCTCGACGGGATGCAGCGCAATGTTGCTACTGCGATCGACACCGCGCTGCTCCGCGCTCACGCGCCGCGAAGCGCTATTGCTATGTGCATCTACGCGTTGGCAGGATGCGACTGGGAGAGCGACGTTGAACGCCTCGATGCGCCGATCGCCGAGTTGGGGCTCAGCGGTGCGCGGCGTATTGTCAACGACGCCTTCGCAGTGTTGCGCGCTGGATCGAAGGATGCTCATGGCATCGCATCGGTTGCTGGCACCGGTGGTTCTTCGACGGGGAAAAATCGATCTGGTGAACGGTTCCGAACGTTCGCTATTGGTTATGGCGAGGGTTCGGGTGCGTGGGGTCTCGTGCGCGGCGCGTTGGACGCGATTGCACAGAGCTATCACGCACAGCGGCCACCAACGCTGCTCACGAATCTGCTGCTTGATGCGTGTGGATTTGCGACGGTACCAGCGTTGTTCGAGGCGCTCAGTCGTGGCGGACGGCATCATGTGTCGGCAGCGCTTGCCCCATTGGTGTTCGATGCAGCACGTGGTGACGATGTGGCGGCGATTGCGATCTCGAGCAGCTGCGCGCGGCAGCACGCTGCCGACGTCGTCGGGGTGGCACGCTCCTTGTCGATGCTGGACGACTCGTTCGATGTTGTGTGCGCCGGTGGAGTGCATCGGGCGAGCGATGACCGATTCTCGACGGTGTTTCGAGACCGAGTCGCCAGCGAGATTCCCGGTGCGCGATTTGTGCTGCTCGATGTACCACCGGTGGCCGGCGCCGTGCTGATCGGTTGCGAGTTGTTGGGATCTGATGTTGCTTCGTTCCAGCAGCAGCTCCATCATCAATTGCGTACCGAAATCGCTATGTCTGAAAACCGCTAGTAGGCGCTGCACCTTCGTGTCAGGATGATCCTGTGCATCACGACGGAGACGAGTGTTATCGGGCCTGCGAAAGTGGGGATCCTCGTTTTGATGGGATGTTCTATGTCGCCGTCACAAGCACAAAGATCTATTGTCGTCCGAGTTGTCCAGCGCGCACTCCAAAACGTGAGCACTGTCGCTTTTATCCAAGCGCCGCGGCCGCGCAAACCAACGGCTTCCGCGCCTGCAAACGATGTCGCCCCGACGCGGTTCCTGGATCGCCGGAGTGGCGCGTTCGATCCGATGTCGTCGCGCGTGCGATGCGGCTCATTGTGGACGGGGTCGTCGATCGCGATGGAGTGGGGGGCCTCGCGCGACGGTTGGGCTACAGCGAGCGCCAACTCAACAGGTTGCTCGTAGAGGAACTCGGTGCCGGACCGCTCGCGCTCGCCCGAGCGCAGCGCGCCCAAACAGCCCGAATTCTTATAGAGACTGCCGACTTGTCGTTCACCCAGATTGCGTTCGCAGCGGGTTTTGGGAGCATCCGACAGTTCAACGACACGATGCAGGAAGTCTTCGCATCAAGTCCTACCGAATTGCGTCGTCGTGGTGGGCCGCACGCCGCGGGAACACTCTCCATCAGACTCGCGTTGCGAGAACCATTCGATGGCGCGCACATCCTAAAATTTCTTGGGACGCGGGCCCTCGCCGGAATCGAGTACGCCACCGCGAGTGAATACGCACGAACGTTGCGCCTCCCGAACGGCAACGGAGTTGTCACGGTCAGGCTTGGGTCGGGCGCCGTGCATGCCTCGCTTGCGCTCGACCAGCTCCGCGACATCGCACCGGCCGTCGCGCGTCTCCGTCGGCTCTTCGACCTCGATGCAGATCCCGTGGCGATCGGAAGTGTGCTGGAGCGCGATGTTGCACTACGACCAAGTGTCAAACGCTGGCCCGGAATCCGAATTCCAGGTGCGGTCGACGGCTTCGAAATGGTTGTTCGTGCGGTGGTCGGCCAACAGGTGTCTGTCGCTGGGGCGCGTACGGTCACCGGGCGGATCGTCGAGAGATGTGGACAAGACGTGGCGTCATGTGTCGACGGCCTCTCCCGGCTGTTCCCGACCGCCGAAGCCGTAGCTGTTGGTGATCTCAGCGGCATCGGGATGCCGCAGAGTCGGATCGAAACTGTGCAACGAGTCGCCGCATCGATCGCCGACGGAACAATCACCTTGGATGCAGGCAGCGATCTCATGGCGACGCGTGCCTCGCTCGTTGCACACAAAGGCATTGGTCCGTGGACCGCCGATTACGTGGCGATGCGTGCATTGGGCGACCCCGACGCCTTCCTACCGACGGATCTTGGTGTGCGAAAGGGCGCGGCTGCGCTGGGTATCGAAGGTGATCTCGAAGCCCGAGCGCAGCGATGGCGACCATTTCGCAGCTATGGGCTCATGCACTGTTGGAACGCACTCGCGCCCACCCCGAAGGGAAAAAGAAATGACTGAAGATATGACGACAGCGTTGCTCTGCGTGGTGCCAACACCAGTTGGGCCGTGCACGTTGATTGGCGACCGTGAAGTTGTGCTCGCGTGTGGATTGACCGACGATGTTGACAGATTGATGAGTCTGATTCATCCAAGCTTGCGTCCTGCTTCCCTCACGATTGTGGCGCGGCTCGGACGAGCGAGCGACGCGATCGACCGATATTTCTCTGGTGAGATTTGTGCGACGGACGAAGTGGCGGTGCGACAACGCGCGACCTCGCTGCGCGAACGAGGTTGGGATGAACTCAGACGAATCGAACCCGGTGACCCGATCAGCTATGGCGAATTGGCAAAGCGGCTCGACATGCCGCGCGGGGCCAGGGCCGCTGGGCAGGTGTGCGCGCGCAATGCCGTTTCGTTGTTCGTTCCCTGCCATCGCGTCGTGGCGTCCAACGGGACTCTGAACCACTATGGGTGGGGATTGTCGGCGAAACAGTGGTTGCTCGACTTCGAAGCCGAATATCGAGCCTGTGAGGCATCGTAGGATCCGAACAAGTGGATCCATCTGTTTCATCTATCGAAGCGTCGCCGCCTGGTTCACCCGTTCGCCGTTCTGGCCTGTGGATTCCCGCGGTCGCATGTGGTGGCGTGGCCGTATGGCTCCTGCCGCAGCGCAGCGACGAAGGAACCCGAATCCTGTTGGCGGTCCTTGTTGCGGTTGCTGTAGCTATGGCGGTCTGGCTCAGGCGCGCCCAAGTCGGGAGGTCGCCGCGTCGGCTGGTGCGTGGCATCGCGACGGCAATCCTGGTCGTGACAACGACGGCGACGACGGGATATATCGGTGCAAGTACGGTCGACGTGGGGTGGTTCGGTGGAGGAATCACTCATGGTCCTCGGAACAAGAACTTGGTGGCAATCACCTTTGACGACGGTCCAAACACCATGACTACCCCGGCGGTAATCCGGATTCTCGACGCGCATGGTGTTCGCGCGACGTTCTTCGTTGTGGGTAAAGCCCTGGAGGCCGAACCCGACATCGTACGAGCGGAGGTTGCGCACGGGAACTTGGTTGGGAATCATTCGTTTCATCACGATCAATGGCGCTGGCTCGACCCGCGCTATCCGGAGTTGCGGCGAACCCAGGAAGCGTTCGCGGCACATCAGTTGCCATGCCCTGGTTGGTATCGGCCACCGCATGGTCAACGCACACCCTTCATTGCGCGCCTAGTGAGCCAGTTGCACATGCGAATGGCGTTATGGGACGTCTCGGCTCGCGATTGGGCCACGAAGGATCCACACCGCATTGCGCGCCACGTGCTGTCGAAGGTTCGCCCGGGCTCGATCATCGTGTTGCACGATGGTCTCGACGGGAACCCAGCCGCGGATCGGACCGTGCTCATCCAAGCGCTGCCGGAGATTCTGGACGGTCTCGCTGCGAAGGGATTGCACCCCGTGCGTCTCGACCAACTTGTCGGCGGCCCGACAATCGGGCGTTGCAACTGACCGAGTCGCAGGTTGGGTCAGCCGGAGTTGCGGGCGTTACCGCACTTCGTCGTAACTTGCCGCCATGGTTGGAACAGATGGCCTGCTCGCAGGCGTACGGATCATCGAGTCATCGATGTTGGGGCCAGCAGCGATCACGACGCATCTTGGCGACATGGGCGCCGAGGTGATCAAGGTTGAACCGCTCGCTGGCGACTACGTGCGATCCATGACCTGGCCGATCATTGAGGGCAACTCTCTATTGCACCTGCACATCAATCGCGGGAAACAGTCGATTGCTGTCGATATCCGCACACCGGAAGGCGTGCAGATCTACAAGGATTTGGTTGCGGGTGCCGACGCGGTCGTGGAAGTGATGCGCCCTGGCGCGTTGGCCAAGCGTGGCTTGGGTTACGACGAATTGCGGTTGGTCAATCCCAAGATCGTGTTTTGCACGATCTCTGGCTACGGAATGACTGGCCCGTACAAGGACATGCCGAGCCATGGCATCGTCTACGACACATGGGCCGGGCAAGTGCCGCCTGCCTACGATGATGAAGGATTTTGCTACATCGCAGAGCACAGCTCGATCGGAATTCACGCGGGCCCGGCGTTTGGTGCGCTCGGGATACTTGCGGCGATCATTCGAGCGCGTGCAACGGGCGAAGGTGCGTTCATGGAGGTCGCGCAATCGGATGCCGCGGCGTATTTCGATTGGTATCGCATCGAGTCATACAAGGCATACGACCGTCCGGAATCTGAGGTCACCGGCAACGCCTCCGACAACTACGAACGCCGTGCGCCGGGCACCGCCGGGATGCGAGAAGGTGTGCGCTATCAGATGTATGAGACCCAAGACGGTCATGTGCTGTTCATGGCAAGCGAGCGTGAGTTCTGGAAGAACTTCGCCGAAGGTGTCGGCAGGCCCGAATGGTTCGAACGTTGGCCCGGGTCGCAGTACGCCGATCATGCGCGCGGGAACACCGACTTGCACCTGCTGCTTCGGGATGAATTCAAAAAGCGTACGAGCGCCGCGTGGATCGAGTTTGGCAACACTCACAACACGCCGATCGGCCCTGTGAATACGCCCAAAACCATCGCCGACGACCCACAGTTCCAAGCCCGTCTCCCTTGGATCTCACGCGACCGACTGGCTTGTGAACAATTGCCGTTTCCTGTGAAGCTGATCGGTGAGACGTTTCCGGTACCGTCGGAAGCACCAACGGTTGGTGCGCACTCCGATGACGTGTTGCGTGATCTACTCGGTTACGACGAACAGCGCATTGCATCGTTGCGGGCATCAAACGTTGTGGCGTGATGACCAGGCCGCCTTCGATTTTGATCGATGATCTTGCGGCCCCGCAGTTTTCCTCGGGTGTGAAGGAGCTGCTGGATGGCATGGGCGCGATGGGGCGCGGAATTGTGCTCAGTGCCGACGAAATGCTGGCGCAAGCACGTGCTGCCACTGGCCTCGACGATTATGGCGGCGACCCTGCGTTCTTTGACCGGGTGCGGGTGTACGTGGACGCGTTGCGCGACGAAGCGCAGCTGACGAGCGCCGGAACGATGATCGTGCACTCACAGACGATGCAAATGTTGACGAACCGCCTGCTCGCGACCGACTACATCAACCGACATCCGGGTGTGCGCGACGAACCGATTGTCGCGCCGATCGTGATCGTCGGTCTGCCGCGAACCGGAACGACACACCTCCACAATTTGATGGCTACGGACGCCAATCTCAGGAGCCTCCCGTATTGGGAAAGCTTGGAACCCGTCCCGCCGATCGCGGAACAACGTGGCGAACTGCCCGACCAGCGTCGTGATCGCTGTGAAGGCGGGGTCTGGTTTCTCAATGAGACGATGCCGCACTTCAAACGCATGCATGAGATGACGGTGGATCACGTCC
The DNA here is from genome assembly GCA_038228615.1 of Acidimicrobiia bacterium. Lineage (GTDB taxonomy): Bacteria > Actinomycetota > Acidimicrobiia > IMCC26256 > PALSA-610 > F1-120-MAGs023. The sequence continues at coordinate 9,218 of JBBRPC010000030.1, read as the reverse complement.
ATGAGGAGATTCAGCTGCTCGCGGTCGACTGCTCAACGATGTTGTTGGAAACCACGGCCCATGTCCCGAGTTGGCGCGACTATTACAAAATGCACGATCAACAAACGAGCTACAACTACTTGAAACTGCTGTTGCAAATGTGCCAGCACCAACGCCCTGCTGCGACTCCGCAACGATGGGTACTGAAGTCACCCCAGCATCTTGAACAAATTCCAGTGATAATGCACACCTTCCCAGACGCGACGGTGGTCTTCACACATCGTGACCCCGTCTCGGTGATTGTCAGCTTTGTCACGATGGTTGCGTACGCAGCGCGACTGAGTCGAACGACGCCGATCGATCTCGTAGAGATCGGCGAGTACTGGAGGGACCGCATTCTCGATCTGTTTTCGGCCGCAACGCGCGACCGTGGGTTGGCGCCATCCGACCAATCGTTCGACGTGCATTTCAACGCCTTCATGGCAGACGACATCGCAATGGTCCGACGTGTGTACGACGTCGCTCAGCAGCCGTTCACAACCTCGACTCGCGAGGCTATGGACGCGTTCATGGCGGATCACCCACGCGGGAGATTTGGCGCCGTGGAATACGAACTCGCTCAGTTCGGCCTCGACGCGTCGCAGATTCGCGATGCGGCGAGCGAGTACATCGAAATGTTTCAAGTCAATTTGGAGGACCGTTGGTAGCAATTGATCTTGCGGCGGCTGTGCGAGCGATCGCCCCGCTCCTTGAATCTGAAGCGGACGCGACCGAGGCGCTGGGCGCAACCCCACCGCATGTCTCTGCAGCGTTACTTGATGCAGGGTTGTATGGCGCAACGACGCCGCGAAGCCTCGGCGGGTGCGAGGCGGATGTCGCGACGATGCTTGATATCTATGAAACGAGCGCACACGCCGACGGATCGGGTGGCTGGTCGCTCATGGCCAATCTGTCGAGCACGGCGATTGCCGCGGCGTTTGTTGGTGACGCCGCGGCTCACGAGATGTTTCAACCTGATGTTCAAGCGATACATGCAGGAATGCTCGGTCCGATCGGGGTCGCAACCGAAACCGACGACGGGTTCAGATTGCGCGGCAACTGGAAGTTCGGGAGCGGCATCGCGAATGCGAACTGGGTCGGAATGGGTGCGATGGTGCATCGAGACGGCAAACCGGCAACGACCGCGAACGGTTTGCCGTACATGCTGATCGCGTTCGCGCCACGTCACAAGGTGGAGCTCACAGGCGGTTGGGACGTGATGGGGCTCGTAGGTACCGGTAGTTTCGACTATGTCGTCGACGCCCACGTCGACGCGGCATTCGCCTTTCCGCTGCTCGAGGCTGTGCCCCAGCGAGGTGGGCCGGTCTATGGGCTAGGAATTTTGGGGCTGACATCGGCGGGCCACGCTGGGTTCGCCCTTGGCGTTGGCCGCCGTGCCCTTGACGAGATCCTGCGGATCGCTCGGGACAAAGCTCGTCTGGGTTCCGATACGGTCGCTGATCAGCAGCTGTTTCTCCACGACTACGGTTACCACGACGCGGCGATGTCGGCAGCGAAGGCGTACGTCTATCAGGCGTTTACCGATGCCGAGGCCACGTTGAGCAGGGGTGACCCGCTCGGCTTCGAGGCGGCGGCGCGTCTTCGTCAGAGCGCGACGTACGCCACGCGAGTCGCAGCCGAAGCAGCGCGCATCGCCTATACCTGGGCAGGGTCGCAAGGTCTGCGGAATCCCAGCGTCGTGCAGCGCTGTTTTCGTGACATTCACGCGGGAACCCAACATATCTTTGTCGACAACAACACGCTGACGGGATTTACTCAAGTGATGTTGATGGAGTGATATTGCCGTATTCGGGTCCAGGTGGGTGACACCGATTTGAGCCGAAAATTCGCTTCAACGGTGTCGTAGTGCAGGAAAACGTTTCCGGAGTGCCCTGCGCGGCCCACCTTGATCGGCGAGAATGCTGTGGTGGCGACGAGCAGCGAGGTGACGACAAACGACGATATTGGTCGGCACCCTTCAAGTCGCGACGTGTCACGCGGTGCTGGCCAACTCGGGTACGTTCCCGGCCTCGACGGACTCCGCGCCATTTCGGTGCTGGTCGTATTGGCATTTCACTTCCGACCCGACCATTCGCTGCTCACCGGCGGGTTTCTCGGCGTCGAAATTTTCTTTGTCATTAGTGGCTATTTGATCACTGCGCTCATGCTCGAGGAACGCCGCACGAGAGGCAGAGTCAACCTCGCGAAGTTCTGGATGCGTCGGATACGCCGACTGTTTGCGGCCCTCTATGCCACCCTGCTGACGGTCGGACTCGTCGTGGCCGTGTTCTACAACGACGAACTGGGCAAGCTGCGCAGTTCGTTGTTCGCTGGGGCGTTCTACGTGACGAATTGGCAGCAAATACTCGGTCATGTGCAGTACGGCGACGACTCATTGCGCACCCCACTCGGCCACTTGTGGTCGCTTGCCGTCGAAGAGCAGTTCTACTTGTTCTGGCCGCTCGTGTTCTCGCTCGGAATGTTCCTCTTCGCGCGTCGTTGGAAGTGGGTGATTCTTGTTGGAACGCTCACATCGTGGTTGTGGATGGCGCATCTCATCGCGCAACGTCCACGCTTTCACGGCGCGGTGTTGTTGCAAAGTCAAAAGAATCAAATCGGTGATGTGTTCAATCGCGTGTATCTCGCGACCGACACACGCGCTGCTGGTCTGTTGCTTGGTGCGTTCGTAGCGTTCGTTTGGGTGCCGCGCAAATTGCGCGGACAGACCGGCAAGAACGCTGCTCGAGTCTTGGATGGGGCTGCGATCGGCGCGGCGTTGCTGCTTGTCGTGCTTGTGCTCACTGCCGAGCTGCACAGTGTCTGGCTCTATCCGTGGGGATTCATTCTCGTGGATCTCTGTTCTGTGGTGCTGATCGCAGCGACGGTGCATCCGGTGTCGCACGTTGGTCGTCTTCTTGGGGTCAAACCGTTGCGAGCGATCGGCGTGCGTTCCTACGGCATCTATCTCTGGGGCATCGCGATCTTTGAATTCACTCGTCCTGGCGTCGGATTCGACCTCGACTGGTCCGGGTCGCAAATGTTCGCGCTTCGGCTCGTGTTGATCGTCGTTGTCGCGGAGGTCTCGTATCGTTGGATCGAGCTGCCGGTCCGTCGCGGCGTACTCGGACGGATGTGGCACGTCACGCGTCGGGCCGAAGGCAAGACTAGGGAACGGCTTGTCGTGCGTTGGCAGGTCGTCGGGGTCACGCTCGCGTTGGTGACCGGATCACTTTCGATCGCGGCGTTCGCGGCGAAGGCTCCCGTCGAAGCGAAGGCAGCGCACTGTTCCGGCGACGATATCTTGCTGCACCCTGAACTTTGCCCGATCCATCCGGCATCTACGAGCCCGTCGATCGCTGTGACCACGATGCCATTGCCGACGAAGAGCACCCGACCCGGGACTACCTCGCGCACCAATCCGCCCAAGGTGGAAAGCAATGGGTATTCGTTCACCGCTGTAGGCGATTCAGTCATGCTCGGCGCCCAGAACACGTTGACCGACCGGCTCACGAGGGCGGTCGGTCCGACGATGGTGAACGCTGACGTCGGGCGCCAGGGCCAGGTATGTCTCCAAGTGTTGCAATCGCTTCGCGACGTCCAAAAGATCCTTGCCCCAGTGGTGATTGTGCACTGCGGCAACAACGGCTTTCTTCCGAAGCATTTCGTCGATCAGGTCATGGCCATTGTTGGTCCGCGCCGCCACGTGGTGTTCGTGACGCTGAAGGTCCCGCGACAGTGGGAGGGGGCGAATAATGCCGAGATCGGCGCAGGCGCGAAGCGATACCGCAACACGCGACTGTTGGATTGGCACGTGCTTGCCGCGCCATTGCCCCCGAATTACTTTGCCAAAGACACGTTCCACCTCACCGGCCCTGGCGTCGCGTTCTACGTCGACGCGATTTACAACTTCCTGAGGAATCAGCGCTGGCTCTAGCGTCGGCGGTCGAGTCGAGGTCACGTTGCGTGAGCAGTGCCGCGTGTAGCAACCTATGGCGATAGGCGGAATTGCGACCCGACGATGGGATGTTGCGATGCGAACAAAACGTTCAACGAGATGGTCCGTGCTGCTCCTTGCCGCCGCAACCACGTCGGCTTGCGCTGGGCCCTTGGCCCCGTTGGCATCGATGCAGTTTGGGAGTACGGCGTCGGTGGCGTTGCCGCTCTGTGATCCGATTGGACCACAGCGCTGCATGGTGCCGTTTCCGAACGACTACTACACGGTCGCTGACGCAACGTCGGCAACTGGTCGACGTATCAATTTCCAAGCCGCGCAGATGCCCGTCAACTCGTCAGGCGTGTCGATCGATCCCACATCGTGGAACCGAAACGACGGGTTTTCGCCGGGCTCGGCGATTCTTGTCGCGATGCCGGGTGCCGATCTACGTCGCTCAGGTGTTGCGGGCTTGCGAGACATCGGCCAGTCGCTTCGCGCCGACGCGCCGGTGATCATCGTCGATACGGTCACGGGAGAACGATGGCCGTATTGGGGTGAGCTCGACGCGCATACTCAGCCAGGGAGCGACCGCACGGTCATTCTCCGCCCCGCGCGTAATTTTACCGAAGGTCATCGCTACGTCGTTGCTCTCCGGCGGATTGTTCGCCACGACGGATCGGCGATCGCTCCATCGCGGGCATTCGCTGCATATCGCGATCATGCCAAAGGCGTCCAACCGGAGCGATTTGCACGCGTCTTTGCGAATCTACGTAAAGCTTCGATTCCGAGCGCTGATCTGCAAGTCGCGTGGGACTTCACCGTCGCCTCAGCACAGAACCTTGCCGGACGGATCCTCGCAATGCGCGACGACGCGTTTCGTCAGCTTGGAACGGCCGCGCCGCAATACTCGATCTCTTCGGTCGTCGATAGCCCAGATCCGCGCGTATTGCGCGAGATCCAAGGGACGCTCCAAGTGCCCCTCTACCTCGACCAGGCCGGACAGCCTGGCGCTTCGATGGTGCTCGACGCGAACGACGTGCCAGTTCGACAAGCCGTTCCGTATACAGCTGATTTTCGCTGTGTGATACCTGCGTCGTCTACTCCGTCAGATCCCTCGCGCGTGGCGTTGTATGGCCATGGGCTGCTTGGTTCAACTGACGAGTTACATTCGAGCCTCGTTCGCGATCTTGGCGTTCGGCACAACGTTGCCGACTGCGCAGTGAACTGGATTGGCCTCAGCGAGGACGACGTGAACAACGCGATCACCGCGCTGAATGATTTCAGCCATTTTCATACGATTGCCGATCGGTTGCAGCAGTCGTTCTTGAATTTTCTCTTCCTCGGTCGCCTGGTCAAACACGCGAATGGTTTCAGTGCCGATCCTGCATTCCAGCTCAATGGAAAGCCGCTGATCAATCGCAACGAGCTCTACTTTGATGGCAATAGCCAAGGAGCGATTGCTGGGGGTGCGGTCATGTCGATCGCACAGGATTTCACTCGCGGTGTACTCGGCGAAGCTGGAATGAACTATTCGACGCTGTTGCACCGGAGTGTCGACTTCGACGAGTTCCAACTCGTGCTCGACCCGAGCTATCCCAACGAACACGATCAGCTCCTCGGAATGTCGCTGATTCAAATGCTCTGGGATCGCGGTGAAACCGACGGCTATGCCGAGCACATCACGTCGCACCCATATCCGAATACCCCAGAGCACAAGGTGTTGTTGCTGGGTGCGGTCGGCGATCATCAGGTGACCGAATGGTCGCTGCAGGTCGAGGCACGAACGCTCAATGCGCGTGGCCACCGTCCGTACATCGATGTCGCCAGACAAGGATCTCCGAATCTGCACGGTTGGGGTATCGCACCCATCCCGCAGTATCCATACGCGGGCAATACCTACTATCTGTGGGACACCGGGTCGCCGTTGAGCCCCATCGACAATCTTCCCGCCCGTGACGGACATGATCCACACGACGACACGCCCAATATCGACGCGGTCGAAGATCTGAAAAGTGAATTCCTCCACGCGAACGGCACGGTTTCTGACGTGTGCAATGGGGGGCCGTGTCAAGGGCCACCGGCGGGCTGACGCAACGCCAGTTTCAGCTGATTGCCCCTGGGTTCTTTGTTGTCGGCGCGACGGCGCAGTATTTGGGTGCTGCGTGGGCTGTTGAACTGTTCCGTCATGTTGCGCCAGAGTCGGTGGCGTGGCTGCGAGTCTGCGGCGCGGCGATCGTACTGTGCGTCCTCGTGCCGCCGTGGAAACGCGTCTGGTCGCGCGAACAATTGTCGACCGCCGCACTGTTTGGATGCTCGACAGCGCTGATGAATATTGCGTTTTATCTCGCGGCCCGGCGACTTCCGTTGGGTACCACCGTCGCTATCGAGTTTGTCGGTCCAATTGCAGTAGCCGGCGTGGCGTCGCGGTCGTTACGGAGTCGATGTGCACTGCTCCTTGCTGCGTCTGGTGTCGTATTGGTATCGGGAGTTCACTGGTCTGCGAACGCACTCGGCGTTGTGTTTGCGCTCGCCGCAGCGCTGTGTTGGGCGAGCTACATCGTGCTTGGACAGCGTGTTTCGAACCAAACATCGGGACTTGACGGGTTGGCGCTCGCGTTGGCGATCGGCGCGATCGCGGGGATACCAATCGGCGTTTGGCACAGTGGGCCAGCCTGGCATACGCCACGGTGGCTGTTGTTGTGTGTCGCGATTGGCGTGATGTCGACAATCATTCCATATGGCATCGATCAGATGGTGCTGCGCAGAGTGGCGCGCCACTCGTTTTCTCTCATGCTTGCGCTGTTGCCGACGACCGCTGTCGTCGTCGGAGCCGTCGTGCTCCACCAACGGCTACATGTGTTGGAAGTTGTTGGAATCGCGGCGGTCGTTGGTGCACTGTTGCTGAACGGAAGCGAAGAACTTCCCACACCGATCGCAGAGGGTGGTTCATAGCGAACAACGCAAACGTTCGACGAGCATCGGCATGTCGGATGTGGTGATGTTGCCGAATGCGAGCCGCAGGAATCGGTCCTCATGTGGCCCGAAACAGGAACCAGGAATGGTCAGCACGTTGTGATTGTCGGCCAGACGCTGTGCGACCACAACGGATGAATCATTCACGAACGGGTGCTGTACCCATGAAAAGAAGGCTCCAGTCGAGATGATGTTGTATCCATCGAGGCAGCGGGCGGCTTCGAGGAATGCACCAATGCGCGCCTGCATTTCGCAACGTTGTCGCTCGACCCACTCGCCAAGGTGCGTCAGGCCGAAGGTCACCGCTTCCTGGCCTACTCCTGGTGCGCTGATCGTCTGGCAATCTGCGAGTTTCGCTGCTTCGCGCAGCACGTGAGGCGACGCGACGAGTGCACCAACGCGGTAGCCGGCGAGACTCAACGTCTTGGAAAAACTCAACAATTGCACGAGCGTGGCGGTCCAGTCGCTCCGTTCGAACAGCCGATGGGGTGGCGCAGTTGAGGAACGGAATTCTCGGTACGTCTCGTCGAGGATCAGCGCCACGTTGTGACGTTGGGCCATCAGAAACGCCGCTTCGATGAGCTCCGGTGAATACACGACGCCGCACGGATTGTTCGGTGTGACGAACACGATGGCGCGCGTGTGCTTGGAGATTGCTCGTTCGATTGCATCGAGATCTGGCAGCATGCCATTGCTCGGCGAGGATGGAACCGTGATGGCACGCACACCCGATGCGTCTAACCACATGGCGTGATTGAAATACAGCGGCGTCGGAATCACAACTTCATCACCTGGTTCGCACAGCGCGCCGATCGCCAAACAGAACGCCTGGTTGCAGCCTGCCGTGACCATCACGTGTTCGTGGCGTATGTGTGATCGCCCAATGTGATGAGCGATCGCGGCGCGAGTTGCTGGCAGGCCGAGTGTGGGCGCGTATTTCCCTGTGTCGTCGCGACGCACGAGATCGCCGAGATATTCGCGTAGCGCTCGGGCCGCGGGCTCGCTTGGCGCGGCTTGCGAAACATCGATGAGCGGCATGTTTGCGTCGAATCTTCGGTCGGCGACCCACCGTTGCACGAGTGCGACAGGTGGATCATCAACCTCGGTTGTGCGCGCACTTACTCGCAGCATCGTCTGGAGGGTACTCGGTAGTCTCGGCTCGTCATGAGCGTGGATGAGATGGGACCAACGAGCAGCGAAGGGTCGATGCGGCGCGGGGTGCGCGTGTTGCGCCGCTATGTCTCGATGCACCCCAAGCCATTTGCCGTGGCCGTGTGCGGATCGACGGTGTACGCATCGATGGCCGTGGCAGGCACCGTGGTACTCGGCCGCATTACCGACACGGTGTTCGAACCAGCGGTCAAGGTCGGCCATGTTTCGGCCCGCACCGTGTGGGGCACCGTCGCGGCCGTCATCATCATTGCGGCGTTGCGAAGCGTAGGTGTGGTGACCAGGCGGTATTACGCGGCTGTCACGTCGCGGCGAGTGCAGGTGTCGTTGCGGAGCCAGATCACCGATCACTACTTGCGTACACCACTCTCGTTCCATCGGACGCGGCCGACAGGCGAACTGCTCGCCCACGCCGATACCGATGTCGAGGTCGCAGTCGAGGTCATCAACCCGTTGCCGTTCTCGTTGGGTTTGGTGTTGTTGATCATCTTTTCGGTGATCGCATTGCTGATCGCCGATCCGGTCCTTGCAATTGTTGGTTTTCTGGTGTTTCCGGCGATGGCCGGCCTCAATCGCTACTACACGCGCCGCGTCGAAGCGCCCGCCGAACGTACACAGCAACGCATCGGCGACGTGTCGACGATCGCACATGAGAGTTACGACGGGGCGTTGGTGGTCAAAACACTCGGGCTCGAACATCATGAAGTTCGACGTCTCAAAATCGCGGCGCATCGGCTTCGGGACGCTCGCCTTGAGGTGGGTGCATTGCGCGCGATGTTCGAACCCACACTCGACGCCCTGCCGAACCTTGGAGTGATTGCGATTCTTTCGATTGGCGGCTGGCGCATCTCGACGGGCGCCCTCTCCACAGGCCAACTTGTTCAAATAATGGCGCTATTCACGTTGTTGTCGTTTCCGATGCGAGTGGTCGGATTCTTGCTGGAAGAACTACCTCGTTCCGTGGTTGCAATCGCTCGCATCGACGATGTCCTCGCTAGCCCGGTTGCTCTTGAGCCCCGCGATCCCATCGATCTTCCCGACGAACCTTTGTCGGTGCTGTTCGAAAACGTTTCATTCTCATTTCCCGAGAATGAGCCCGTCATCGCTGGCTGTTCCTTCACGT
>JBBRPC010000029.1:0-25136 GCA_038228615.1 Acidimicrobiia bacterium | reverse complement strand
TCGACTTCGCGCAATTGCGCCGCATCAAGCAACGCTCGTTGCAGCGACGCGAACGATAACAGCCGCGGCGGCGCATCGACGTCGCGCGGCACGCAACCTTCAAGGGCAAAATGCAACACGACCTACGACGCAGCGAGCGCGGCGCGTTCGGCGAGCAGGTTGAGCGATTGAAGCTTCGATTCGGTGCTGCGCGACGCAAGCACCACCATCAGTTCGTCGGCGTCAGCATCCGCAGCGAAGTTGTCGAGATACTCCAACACCGTTGTCGGTTCACCGATTGCCGAATACCGCATCATCTGTACAACATGACGACCTTGTCGTGTTTCGATCAGCGCGTCGATTTCGGTTTCGCTCAACGACTGTTCGCCGGCAAGGAATCTCGCGACTCTCGCTCGGGTCACGAGGCGCGCTTCCTGACGTGCGGCATCAGCGTCGTTGGCCACAATCACATTCACTCCCGCGATCACGTACGGTTCGGCGAGTTGTGCAGACGGTCGAAAGTTACGGCGATAGTTCTTCACGGCATCGGTCAGCGCATCCGGTGCGAAGTGCGACGCAAACGCATAGGGAAGGCCAAAAGCTGCTGCAAGTTGCGCTCCGTACAGCGAAGAACCAAGAATATAAATCGGGACGTTGGTGCCCTGCCCCGGAATCGCGCGCACACCGGGGATGAGCGAGGTGTTTCCGAGAAAGCCCTGGAGTTCACGCACGTCGGTCGGGAAGGTTTCAGCTGCCGACGCGTCACGCCGCAACGCCAGCAGCGTTTGTTGATCTGTACCGGGCGCGCGCCCGACTCCAAGGTCGATCCGATCCGGATGCAGCGATGCGAGCGTGCCGAATTGTTCGGCGATGACGAGCGGCGCATGGTTTGGCAGCATGATCCCACCGGAACCAAGACGGATCGTGGTGGTGTGCGCGGCAACGTGTGCAATCAAGACGCTCGTCGCCGACGAAGCGATCACCGACATGTTGTGATGCTCGGCATACCAGACGCGCTGATACCCGCAAGCTTCGGCCGCCTGAGCGATCGCCACACTCGCGACGAGAGCATCGCGGACCGTTGCACCAGGACTGATGGTCGCGAGGTCAAGGATCGAATAACGAGTCACGACCCAGATCTAGCACCTCCACGACTGGCCGATCGCTCGACCCTCGCTCGCAGGGTTTGTTGAATTGGTACGTTCGGTTCGAGAAATATTCGCCGAACTGTCCATCGCGGTCGATTCCGTTCGTCGTTGCAGCACACACCCACTCACTGGAGGAATACCAATGCGCTACATGTTGATGATCTGCAACGAGGAACAGGCTGTTCTGAACCAAAGCGAAGCCGAAAGTACGGCGATGATGGCCGACTACGGCAAGTTCTTCGAGGAGATGAGCACCCGTGGCGTGCTTCGAGACAACGCCCGCCTTCGCCCAACGTCCGACGCGACGACGGTGCGCGTGCACAATGGCGAGGTGCTCACTGCTGACGGCCCGTTCGCAGAGACCAAAGAACAGATCGGCGGCTACTTCGTCGTTGATTGTGCCGATCTCGACGAGGCGATCGCCATCGCAGCCAAAATTCCCCACGCCAGTTCCGGCGGGATTGAGGTCAGGCCGATTTGGGAGATGTGAGCGCAGTACGAAGCGCCCTCGACTCGGCATACCGTGCCGAGTGGGGGCGCATCGTCGCAACCATCATCGGCCTCACCGGCGATTGGGATCTGGCCGAGGAGTGCGTCGCCGACGCGTTCGCGCAGGCACTTGAGCGTTGGCAGCGCGACGGTATCCCCGATCGGCCAGGAGCATGGCTCACAACGACTGCGCGCAATCGTGCAATCGATCGTCTGCGTCGCGCAAACGTTGAGCAAACCAAGCTGCGTGAACGGCTGATGAACAAGACCGCCGAACTCCCACACGCAGACCTGGATGGTGCCGACGGAGCACTCGACTTGGATTCCGATTCCGACTTGGGCGACGATCGACTCCGACTCATCTTTACCTGTTGTCATCCGGCACTTGCGCTCGACGCGCGCGTTGCGCTGACACTACGGACGCTCGTGGGTCTTACTACCGCCGAGATCGCGCGTGCGTTTCTCGTACCAGAAGCAACGATGGCGAAGCGGCTGGTGCGCGCAAAGGCAAAGATCCGTCACGCGGCTATTCCGTACCGCGTTCCGCCAGCACACCTACTTCCCGAACGGTTCCATTCCGTCGCGGCAGTTGTCTACCTACTGTTCAACGAAGGTTACGACAGAACGCACGGCAGCGATCTGATTCGAACCAGTCTTTGCGACGAAGCGATTCGTCTTGGAGAGTTGTTGGTCATGCTCATGCCCGACGAACCAGAAGCCGGTGGGCTGTTGGCGTTGCTCATGCTGCAGCACGCTCGCATCGCAGCACGCGTCGACGAGGACGGTGAACTCGTGGCGCTCGATCAACAAGATCGAAGTCTCTGGAATGGCGCGTTGATCCGTCGCGCAATCGGAATTCTGGAACGATCGTTACGTCGCCGAGAACCGGGGCCATACCAGGTTCAAGCAGCAATCGCGGCGTGCCATGCGCGGTCAACTCGAGCGTCGGAGACCGATTGGTCACAAATCGTGTCGCTGTACGGCACGTTGCACGAATACTGGCCGACACCAATCGTCGAATTGAATCAAGCGGTCGCGATCGCGATGGCGGACGGTCCGCAGGCCGGACTCGCGCATATTGGCGCGCTTGATCTCGACACCGCGCTACGCGATTTTCACTTGCTGCACGCCACCAACGCCGACTTGTATCGGCGGCTCGGTCGAGCACATGACGCGCGCCTCGCGTACGACCGCGCCATCCAACTCAGCACAAACGACACCGAACGCCGCTACCTCACCCGCCGCCGCGACGAGTAACAAACTCGCCAATCCGTCGTTGTATTGAGGGCGTCTGAGCGTCAGTGACCTCCGAAGGCGAGGAGGAATCCAACGAGTTGCACGCAGAAATATTGAGCTTCTGAAGGCGTGACTCCATATTGACGCATCACTGTCACCAACGCTCCTTGATCAACGGTTGACCATGGAGTCGTGTAACTGTTCGGCCCAGCAGTCACTGGCGGCGCAATCGGTGTCAAGACAGGCGAACCCACAAGGCCAGCAATAAACGCGATCACCCCAACCGAAATGCGTTGCGCATCTTGGCTCGTCGACGCGAAATACGTTGCGTTCTTCAGCAACCTTGTGTTATCGCTCGCGTTATATGCAGTCGTAATGTTCACCGAACCAGCCGTCGGCGTCGTCGCTGCAGAAGCGGTCGACGAAGGTCCCGGCCCTCCAAGATTCACGGCCTGAACGGTGGCGGTCGTCGATACCCCATTCGCGGTCGCGAGAACGGCTCGACGATCTCCAGCCGGTACCGTCACAAAGGATCCGGTGGAAGTCACCACCGAATAGCCACCGATAGGCGATCCGCCCGACGACGATGGCGGGCTGAACGCCACGTTGATCCAGCCATCGCCCGACGTGACACCATCAATCGTCGGCTTTCCTGGCGCGGCGCCACCAGGCCCCGTGGTGTGCAGCACGATGCTTCCGGTCGCGGCGCCGCTTCCGCTGTCGAAGCCATCCACGGCGATGCGATATTGCGATCCATAGTTTGCGAAGAACGTCAGCGAACTTTGCTGGCTTGCCGCGGCGCAATTGTTTGAGTCGTCGTTGCTCGCCACGGTCGTCAACGCACTCACAGCGGTACCGGTGTAGACGCCGAGCGTCGTGTCGAAGGAACTTGTGCAGGTGTCGACGGTCACGGTTCCGCTCACTCCAGGCACCCAGACATACCAGACCGACGCGCCTCCCGAATTGCCGGCATGGTTCGGCTCACCACCTTCCTTGGTCGCTCCGACATTCGATCCGTTGGTAGTTCCGCCGGGCGGCAGGATGACTTGTCGATTCGCGAAGCTGTCGTTTGGCGGGCCTGAGGTGCCCGTGCCTTGTGAACAGCCCGAGTCGGCGTTACTCCACTCTTGTTGTAGCGCGTAGAAGTGCCCGTTCCACTGTTCGTTCGCGAGTCCACCATCGAGGTTCAATGCGCCATAGTTATAGGCACACAAGTCGCCGATTTCGCCTCCGTTGTCGAGGAAATACCAGGCAGCTGGACTCGAGGGATCAGTGGTTGATTCCATCTGTTCGTGACTCGTCGTCGAAAGTTCGATGTCGCCATCTTGCGCGTTGGGAAACGACGAAAGTGTCGTGCACCCGACGCCCGGTGTGACCACCGCGTCGTACGGCATGTTCGCGTAGACGATGCGATTGGCTCCGTTAAAGAACGATGAGTGATACGCACAAAACGCAAAGTTGGTTGCGTCGGCGGTGTCCGACTTGAAACAGAATGTTGGGCCATCGCACGACGACTCGTGCGGTGCCGTGAAGACGAAATACTCGGTGCTCAAGTCTTGCGGGAGCGACGGATGTGCAGCGAGCACCGCCGAGATCTTTGCTGTGAGCTGCGCATCATCAAGACAGTCAACGCCCACGCCTGCGCAGCCGGGACCTGCCGCGGGATATGGCGACGTATCGACAATCGCTTGAAGGAATCCCGACGAGTTCATGATGAACTCCTGTGGACCGTTAATCGTTTGGTAGTACTGCGTATTCACTTGGTAGAGGCCACTGCCACCGACATCTTGGAAGTAACGCTGAATCAACGCCGCATAGCCACTCTCGACCGTTGCAGAAGAACCATCTTGCACGGTCGTTGGCAGCCAGAAAATCGGCACTGAGTTATTCGCCGTCCGCATCACAGCTCCACCGTGATACGTCATATTTCCTAGTGCGTGAGCACCGCGCGACGCTGCGATTTGCCTGGCAATCGCGACCGGTGGCGAGCCGTGTAATCCCGGCCGCGGCTGCAAGTAATGCTGAATCTCTTTGGCTGTCAGCGGCGGAGCTGCGCTCGCCCGAGCGCGATCACTCACCGCACCGGCGCTGCCAGACGATCCAGCAACGAGGAGTGCGGCGACACTCGCCACTGCGACTCCCACGCGTACGGCGCGGCGAACATTCCCTGACGTTTTCAACATGGTGAAGTCTTCCGGTCGTCGATATTTGCTGGTGTGGTACGCCCGATGCCGTCAAGATCGAGGCAAGTCGCAAAACGTACACCGGGCACTTTTGGGGCGCAAGTGCGTATCCACACCGTCCAGAACGGTTCGTTCCGACGCGCAGTCTTGTTTGTGGTTGTATCGGGCCGCCTCGCCACAATCACCGAAATGCACAGAGCGTGAACCATCGATTACATATTGGCGACGGTTTTCGGTGAGATGGCGTCGCTCGAACGGAGTACCCGATGAACGATCCGACTGTCCTCGACGAGCTCGGCTTCTACGTACTCGCCGGCCAGCCGTCCAGCTCGCGCGACCTGATCGAGGAGGTACAGACTGGCGAGGAACTTGGCTTCGGCACGGCGTTCGTGTCGGAGCGCTACAACAAAAAGGAGGCCGCAACACTGAGCGGCGCGGCCGGAGCGGTCACAGAACGCATCCGTATCGAGACCGCAGCGACGAATCACAACACACGACACCCAATGGTGACGGCCGGGTACGCACGAACGATGCAGAGCCTCACCGGCGGGCGCTTCGTGCTCGGACTCGGGCGCGGCATCACTGCCCTCCAAGACGCCTATGGCCTCTCCCACGTCACCACAGCCCAGCTCGAAGATTTCACCGACATCATGCGTCGGCTGTTTCGCGGCGAAGTGATTTTCGGACACGACGGACCTGCTGGGAAGTTTCCGGTTCTGCACCTCGACAACACGCTCGACGAGTACCTCCCGATGAGCATCGTGGCGTTCGGACCGAACACCCTCGCGCTCGGCGGACGCTGCTTCGACGAGGTGATCCTCCACACCTACTTCACCGACGAGACAACGCAACGCTGTGTCCGCACTGTCAAAGACGCTGCCGAGCGCGCCGGCCGTGATCCCAGCTCGGTGCGCGTGTGGTCGTGCTTCGCAACGATCGGCGACCACATTCCAAACGGCAAGCGCCTCATGAAGACGGTAGGTCGGCTCGGAACCTACCTCCAGGGCTACGGAGATCTTCTCGTGCGCACCAACGGTTGGGACCCGGCGGTGCTCGAGCGTTTCCGAGCCGATTCGGTGGTGCAGAGCGTTCCAGGTCTCGACACTGCGGCCACCACCGAACAGCTCGAGCACGTCGCAACGCTCATCCCACAAGATTGGTTGGAACCCAGCGCGACAGGTACTGCGTCGCAGTGCGCCGCAGCGGTCCGCGATCAGCTCGCGCTCGGCTGCGACGGCGTGATCATGCACGGAGCAACCCCGACTGAGCTCGCTCCCGTCGTCGATGCATATCGCGCGAACGTGTGACGACCTCGGCAACTGGGCGATGGGATGACGCGTCACACCGGGCCCGTCTTGCGTTCCATGTAATGCATTTGTATGATGCCATTGTTGGTTCGGAGCGGCTGCCGCCGTTGGCGGTACGACCAACGAAACACTGACCTCTGGCTGGACGGTCAGTTCTGTAGCCCCGGCCGGTCGATGCCCCCACCCTCGATCGCCGGGGCTACATCTATCCTGCTCAGAATCGAGACAGCGCGTTCGCGTCAATAGCCCAGACGAGCGAACTGATCGCCGGGAGCTTCGACCGCTTCCAGGGCAGCGTGCAGCATCGCCTCGAGTTCAGCACCGAGTGCTTCGTCGGCACAGTTGGTGGCTTCGTCTGGATCATCACCGAGGTCGAACGCCATCGTCTCACCGAATTTCGCGTACGCCCAGAAGGGTTTGGGATCGTCGCGCCCAAACGGTTGGCGGATCACAGGGATACGTGAACCGGGCATGTGATCCAGGACCGCACGGTCATCTGGCATCGGCATTTTCAGATCGGGGTAACCACCGATCGGCATCGTGCTCCAACGATTCGAATACATCGACAGCGGAGCATTTCCTTCGACAGGCGCTCGCACATATTTTGCGTGGTCGGCAACGAGGTGGACTTCGCGTCCGTACACGCCAGAGAGTGCCCAGTCGCGAATCGAAGTTGCTGTGCCGTCGAGCAACCGACGCAGCGATTGTCCGTGGACGCGGTACGTCGTTTGGGCATCGAATATGTCGAGCAGAGTTGCGTGAAGATCAACATTCGTGGTGAGCGCGTCGCATTGCCCGTTTGCAATCCCCGGCCATCGCACCAACAACGGCGTGTGACCAAGCGGTTCGTATATTGGGCACGCGGGCTTACCCCAAATATCTTTTTCGCCAAGGAAGTGACCGTGGTCGGTGCAGACGATGATCGCGGTATCGGCGCCCAACCCATTCGCATCGATCGCCGCGAGCAACGTGCCAAACCAGTGGTCGATAAACGTCAGCTTCGCTCCGTAATTGGCCCGAATTTGTTGTCCTTCTCGCGGCGTGATTACACCCTTGGCAATCGCATCAACAGAGTACGGTGGCCAGATCAAACGTTGTGACGCAGACCATTCTGGGTCGTACATCGAAGCGAATGGTTCAGGCGTATCGAATGGTTCGTGTGGATCGAATTCATCGATGAACAACAAGAAGCGCTCGTGGTGTACGCCTTCTTCCGAGAGCCAACGCGCGGCTTCAGACATCACGCGTGGTCCGGGAAAATCCGCTTCGTTTCGAAAGTAGCCGCGTGATTGGTCATAGTGCGACGACGGCCGTCCGAACATCGGGGCGCCAAGCCACGACGGGTCTGGATGGGTGCGCCAAGGATCGCTTTCGTGGCCGCGTTGGTAATCCCACGCCGTGAAGTCGCAGTGATAATTCTCGCCTCCGACTTCAAACAGATGTGGGTGATCGGTCACGAGTTTCGTCACGACCCCAGCGCGGCGCAGTGGCGCGGTAATCGGTTCTTCCCACAGCTCGATCGATCCCCAAGGTTTCCACAAGAAATCGAGCGTGCCGCACAACAAGTCGTGTCGGGCTGGCATACAGGGCAGCGAACCGCTGTAGTGCTGCGTAAAGCGGGTCGCCGTTGCCGCAAATGCGTCGAGGTTCGGGGTGGCGAACTCGGTGCCACCGTAACTGCCCAGCATGTGTCGGTTGAGGGAATCGAGCAGTACAACAATCGCGTTGCGGGGCATGGCGATCGACCGTACCGAACCCCAGCGCAACTCGGCGGCTTTTGGGTGCACAGCGCCGAAACAACTTCGGGATCGTGGTCAGGTAGCTGGCCGTGCTGCCGTACGCGAGACGTCGAGGAGCTCCACGAGGTCGATGCCGTCAACGGCCCAACCGTCATCACCGCGTCTTCGGGCCGCGGCGAGCGAAGGAATTGCCGGCCCCCCAGCAATGATGGGCCCCGCGTATCCGCTGTTTCGCAATTCGTTCACCACAGCCCGGACTGTCCGTGCCGCGACGGAGGTATGCGCGGAGATGGCGACCGCGCGGAGTTTGGGCGCCTGTTCGGTCGCGCGCACAAACATTGGCGACGGGACATCGGCTCCGAGGTCGAGCGCGTGATAGCCGGCGCCGCGGAGCACATCCGCAAGTATCGCGGTTCCGAGGCTGTGTCGATCACCAGGAGCACTTCCGAGAACGACGGTGCCACGTCGGTGACCGCGGGTGACGAACCTCGGGCCGAGTCGGCCGATCAGGCGTGCCGCGACCGCCGAAGCGATGTGTTCGTCGGCGATCGTGAGCTCGCCCAGTTGCCACTGGTTTCCGATCTCGACCAAACTGGGTTCGAGCAATCGAAGATAAATATCCGTCGGTGTCGCTCCGGAGCGCATCGCGCTTTCGACGACTTGCCATGCGCCGTGCTCATCACCTGCGACCATCCTGGCTTGAAGCCTTGGCGCGAAGACGCCGTGCGACACCGCAGGTGCTGGTTGCACGCGCCGTCCCGGACGCACCGCCGGAGCGGCCGCGAACGCGTCGAGATCCGCCAATCGGATTCGCCATTGGTCGCCGTCGAGGTACGCCGGGAGCCGACCAATGCGGACGTATCGGTATGCGGTCATGTAGTGAACTCCGAGTGTTGCCGCTGCCTCTCGCAAACCGATCGCCTCATCAGGATCGGATCGTGTGTTGATCTGCGCGGGATTCGCCGCTGCAGCGCGTGGCGTAGCACTCATGGGGCGTTGAGTGCTCCCAGCCGCTCGGTACACCACAGCCAAGCTCGGAGATGTTCGTCGGCGGAACGGGTCCACGGCAACTTGTGTTCCCAACGCAGCGAGCGATCGAGCCAGATGCCGGTGACGGGCCGGTCGACATGCGGCACCGTTGCGAGCCATACCGCGGTATCGGCGCCTTGTCGAGGGGTGCGCAACAAGGGACGCATGATGCGCTCGAAACCTGGGAGGGACTCCGAGACGCCCGGGGTGGCAACCCAGCCGGGATGCATCACCGAAAAGGTGATCTTCGCGCCATGATCGCGTTCGCGTTCAGCCCATGCGCCATTGAGTACGACCTGGGCCCGTTTTGCTCGGGCATATGCCACCACGCCATCGTATTTTTCGCTCGGCATTTCGAGCATCGAGATATCAAGGCGTTGCGAATACATTCCCCCTGACGACACGGTGATCACTCGTGGGTCGCTAGCCGCCCGCAACGTCGAGAGCAGTTGCGTGGTGAGCGCAAACGGCGCGACGACATGCGTCGCAATCGTCTGTTCGACTCCATCCACGCTCAGCCCGTACGTACGGTGCAACGCACCCGCGTTGTGGACGAGCACGTCGAGCCGATCATGGCAGCTCGCGAACTCCACGGCGAAGTCGCGGATCGATCGCAAGTCGTTGAGATCTCCGATCGAGAAGTCAACGGCAGCATTCCCGCTGCGTTCCACTATCAGCGCCTGTGCGGATCGCGCTCTTGTTTCGTCGCGGGCAAGGAAATGCACCCGCGCGCCGAGCGTCGCAAGTTCGATCGCGATGCTCTGGCCGATACCTGAAGTCGCGCCAGTGATGAGCGCAAGTTTGCCATCGACCCGCGTCAACGGAGGCCAATGCTGCAGATCACGACGAGCCGAATACCCCAGCCGCGAAAAGCTCCCAACAATGCTTCCTTCGAGCAGTAAATCCGCGATTCGTCGCGCCGGTTGCATCAGCCGAGCGTCCTCACCAAGCCGGCACGGGCTCGATTGCCAATCTTGCGCAACGCAACCCCCATGAACGGATCGATCACCTTGGCGAAGCCCGCGAGGCGCAAGTCAGCATCGTAGGTGATCATCGTTCCCGTATCTTTCGGGTGGAACGTGATCTCATCGACGGAGCGTCCGAAGGGGATCTCAGCTTCGAATACAACACGATGCGACGGTTCGAACGCTGTGATGGCGTATTCAAGTGCGAGCACCCGGCCGAGAAACGCCGCGTCCACCGAGAATCGCGAGCCAACGCGGAGAGGGCCGTCGTCGAGCCGAGAAGCCGCGCGTACACCAGGGTCCCATTCGGTTGCGTGAGAGAAATCGCTCAGGTACGTGAACGCCGAATCGGGGTCACGTACTGCTGCAAAGGTCGTGCGGAATCGAGCCACGCTTCTCCATCACTCTTGGTCCATCGCTGGGTCCCTTGCTATCGAACCCCTTGCTCTCGGGTCCCTCACTATGGGGCGCATTACTTTTAGCACTATAGTACACCCTGACGAGAGGAGCAGTGCGGAGTGCGTGTCGCGATCATCGGAAGTGGCATCTCGGGGCTCATGTGCGCTCACGTGCTGTCGCGCCAACATTCGGTCACATTGTTTGAAGCCGACGATCGTCTCGGCGGGCACACGAACACAGTGTCGATCAACGTCGGGAGCGAACAGCACCAGGTCGACACTGGGTTCATCGTCTACAATGAACGCAACTATCCCGCGTTCTCGAAACTGCTCGCAGAACTGGGAGTCGCAACGCAGGCAAGCGACATGAGTTTCTCTGTTACCGATCGTCATGGAGGGCTCGAATGGGCAGGCACCTCGCTGAACGGAATATTTGCGCAGCGACGCAATCTCACCAACGCCAGATTTCTTCGCATGATGGTCGACATCGCGCGCTTCAACCGGGTCGCGCGAACACATCTGTCTCAGCCCGATGATCCTGCATTCACGCTTGGCGATCTCCTCGCAACGCGACGCTGGTCAGATGAGTTCCTCGACGACTATCTCATACCGCTGGGTGCAGCGATCTGGTCTGCGAATCCTCAGACCTTCACCGAGTTTCCAGCGACGACGTTCCTTCGCTTCTGCGACAACCACGGCTTGTTGAACTATCGCGATCGTCCACCTTGGCGCACTGTCACCGGCGGCGCAGCTCGCTACGTCGACGCGCTGACTGCACCACTCGCCTCCTCGCTCCGGCTCGCAACCCCAATCGAGCGAGTCGTTCGCGATGGCGACTGCGTCAGACTGCACACACGCTCGCACGAGGCGTTCGATTTCGACCACGTTGTGCTCGCCACACACAGCGACCAGGCGCTTCGACTGCTGGCAGCTCCAACCGCAGTTGAAACAGACGTGCTCGGGGCGATTCGCTATCAGCCGAACCGAGCGACGCTGCATACCGACACGTCGCTGATGCCCACAACGCATCGAGCGTGGGCAAGCTGGAACTACCTTCGACCCGACGACGAGCATGGGGACATGACCCTCACCTACTTCATGAACCGACTCCAATCGATCCATTCACGTGCTTCGATTTTCGTCACGCTCAACGGGACACACCGAGTTGATCCTGCCAAGATCCATGCAGAATTTTCGTACGCGCATCCGATATACGACGAGGCGGCGATACGCGCTCAGCGCCGACAACGCGAACTGTGCACCGACCGCATCTCATACTGTGGCGCGTACTGGGGAAATGGCTTTCACGAAGATGGCGTGCAAAGCGCGTTGCGTGTCTGCACCTGGCTTGGTGCGAAGTGGTAGCGGTCGCGCGAGAGGCGCTGCGCAGTGCGCTGTACCGCGGCGTCGTGCGCCATGAGCGCATCGGTGACCCCTCTCACCGCTTTCAGTACCGCGTTGTCATGCCGTTGTTGTTCCTCGCTGAGATCGACGCACTGTGCGTAACGCAACCAGGTTGGTCATCGAAACATCGTGCGCCTGTGGAATTCCGCCGCACTGATTTTCTTCCTCAGGAGCACACCGGCAGCGGCGACTCGCTTGCCGAAGCGGTGCGCCGGGTCGTGGTTGAGAGTGGCCGAACCGCGCCGAGCGGCCCGATCGCGATCCTCGCGAACCTACGGAACTGGGGCTGGCAATTCAACCCGATCACGCTGTACTACTGCTTCGATCCGACGGGCACAACTGTCGAAACCCTCGTTGTCGAAGTCACAAACACGCCGTGGAAGCAACGCCACACATATGTCGTCGATAGTCCTGGCGAACACGAGTTCAGCAAGGAACTCCACGTTTCGCCGTTCATGTCGATGGATCATCGCTATCAATTTCGCTACACCGAACCAATGCAACACTTGCGCCTCGCGATGTCGAATATCCGGGAAGGCAAGGCCGTGTTCAACGCAACCCTTGAACTTCGTCGCGAATCATTAGATCGCAAGCACGCGAATGCCTACACGCTGAGTTGCATGGCGCCGCGCGTTTCTCTCGCCATATATGCCGAAGCGCTTCGACTGCGCGCAAAGGGTGTGTCGTTCGTTCCACACCCAGACCGTCGACACCACCAGACAAAGGAACGTCTTCATGAATCGCACTGATATCTCGCGACGTGCGGTGCACTTGATGGCATCGCGAATTCATCACGACCGGCTGACAATCAACGATGGCGGATCGTCTCGTATTTTTGGATCTGCTCCGAGAGGCCCCGAGATTACGGTTGTTGATCCCAGCGTCTACGAAGCCGTACTGCGCGCAGGATCGGTTGCGCTCGGCGAAACGTATGCACAAGGCTGGTGGGATACCAACGATCTCACGGAGTGTCTGCGAGTGTTGCTCAGAGCGACACGGCCGGCCTTGCAACGACGCGACCGCATCGTCAGACACGCTCGATTTCTCACGGATCGGTCCGCCAACCTGCATCATGCCGATCGCACGACTGATCAGCGAAACGTACGGGCGCATTACGACCTTTCGAATGAATTCTTCGCGCTCATGCTTGATCCGACGATGGCCTACTCGTGTGCAATATTCGAACGACCAGATGCAAGTCTCGAGGAGGGATCAATTGCAAAGTTCGAGCGAGTGTGTCGATCCCTTGACCTCCGACCCGACGATCACGTTGTCGAAATTGGTTCGGGTTGGGGTGGATTCGCGATTCATGCAGCCAAACACCACGGATGTCGAGTCACGACCACAACAATCAGCCAAGAACAGTTCGACTACACCGAGAAACGGATCGCCAGCGAAGGTCTCGCCGATCGGGTCACAGTACGCGACGAGCACTACCGAGATCTCGACGGTCGCTACGACAAGCTTGTTTCGATCGAAATGATTGAGGCCGTTCCCTGGTGGGAATTGCACGACTATTTCGCCTGCGTCGACCGTCTTGTTCGGCGCGGCGGGCAAGCCCTGATCCAAGTGATCACCATGAACGACGCGAGCTACGAACGGTCGAAGCGACACGACGATTTCATCAAGCACTACATCTTTCCCGGCAGCAACATTCCCTCGATCTCTGCGCTGATGGAGTCGGCGCGCCACACCCAACTGCGCCTACAACGGCTCGACGACATCGGCGCGCACTACCCGCCGACCCTTCGCGCCTGGGCAGCGAATATTGACGACAATGCGGACGAGATCGACGCAGTTGCCCCGCACCTTGCAAACCAGCACTTCCGGCGCCAGTGGCAGTTCTATCTCGCCTATTGCGAAGCGGCGTTTCTCGAACAACACATCAGCGCAGCACACACCCTCTGGACCGCGATCTGATTTTCACGACGAAGATACCGAAGCCGCATCATTGCGGATCGGATGGCTAGGTCGGCGCGAGCGTTACGGACCAGCGACAGCGAACTTCGTCGTTGCTGTCGCGAGTCCACCGCCGTCGATGACGGTCAGCGTGATCGTGAACGTCCCTGGCGCCGCGTACAGGTGAGTACTCGTCGCGCCGGTGGTGGTGTTGCCGTCGCCCCAACTCCATGTATAGCCCGCGATCGGGCCGTCTGGATCTGTCGAACTGGTGGCATCGACCGAACACGACAACGTCGCGCATGTCACGCTGAAATTCGCAGTCGGCGCGGTGTTCGCACTCGTTGCAGTGAAGGCGAGCAGGGAGAACACAACAGGTGCGTTGGTGACCGTCGCACCGAGGAAGGAACTGATCCCGACCGCACCTGGCGCTTGCAGTTGCGCCTGGGAATCGGTCTTCACCACGGTCCACACAGCTGGCTCACTCGCAGTGTCTGCCCAGACCTTGATCCGTAGCGTCGTCGGGTTCGTCCCGAACGCTTGGAACCGCGCATCGAGGATCATTCCTGGAGTAAACGTCAGGCCAGAAACCAGTGTCTCGGTACCAAGGAGCTGCTCGCCACTGGATCCCGTCGTCTTGTCGGTAACGACGGCGTAGACCGCCTTGTTCGACCCGATACGCACTCGCCCGCGGTATTCGATGCCGGAACCGACGCGGCGGCCGACGATCGCGATCCATTCTCCGCTGCCGGTTGCCGCCTTGTTCGCGCTGAAGCGAACACGGACGTCGCTGTCGGTCGTGGCGGTGTTGGCAAGCCACGCAGCCGTTTGACCACCCGCCGTCGTGACCTGCATCGTTGCGATACCAGAACTCACGTTGTACAGACTCGCCGCCCCGGCAAGCGACCATGCGCCGCCGGTCGTCGCGCTCCCCCAACCATTCGTCGCGTTGCGCGCGAATACGTCGGTGGCGAACGGCGAGGGTGGCGGAGGCAGGGTCGCGGTAATCCCGTAGGTAATAGAGCCAACTGCCGCGCTGTCATCCGTGACGGTGAGCGCGACGGTGTAGACGCCTGCCGCGGGGTACGTGTGGGAGGACGTGAGGCCGACGCTCGTCGTGCCGTCGCCCCAATCCCAGGCGTAGTTCGTAATTATGCCGTCGGGGTCGTGGGCCGCGGAGGCGTCGGTGCTGCACGAAAGATTCGTGCAGCTCGGAGTGAAGGCAGCGATCGGCGGTTGATTGACCGGGACAGCGGGAGCGACATCGGCCGTCGCAGTAGCAATCGCGGCCGTATCGTCAGTGACGGTGAGCGTGATCGTGAACGTGCCACCGAGCGAGTACGCATGCGTCGACGTGAGCCCAGTACTCGTCGCGCCATCGCCCCAATCCCAAGCGTAGGTAACGATGGTCGCGGTCGCGTCGGTCGAACTCGACGCGTCGACCGAGCAGGCGAGATCGGTGCAACTCGACGTGAACGCCGGGATCGGCGTTCCCGGCGTATCGATGCTCACCGTGACGGTCTGGTTCGTGGTGTCGGTAGCGCCGCGATTGTCGGTGACCGTGAGCGCGATCGAGTAACTGACCGCGATCACATACGAGTGCGCTGCCGTAACACCATCGCTTGTCGCACCATCGCCCCAATCCCACGCGACGTTGGAAATCGTGCCGTCGCTGTCGGACGACGTTGACGCGTCTGCGCTACATGTGAGATTTGTGCATGTCTCATTGAAGCTCGCGACAGGCGGCACGTTCGCGCTAGCGACCGTGACGGTCTGGGTTGTGGAGCTCGTCGCCGCGCTGTCGTCGGTGACCGTGAGCGTGATCGTGTAGCTGCCCGGCGCTGCATAGGAGTGCACAGCAGTTGTACCCGCATCGTTCGTTGCGTCACCCCAGTCCCATGAGACGTTGACGATCGCGCCGTCTGCATCCGTTGAGCCGGATGCATCGACCGTGCACGTGAGGTCGACGCAGCTCGAGGTGAAGCTTGCGACAGGCGCGACGTTCGTCGCGAGAGTGCGAGTCGTCGTCGATTGAAGTCCGACGGAGTCCGTGATCGTCAGCGTGACGGTACGGATACCGGATGTGGCGTAGGTGTGCGTAGCCGTGAGACCGACGCTCGTGGCGCCGTCGCCCCAATCCCACGCGTAGTTCGTGATGGGTGGCTGCGCCGTCGTGCTGCTCGTCGCGTCGGCAGTACACGTGAGCACAACGCATGTCGTAGAGAACACTCCGATCGGCGCGGCGAGCGGCGCGGCTGCGAAGTCGTCGAAGGCGAACGTCACCGGCGCACTGGTCGACGTACCTGAGACGTACGACCAGACACCGAGCGCGCCGGGGCTTTGCAATGCCGCCGTGGGATCCGTCTGGGTGATCTTCCAGGTATTCGGTTCCGGCTGACCATCGAGCCAGGCGCGCGCTCGGATCGTCGTCGGATTCGTGCCTGTGACGACGGTGTGTAAGTCGTAGAACACATTGGGGTGCGCGACAAGCCCCGCGATCGTCGTTTCGGCGCCAATGAGGGTCTCAACGCCACTCACATAGCGCGAGAGCGACAGGCTCATCGTGCCGTTCGCGAGAAAGCGAAGCCGCGTTCGATACTCGCTGCCGGTAAGGGATCTTCGAGACACCAGTGCAGCCCATTGACCACCGCCGGTCGCGGCCTTATTCGCGGAGATTCGAACCCTGACGTCGACATCGCCTTGGGTTTGGGTCACCAGGCGTGCGCTCGAGCCAGTCGCGGGCGCGGTGACGTTCATGGTTCCGGTCGAACCATTGACTTGGTAGTTGGTCGACGCTCCCGCGAGCGTCCATGCACCGCCAGCGTCGGCGCTGCCCCATCCGTTGGTGACAGAACGCCCGAACGCGTCAACGACAGTCGCGCTCGGTCGCGGCGCGAAGAAATCCGACATCGGCGTCGCCGCAGCGTCGATCGTGGTAAGCGGCGCGAGGTTCCAGGCACTCTCGACAGTCTTCAATACCGAGTAGTGGTCGTACGCGACCGACGATCGAAGGCCCGGGGTCACGCTCGAACCCGCGAAAATCGTCGGGACTTGATTGGCCTGGGTGCCGTCGTCTTCATCGAAGGTAATTGCGAGCAACGAGTTCTGTGTCGTGAAGGCTGGCGAGCTCAAGATCGCACCGACGTTTGTACTCAACCACGCGTCACCCGTCGAGATCGGACAGTTGTGCATGTTGTCGCACTGGTTCGGAGTGATCCACGCGAAGTTCGGTGTGGTCGCCGCGGACGCGAGGTCGGTCGTGAGGTTCGACGACGGCACAACCTTGTTGCACTCGCTCGGATTCGTCCGGATGTTGTCGTAATAGACGAACGGGTTGTGGTGTTGCACGTAGAGCGACGTGTCGCCCAGCATGCATGGCGTCGGCATCGACTCCATGTACGCCTTCCACGTCCGTCCTGACGGTTCGATGCGATCGACGGCGAGGTTCGGCGCGCTGACGTAACACGTGTTGCAGTTGGCAGTGACGCCAAATGTGCTGCCGCCGGTCATTGCCAGGTAGTTGAGCAAGCTGCCGTGACCAAGTGCGTGGTACTGCGTCGCGAGGCCGTAGCGCGAGGCAAGCGAATTCAGATATGGCGCAGAGGAGTTGCCGATAATTTCGTTGTAGCTGTGGTTCTCAAGCATCACGACAAAGATGTGATCGAACGCGGGGATTCCGTTCGCAGCCGCCGCGGCATTCGTCGTTGCGGCGATCGGTACGAGCAGCGCGCCGAGCACCAAGGCGACCGCGGCGATCCCACCCGTTGCCCGCGTTGCATAACCGACAAGTCTCGAGCGCACGACCACGGAGTGTAGTAGGGCGCTTGCCGTAAGCATCCGGACAGGGAGTTCATGGGCCGAAACGTCGGAGCCGATAGTGGGCAATCGCAGCTGCGTGGTCGACCAGCTTCGCGCTGTATCCGCAGCGTGCGCGTTGCGCAGGCGACGGGTCGTGAATTGATTTCGAGTCGATATCTTGCAGTTCGCCCACGTAACGACGGATGTAGGCCCCGTCGGGATCGAAGCGCTCTGATTGGCGGATCGGATTGAAGATTCGGTGCGGGTTCGCGTCGGTTCCGGTGCCAGCAACCCACTGCCAATTGAGTTGGTTATTTGCGAGATCGCCGTCGACGAGATGCTCCATGAAGTAGCGCGCCCCTACCTGCCACGGCACGTCGAGATCTTTCGTCAAGAACGATGCGACCACCATCCGTACGCGGTTGTGCATGCAACCTTCACTCCTCAATTGCCGCATCCCCGCGTCGACAAGTGGATATCCCGTTTGACCATTGCACCAAGCCGCGAATGATTCGTCGGCGGTCCCCGACGGAATACCCCGATCATGCATGTCCGCATATGCCAGATCCGGGCGAGACGACAGGAGCTGATGGAAGAAGTCGCGCCAGCACAACTGTCGCACAAACTCGTCACCACCTGGTCGGTCACGAAGACGGGTCGCCACTTCCAACGGCGAGAGGCAGCCAAAGTGCAAATACGGCGATATTCGCGAGGTCGCATCGTCTGCAATCGCGTCGTGCGAGGCGCCATAACGCGCGAGCTGCCCAGCGGTCCAGGTTCGCAATGCATCTAAGCCGGCAACTTCGCCGCCAGCAGCAATCCTTGGCGATGGTCGACGTTGTGTCACATCCTCCAAGCTTGGAATGCTGCCAACGTCGATCCCGCTCGGTAACGCGATCGCGCGAGGCGAGGGTGCAAGGTCGCGCCAACGCAACGCGATCCATCGGCGGTAATACGGCGTAAACATTTGGAACGGTGTCCCGGCGGCCGTGAGCACCTCTCCGGCCGCGACAACCGTCACGCCAGGGTGGGTCACGATCTCTACCTTGGACGACTCAGCTCTCGAACGAAGCTCACGCAGTCGCCGCTTCGCGCGTGCAGACCCATCATCACTGAGATGCACAACGTCAGCACCACACGCCTCGACAACGGTCATGAGTTCGTTCAGCCAATCGCCGCGCCGAACGACCAACGCCCCGCCGATCAGGCGTAGTGATCGGTCAAGATCCGCGAGTGCATCGAGCAGGAACCGAATTCGATTCACGCCAACTGCGGGATGACCCAGCAACGGTTCGTCGACAATGAACAGTGGTACGACGCAGTCCGCTTCGCAGGCCGCGATCAGCGCAGGGTTGTCTCGCACACGAAGGTCGCGAGTAAATACCATCACCGACGGATGCAACGCGGTTCGTTCCATGACAATTACCGTCGCGCAAGATACGCGCCTGCGTCGCATCCGCTCTCAACCCAGGCGACGCTGCAATTTCTCCGCTGAACTCCACGACGATCGGCTTGGCGATCTCCGCGCTGTTAGGCGCCGGCGGCGACGAGGATGTAGTCGGTCGCAAACCCAAGGACCAGCCCACCAAACATCGACCACATCACCACGGTGGCGAACCCTTGTCGGGCTGCGACTTTCAGGAGTTGCACAACGACATACAGGATCGACCCCGCAGCGAGCGCCAAGAACGCGAGGAACATCGTGTCGTTCACAAACGAACGGCCAACGACGGTGCCCAAGAACGTCGGTCCGCCGCCAATGACTCCAGCCCAGAGCAAGAACTTCCACGTCGGCCGTTCGCCTTCTGCTGCCATCGGAGCGACGATCCCGAAACCCTCCGTCGCGTTGTGGAGCCCGAACCCGACAATGAGCAACATCGCAAGGCCGATCTCGCCCTTCGCTGCTGACTGGCCGATCGCGAGCCCTTCAGAGAAATTATGCAGGCCAATCCCGATTGCGATCAACATCGCCAGGCGTTTCGCTGCGGACCACTCAACTGGAAGCGGCCCACTCAGCTCCGCCATATGTGCGGTTCCGGGACCGAAACGCTTCGGGCGTCGCGCGATCCAAACGTCGTAATACACAAGCCCCACAAGGCCGATGCCAACACCGCCCGCGAATACTGCGGCGAGACCCGCGAAGCGCCACCAGCTCGCCGAGCCGTCGACCGCCGCGGTCAACGACCGCTCCACAGGCTCGTTCGCGTGACTCAACACGTCGAACAACAGGAACACCAAAATCCCGATCGCCGCAGCATTCAAACCTGCGCGCAAACGCGGTGCGGGATTGCGAAGGCGGCCAAGTGGCAATCCCAAAAAGATCGTGCATCCGGCGATTGCTCCCAACAGCCACAACCGCTCAGCAGACATTTTCAGTACACCAACCATACCAATAACTTAGGGTAGCCTTACTTTACTTGTCAAGTATTATTACCTGAGGACAAGGCTCTAACGTGGCACGCGTACCGGTGACCAACAGGCGGGACGAATATGGGATACCAAGACGCGCCGCAAGGATGGTGGCAGCGATTTGTTGCGGCCACCCCACCCCGAACGGCGAAGCTTGCAGTCGTGCGTCAGGACGGGAGTCCGCACGTCGCGCCCGTGTGGGTAGATCTCGACGGCGACACGATCGTGTTCATGACATCCGCCGACACGATCAAAGGCAAAGCGATCCTTCGCGACCCTCGCGTCGCGTTGTGTTTCGATGACGAGCGTCCGCCGTTCAGTTTCGTCACCGTCGCGGGCACCGCGACCGTGTCGACCGACCCAGCAGACCTGCTCCATTGGGCAACGCGCATCGCAGGTCGTTACATGGGTGACGCCAACGCCGACGCGTACGGAAAACGCAACGCTGTTCCACCCGAGATGTTGGTGCGTGTCACGCCAACACGCGTCACCGCGAAGGTGGACGTCGCTGCCGGATAGGTTCGCTGGTGTGAACATCACTGATATCGAACACCGAGTCGTCGACATCGACGTGTCGCGCAAGCACGCCTACAACCAAGTCAACGTGCGACGGCTCGGTTCTGGTGACCTCGTTGCGGTCTACAACGAAGAACGCTTTCCCTACCACCACGACAGTGGCCAAACCATCATGTTGCGATCCCGCGACGGCGGCCAGAGCTGGATTGATCGCACGGTCGTGTTGCCATACACCGACACGACCGGAAACTGGGATTGCGGCATCTGCGAACTCAATGACGGCACACTCGTCATCAACCTCACGATGGCGGCATATTTCAAACGCGGGATCACACCGGAGCAGCCTTCCTGGACACGCAGCCCGATGACCGCCGAACATGGCGATTGGACGTGGAGCTTCAAGACGATGAGTTGGCTCGGCGCGTACGTGCTGCGCTCCACCGATGGCGGCGCAACATGGAGCGACCCAATACCCGTCAACGCGCGGCCGTTGAAGCACGCCGGCTGTCGGCTCGGATCATGGCCCACCCCGAACGGTTCGTTGTTGATGGGTGTGTACGGACGAATTCGTGGCTACGGCGAGGAGGGCGAAAATGAATCGACACGTTCCGCGCTGCTACGTTCCGACGACGGCGGGTTCAACTGGGAGTACTACTCGACGATGGCCTTCGATCCGGCGAGCATCATCGACTTCGAAGAACCCGCGATCGTTCGCCTCGCTGATGGCCGGATCGTCGGGATGTTGCGCACACATGTGAACCCGAGTGGCGACGCGAAGAACATGGCGATTGTGGTCTCCGACGACGACGGTTTCTCTTGGTCGCCGCCTCGCTTCACGAATATCTGGGGTTACCCGGCAGAATTCGCAACATTGCCAGATGGCCGCATCTTGATGATCTACGGCTACAGGCGCGCGCCGTATGGTGTTCGCGGTTGCGTTTCAGACGATGGAATTCATTGGGATGTCGCGAATGAATTCACGATTCGCGAGGGTGGCGTTCCAGCAGCGTTCTACGACAACCCCGGCGTCTACCAACATATCGGCTATCCAAGCGTGGCACTGCTCGACGACGGCAGAATCCTCGCTATGTATCACGAGCACGACGACAACGGTGACCGGCCGCTCCAGTTTGTCGCCAGCACAACATTCCGCCTCGCCGACTGACCTAAGGGGTGACTTCGAAGAGTCGCCGTGTGAACGCGTCGCTGACTACCCGGGTCGGATCGTGTCGGAAATTTCGTCGCGATTGCCGCCGGCCAACGATCGTGAGATGCAACGTGCAGCGGAGATCGTCGGCGCTATGGACCTTGATCGTGATTGTGCCATGCGCCTTGCCGTTGTCGTAGTCGGCGTGGACGTCATGTGCTGCAATTTTGATGTTGGTAAATTCTGCTTCGCGTAACGCGACGTCGACGCGTTTGATCCATTCCTCGCATGCGCCGTCGACCGGTATTCGCTGCTGGCTGATTCGTTGCTTCACAGGCACCACCTCCATGGTCGCCCGACGGCAACGACCGTATGACCAATCGAAGTCCAAAACACTGCGGCACCAGCCCTGGCACCGCGCACGTTCACTGGTTGCACGACGCCGCGACTATGGCGTCGGCGGCGGTATGTCGTTGTGGCTGATCGCGAGGTACCCGACGAACACGACAATGACAATCGCCAGGACCAAACTCACCTGTCCGAAGCCGGCATCGAGTCCACCCCGGCTCTTCGGTGCCGCAATCCAGTCTGCGAATGACGCGCCGAGCGGTCTCGTAACGATGTAGGCGAGCCAAAACGCCAAAATGTCATTGAATCCGAACTTCCAGCACGCGATGGCCGGGAGCGCGATGAGCACGGCGAACAGAACACCGGACGAGAAATAACCGAGGTGCAGTGTGATCGCAGTGAGATCGCCCACGGCCGTTCCCAACGCGAACGTGGTAACGATCGTCGCCCAATAAAACATCTCGCGGCGCGGCGTATAGATGCTGTGGATCGACAACGTTCGTTCGGTCGAATGCCACGCTACGAACAACGCGGCCAGCACGATTGAGAACAACACTGTCGACGCTACGTACGGCACGCCGAATTGCACGTGTAATACATCCGCCGCCATTGTGCCGAAAATACTGACGAGAACGACAGCCAACCAGTACGTGCGCGCGACATAGCGACGCGCTGAGAATTGGTGCACCAACGCTCCGGCCAAACAGAGCCCAGCGACTGCCACGACTACCGGAGGATTCAGCCGATGAATGAAATAGTCCGAGGTCGTCTCGCCCATCCCGGTCGTCAAGACTTTGGTAATCCAAAAGTAGACCGTGACTTCCGGGACCTTCGACAACGCCTGGCCGGCAAGTCCCCGTGACACCACCGACGGGTCATGGAGCCTGCCCGCCTCGACCGACGATGGTGTGCCATCTGATGTTCGATCCAACTTCGGCTCTCTCCCGCCGACGATATTCACTCGGTCGTGCGCGGTCGTTCTCGCGCGAGCAGGATCGCCTTCTGTTGGTACACAACAGGGTCCACCCGGGTTAACGGAATGCAAAACAATCGCGATGTCGTTGTTACATGGGAGGCAGTAGCTGTTCGCGTTGGGTGAAGAGGTCGGCGTCGCCGAGGAGTTCTACCGATGCTTCGCTTGGGGAGAGTCGGCCCCACAGCACGAGGAGGAGCGCGGCGGAGGTGCCGCGTAGACCAAGCTGCCAGCCTTGATGATCGCCGTCGTGGAGCACGGCACCAGACTCGGCGAGTTCGAGACGCCAAGCGCGATTGCTGTCAGTAGTTTCGATGCCGATCGTCGGGCCCTGCGGGCTTTTGCGCGCGGCTCGCCCAGCGAGCGCAAACACCTCGAGGTATTCGATGATTGCGTCGTCGGCGATCGTCGTGTCGATCAACTCTGCAGTGCCGGTCGCGCCGACCTGTGCGTCCCAGCTGTGCACGAGCGTTTCGTGCGCCATGCGTCGAGCCCAAAAACCGACGACGCCCGCAGCACCTTCGTGCCAATTCCAACACGGCGCCGAAACCTCAACAGATCCGAGTTGCTCGATGAGCGCTGCCGTTCCTTGAGCGAACCAACTCCCGAATTCGTCGGCGCCTTTCGAAGGTTGCTGCAGCGTTGCGAAGAGGTCAAAGTTCGCGTCGGGCCGTCCCTTGACGATGTCGGCGACAACATGATGCGTCCCCGCGACGTGGCGCGCGACGGTGGCGACGCTCCACCGATCCGACCACGGGATCCGCCCATCCGGGTTGGCCGCATAGGCGCCGCGGATCCGTGAACTTTCCCGGTCGATGACCTCGAGATAGTCGATCGGCATTACCGCTCCCAGAGGTCCAGGTTCCCGTGTCGAGCAACATAGTAACTGGCATCACTAGTCGTCGTCGGCAATCGCGATGGTCACGGTGCTTCCACCGATAACTGTGTATCCGGGCGGCACGGCCAACGTCACCGTGAACGTCTCGTTGCCTTCTGCGAGGGCGTCGGGCAGGAGAGTGATCACCAGATTTTTCGTTGTCTGTGTCGTGGTGAACGCCAGCGTTTTACTGACGCGCACGTAGTCACCGCAGCACGTTTTGGGAGTGGCGACACCGACCGCGGTACCTGATGTCGTCGACACGAATACGGTGATCGGACTCGCTGCACGAGTCGAGATGCTGATCGGCAACACAATCGTGCGGGTAACCGTGTCGCCCTCCACGACCGATGCAGTACCGATCGCGATCCGGTTGCCGACATAACTGTCATCGTCGAGGATCGTCCCGATGCCCTTGTTGTGGCTTGCAGCGAGCACAGCGTTCGTCGGGTTGAGAAGGTCAACTCCGACGGTTTCGTCACTCTCGATCACGCGATCGGGGTTGATCGTGACCGTCACCGGCTTCGAGACCTGTCCTGGAAGAAATGTCAGGGTCTTATTGCGCTTCGCGACATAGTCGTGGTTTGCGACGGTCGCGGTGCCGGCGATCGTCGAGTACTGCACGGTGATGGGACCGCTCTGGCTCGGTTTCGACAGGGTCACCGAAAAGTGCAGCGCTTGTTTGGCGCCCGAGTCGCCCTCGAGTACGCGAGTGTTCGAGATCGCGATCACCGGACCCGAGTTCGCGACGACGAGATCGGACGTCGCGGTGTCGTCGATCGCGTTGCGTTCGGGGACGTCATTAGTCACCGTCGCCGTGTTCGCAAACATCGTGCCGTACGCAGCATGCGCCGGAACCGTGACGCGGTAGGTCACTACGAACGAGGCGCCCGAAGCAGCGGTCGGACGCGTGCACGTGCTCCCTCCCGCGGCTGGCATACAGGCAAAGCCCCCACCCGATGGCGGGGCACTGAGGGTCAACCCCGCGCCGACGCCGAGCGCGAGGCTGAGGTTTTGCGCCACGTCGGGGCCGTCGTTCGTCACGGTGATGGTGCACGTTGCAGTCATTCCCGCATTTACGGACGCCGGTGTGCAGATATGCACAATCGAAAGGTCGACGGCCGGCAAGACGGTCGTCATGGTGCCTATGTCGCCGCACACACTCGTTGCCGGAGTGTTGTTCCGGAACTTGTCAAGGGTTTTGAGACCAGTGTCTTGATTTAGCTTTGGATGAGTGCTTCGCGGCTGGGGTCGTTGATCCATGCCTGCGTGGGGAGTTTGAGTGGGACCGG
>JBBRPC010000028.1:0-25502 GCA_038228615.1 Acidimicrobiia bacterium | reverse complement strand
GCTGACGGCTGCCCATTGGGTGAACCCGTAGTACGAGTCGCCGAACATGCCGACGACGCCGTTGGACCAGACCTGCTGCACGATCCATTCGATCGTGTCGTAGCCATCGTGGGCCTCGTACAAGAACGCCACCGTGTCGCCTTCGGAGCGGAACTTGCCACGCACGTCCTGTACCACCACGGCGTAGCCCCGCTCGGTGAAGCGCCTAGCGGCGGCCTCGAAGAAGACATACCGGCTGTCCTTGTCGTACGGCAGTCGAACCAGGACGGTCTCAGTCGGCGAGCTGTGCTCAGGCAGGTAGACGTCGGTGGCGAGGTGCACGCCGTCGCGCACTTGAATCATGTGCTGAGTGGCTCTGTCAGGAATCGGCCCGGCCGTGATGTGTTCGATGCTGCTGGACATGGGCACTCCTGGAATGGTTGTGTCCGCCGACGGACGGCAGCGGTCCCCGAGACTGTGGACAACGCTGTTGTCCAGTGTAGGCAACATCGTTGTCTGTCAGCGAGTGAAGGCCGCGCTCACAATCACGACGTCTCGCCACCATCGACGGGCCCAGACGGCCTTCGGCCTTGTCGATGGGCCGACTCCGTTCGTTCAGGATTTCGTCGTGGACGTTCGTCGAATCGGTGTCTCGGTGGCGTCGATGAGAAGCCCGAGGTGCGAGGCGACCCGCGTGGCGGGCCACCGAAGAGGGTCTTCGACGGTCGAGAGGTAATAGCCGCGTAGGGCCAGGTAGATCAGGTCGGCGACCCATTCTTCCCGACTGGTTTCGTTCACCGCAGCACGGATCCGTTCGTGCTCGCGTCGAGCGTCCTCGCGGAGAGCTCCGCGCCGACGCTGCTCGTTGTCATCGCCGAGCGCCCGGATCCAGAACTGTCGCATCACGCGGTCTCGGTCAGTGGTGTCGACGGACCACCGAATCAACGCGCGGATCCGGTCGATGCCGGTCCTGGAGTCGACCTCGCGGTTGCGCTCGTCGCCCCAGTCCCTTCGGACGTAGCGGATGACGTTGTCGATCAGGGCAGCCCTGGAAGGAACGAACTTCGTGATGACGGTGGTGGATCCGCCGAGCCGAGCCGCTACGGAGCGTATGGTGACGGCGTCGACCCCCGCATCAGATGCGACATCGAGCGTGGCTTGGGCGATGTCATCGAGGCGCGTGTTGCGGTCGATCTCGGCAGGCATGGCTGCACCCTACGGCCCGACCGTCGAGCGTGATGTGAACATGCGTCTCGCATGGCGCTCGTCGCATCGGGGTGGGCGGCCCGTCGTCCGCAGTCCGCGAAAAGTCCGCGAGACATCCCGAAACGCCCGCAAGTGCGCCCGCAACTCGACCCAAACCAAAAGTGGCGCTTCGGACTTCAGCGGGGTGTGATGGTGCGTAGAAGCCGCGCAGGGTCTCCTTGGCGTGCCAGGTCATGCGGACCTCGCCGCGGGGGTCGCCGGGTTTGTGGGTCTGCGTGTAGGCGAGTTGCTCGGTCTCGAGCGTCGCCATGTCAACCTCCTCCACGGCACGATCACGATCGATCAACAGGAACACCAACTTGCCAACGGGATGTTGCTCGTCGCGCCGCCGAAGACGGCGGCTGGTCGACGTACGGTTGCGATTCCTCCCGGGCTCAAACGCGAACTGGAAGAACACAAGGCGTTGTACTCAGGCCCGGGGATTGCTGGTCGCGTGTTCATCGGGCTCAAGGGTGGAACGCTTCGCCGGCACGTGCTGCGCAACTCTTGGAATACGGCCAAGGACGAGGTCGGACTTCCCGAGCGTTTCACGCTGCATGATCTTCGCCACACCGCGAACACGATTACAGCGGCCGCGGGCGCGAGCACACGTGAGCTGATGCATCGGATGGGTCATGCCTCGCCCGACGCCGCGCTGCGATACCAGCACGCGACACAAGACCGTGACGCTGCGATCGCAACGTTGTTAGGTGACCTGGTTGAACAATCGCGTCCACTACGTGCGCTTCGCTCAGTGTCGGCGTCCGGCAAGCTCCGCGGGGTTGGCGCGGGGTTGGCCATTGAATCGGACGAAAACGGACACGGTATTGATGGTGCCGTACCCCGGCTGTCCAGGGAAAACAAAGAGAGCGGGCGACGAGAATCGAACTCGCGTTCTCAGCTTGGGAACCGTGGCGAGCCGGTTGTCAGCAACCGTTGGCGAACTACCAGGGCAGGTCGGCGCGTTTCGTGAACTGCGTTGAACTCGTGCGAACGATGGCGGCCGCGCCATGGATGTGCCATGGCGAACTCGATGTCTGATTCAGTGGTCGTCGAGCCGGCTCAGGAAGCCAATCGCGGCGTGAGCGATTTCGTCTGCAGTGATCGCTTGATATCGCTCGTCGTTGGACGTGCGCAGAACGGCGCGGGCTCGCGCCGCGCCATCGATCAGGTATTCCGTGACAGTTGCGCGCACCGCGTATCGCAACCGTCGTCCACCAGCGTTCAGATCCGCGGAGGCATCTTGGGCGAGGAACAGCAGCAGATTGTAAATGTCCCAAAGATCGCCGGACCGTTTGTCGATTCCGGCCTTGGTGTTGCGGTCAAGGTAGGCATGGAGCTTCATCGCGATGAGTGCGCCCGCGGCGGCGACGGGAACAACAGCTTCGGTTTGCTCGTCCCCGTAGATCGCAAGAATCCGGATCGGTGTCGCTGACTCGAGCGCGTGCGCGTGTGCGGTGACATAGAGAAGTTGCTTGCCTTCGAGATGCTCGACATCCGCGTCGGTGAGGGGCGCGACATCTTGGAATTGCACTTGACTCCCGCCGATGAAAATTGTGTGCGACTGTGCTGGGTCGTAGACCGTGTCGTCTCGCCTGCGGAGTATTTCAAGCGCGGTCGGTTCGACGCGATAGTCGGTAACGGTGTCGAGGTCAGTGGTTGCGCGAATGACGCGACCGAGTCTTACCGTGACCGCCACTCCTCCGATCACGGCGAAGGGCGGCACGTTCGAGGTTTGGAGTGCGCTAGCGGCCACAACGAGCGGCACCATGGCGGGTCCGAGGAGCGTCACCGTTGGGATGTCAAGCGTCATGCCACACTGCTTTTCCATCGGGCTGCCATTCCGCGAGGGTCTGCTGGGATCGCGCGTCGCCGAGCGCCGCCAGGTCAAGTGCTGCGGCGATGGGATGGACGACGGGCCAGCCGAGATGCTTGCGAGTGTGTTGTGTACTGGTTGCACGGGTCACTTGGTGGGCCGCTGGCACTGAGACTGATGCGGCCGCGGCGATCGGGTCGGCAGTGCCATAGCGGCGAGTTGCGATCGATAGCACTACAGGCCCCGGTACGTAGAGGTCGACAGCGCCCGGTCCTACTCCGACGACAGGCGCTCCGTGAACGATCGCTGCACCAACGCCGCCGAGGTGCCATACCGGTTTTCCGGGGTCGGTCGACTTGCCCCACTCGGCAGAGTCCGGGGTGGTCGCGAGCCAGCGGCGATCAACTGGGGCCCATATTTTTGCAAGCTCCCAAAACAATTCTGGGAGCAACGGTTGGCCGTCGGTGATGAGATCAGCGGCGGTGAGTGCACGAAGTGCGTCGCTGGTGGATGCGCGAGCTACATCAAACTCACCTTTGGAACTCGATGTCAGTATCTTGTTCGGATCTCTGTCATAGGCACGGCGTAGCAACTCGTAAGCGACGGCCTTGCCTGCTCGACCAATGATTCCAACAGGTTTTTTGATTGCGGTCGACCGTGCTGGTTCGATCACCGTATCGATTCGAATGCCTGGCGCCTGTAGATAGAGCGCGCCGCTTTCCGCGTCGAGGTATCCCCAACCTTCGCGTTCGAGCGCAGCGCGCGCTGGTGTATTGATGCGGCGCCCAATGAGCAGTACGACACCAGCTTGGCGGGGTGGGTCGAGGCGCTTGATTGCAGCGAACCTCTCCACCGTGGCGTAGGCGGTTGTCTTGAGTTCGACGGCGAGGGACTGGCCGTCGACATCAACGACGAGATCGAAGGGCGAATTGGTGGAGATCGTCACTGGCCCGACGTTCTTCGCCAGCGCATCTATCGCCAGGTCCCGCAGGTCAATATCTGAGGTCCGGTACGGTCGTCGCATAGATCCGAGTATACCCGGATGTCGGAAGATCCGAAGTCCGAGTACTCCCGGATACTGAAATTCTTCGCTCTGTTCGCCACGCGCCGCGGTGCTCGGCGGGCAAATTCCGCGCTGCCGCGCCATGAATCAGGCTGAGAACGCGCGGACGTCGTGTCGGTGAACAAGTGCGGACGACTGCGAACCAGAGCGGGCGACGAGAATCGAACTCGCGTTCTCAGCTTGGGAAGCTGATGTTCTGCCGCTGAACTACACCCGCGGAAGTGCGTCGAACTTAGCAAACTCCCTGCCTTGGCCCATTTTTGACCGCCGCGACGATTCATCGTCGCAGCGGTGTGACTGCCCGGGATTGATCGGGCGCGTTACGACTCTGCGCGGCGCAATGTGCGTTGCAGACGACGTTGAATTCCGCGAACGATCCACGGTGGGAATTGCTGTCCCGCCGACGAACTCTCCACGCCCGGATCGCCGAGCGAGTTGATCTGGGCCCAGCCGTTGAGGAGGTGCAACGCTTCCCAGTGTCGCAGCCGTGTCCGATCGACGGGTCGTCGTTTCGCATAGCT
The DNA here is from genome assembly GCA_038228615.1 of Acidimicrobiia bacterium. GTDB lineage: Bacteria > Actinomycetota > Acidimicrobiia > IMCC26256 > PALSA-610 > F1-120-MAGs023. The sequence goes on along the minus strand of JBBRPC010000028.1, from coordinate 20,878 downwards.
CCTGAGGTAGCCCTGTGCCAGCGCGGGCCCAATGATGTGCAATGCGACGCGCTCGATGGGTGATGATCCGGCGATCGCTGCGCAACGAAACAGTGTCGCGGTTCTGGCGATGTCGGAGTGCGGATCGTCGACGGTCGCATCGGTCCAATCGACGACAACAGCCGACCCCGAATCAAAGTTGAAAACGACGTTGAGTGGGTGGAAGTCGCCGTGACATACGACGGACTCCACCGGATGCGCTGTGCACTCAGCGATGCCGCGCTCGACCCGCCGCAGCGCCACACCGATCTCCACCTCGCCTTTGTCGACACGTTCGCGGATGAGGTGGAAACGCCGTGCTGCGGCGGTGCCGATGTTGTCGCTCGCTGGCCAACCGTCAGTTGCGATCGAGTGAAGTTCCACGTGAAGTGTCGCCAACAAGCGGATGAGGGATCCGACGCGAAGTGGGTGTTGTTGGACCGCGTCGAGCAGCTGCCCGCCAGGCGCGCGCTGTGCGATTTGGGCTGGCATCTGGAGTGACCAATCGTCGCTCAGGAGCGTGAGGACTCTCGCCGCTGGGTATCCCTTGTCGGCTAACCAATTTTGAATTTGCATTTCGGTACGAGCGAACGGCAACCGTTGCGCCGACGGCGCGATCCGTACCACGAGGGCGCCCCGCCAAGCGTCGGGAAGCGAATCGCCACTCAGTTCAAAGCTGTGGACATAGTTATCCAAGCCACCCGAAAGCGTTTCTGCGCTGAGTACTGAGACCGGCGTCGCGAACCGTGTGCCTGCCCACTGAGCGATGGCGTCCGCGACCACTCGCGGGTCTCGCAAACGCGTCGGGTCGGTGGTCGCCAAGCGAACTTGATTCTAGGCGGTACCGGCCGAGCTTCCGAGCGGAACGTTGAGTAGCCTCCGTCACCGTGATTCTTTCTGATGTCTCGATCAAAAAGGCGCTCGCCGACGGCCGGATCGTTATCGATCCTCTCGATGAGCGCGCGATCCAACCATCTTCTGTCGATCTGCGTGTCGATCACTACTTCAGAGTGTTTCGCAACCACACCACGCCGTACATCGATCCGAAACGCAACCAAGAAGATCTCACCGAGTTGGTCACGGTCGAGGGAGATACTCCCTTCATCTTGCACCCTGGCGAATTCGTGTTGGCCTCGACGCTCGAACGCGTCGCGGTGAGTGACGATCTGGTCGGACGACTCGAGGGCAAGAGCAGCTTGGGTCGTTTGGGCCTGCTGATCCATACGACTGCCGGCTTTGTTGATAGCGGCTTTGATGGCTATCTGACGCTAGAGCTATCAAACGTCGCGAATCTTCCGATGGCGCTGTATCCCGAGATGAAGATTGGCCAGATCAGCTTCTTGCAGATGACAACCGCGGCCGAAACTCCTTACGGCAGTAGCGCGACTGGTTCGAAATATCAAGGTCAACGCGGTCCGACTCCAAGTCGCTATTACTTGAACTTCGACCGTTCGTGAGCGGGGTCGCGCAGGAATCTGTCGATCCCACGGCTGTCATTGGGCGCCGGATGTTGGCGCACTGCATCGATTTTGCGCTGTTGCTGTTGTTCCTCTTCGTATTGTTACGGCCGAACGTGGCGATACACGAGAATGTTTCGAGCGATTTCTGTGGCGCGTACCCCAATCAGGAATGCACCGTCGTGAGCGGCAACGCCTTTGTGTTCCCGAAGAACTTGCAGACGCAGGCGTCGTTTGTGCTGTTCGGATACTGGACTGTCATGGGCGTGATCGAGGGCGTGACGGGGGCGTTCTTTGGGAAGCGGATCTTGCGTTTGCGAGTCGTGGCGGATGAGGGCGGCAGGGCAGGACCCATGCGCGGCGCGTTGCGCGGCGCAATGATGTTCATTGATTCGTCGTTGTGTTTCCTCATCGGGTTTGTCGTTGTGATGGTGACGCACCCGCATCGCCGAATTGGCGATCGATGGGCTCGGACGCTGGTTGTGAGCGCCGATGTTCCCACGCTGTCTCATGCCATCGACCCGATTACTTGGGACGAACTGCGCGGCGTCTATGTGTATCGCGATCCGGTGAGCGGAGTACGACAGATTTGGGACCCAGCTACGAAGCAGTGGATGCCACTCGACTGAATACCGCGGGCGCGAGACTGCGGGTATGACCTACGCGACCCCGTACACACCGCCGCCGTACTCGGCCCCATTCTCGGCTGCGGATCCGACCGCAGTCATCGGGCGCAGAATCAGTGCCTATCTGATCGACTTGGTGCTCCCAACGTTGATTGCGATTGCGATCGGCGCGGTCGTGTGGTTTGGCGCTGCCCAAAAGTACGACCGTAACGGTAGTGATGCCCCGTACGGGTCGTGCGCGCAGGCGAACTTTGAGAACAGCGGACAGTCGTGTTTCGAAACAAATAATCAGATTTGGTTTGAATCAAATAGCGATTCCAGCAAAGCTGTTGGGGTCGGTTTACTCATCGCGCTATATGTGCCCCTGAACGCGTTCCTCATCCAAGGCGTGTCCGGCGCAACGGTCGGCAAACGCATTCTCGGTTTGCGTGTGGTGCGCGGCGACGGATCGATCTGTGGCTTCGGGTGGAACGCGTTGCGGAGCCTGCTGTTGTTTATCCCCGACGGAATTTGCGGAGGGATTGTGGGTCTGATCACCGTCTGTGTCACGAAACCGCATCGACGCGTCGGCGATATGGCCGCTGGTACCTACGTGGTGCGCACAGCCAATGTCGGTACGCCCGTTGTGGCGCAACCGAACTACGGAGGAGTTGGCTACGGTGGCCCCGCACCGCAACCCTGGGCCGGTCCTGTTGCAGGCATGGCGCCGAGTTTTCCACCAGCGTCGCAGGCCTGGGGCACGCAGCCGACGGCCGCGCAGCCCGTCGATATTCCACCAACGTGGGGTGTGCAAGCTGCACCAACCGACACCGCCCCTGAACAGTCGGGATGGGCTGCACCTCAGCCGACGCCGGCAGGTGTGCCAACGACTGCGCAGGAAGCTGTCACCCAACCGATGCCGTCTGCTGTGCCGCAGCAAGACTCGACGCAACCGAAATGGGACGAGGCACGTCAGGCCTACATCGCGTGGGAGCCGACGCGGGGTGTGTGGATGCAGCACGACACCACGACGAACGAGTGGAAACCGATCATCTGACCCTGCAAGCGGGACGGATCAGATCCCAGCGGTGAAATGGCCGCCGACCGGAGCAGCCGGTGCGCCGTCCATTGCTTCAAGGATGAGTTCGGCGATGTCTTGAACTTTGACATCTTCGTCCTTGCCCTGGCCCTTGACGCCGTCTTCCATCATCACGAAACAGAATGGGCAGGCCACAGCAATGCGCGTCGCGCCAGTGGCGACCGCTTCCTGCGAACGCTCGGCGTTGACCTTCTTGCCGATGTTCTCTTCCATCCACATGCGCGCTCCGCCAGCGCCGCAACACATGCCGCGCGTGCCGTTGCGCGGCATCTCAACGATCTCTATTCCACCGAGTGAACCGATGACATTGCGAGGTGCCATGTACACGTCGTTGTGACGCCCGAGGTAGCACGAGTCGTGGTACGTCACGCGTTCTTCGAGTGTGGCCCCTGCCAAGACAAGTTTGCCGCTGCTCACGAGTTCTTCGAGGAACTGACTGTGGTGAATGACTTCGTAGTTCCCGCCGAGCTGCGGGTATTCATTCTTCAGGGTGTTGAAACAATGCGGACATTGCGTCACGATCTTGCGGACACCCATACCGTCGAGCGTTTCGATGTTTTGCGTGGCGAGCATTTGGAAGAGGTATTCGTTGCCGGACCGTCGGGCAGAGTCGCCGGTGCACAATTCTGATGGCCCAAGGATCGCGAAGTCGATTTCGGAGCGTTGCATGAGTTTTGCCATCGCCCGTGTCGTCTTTTTGTTGCGATCGTCGAAACTGCCGGCGCAACCGACCCAGTAGAGATACTCGTGTTGGAAGGGCGACCCCGGTTCGACGATTTCCACCCCGTCGAGGTCGACGGCCCAGTCGGCGCGTTCGCCGTTATTCATCGAATACACGTTGAAGGAGTTCTCCATCGAGCGATATGTGTTGCCGAGCTCGGTGGGGAAGTCGCTTTCCATCAGGCTCTTGTAACGGCGCATGTCGAGGATCTTGTCGAGAATCTCAATGTTGACAGGACAAATCTCGTCGCACGCCTTACAAGTAGTGCATGCCCAAAGCTCCTCACTCGTGATGCGTTCGAAGAGCGAATTGGCGCTGACCGTGATTTCAGGAACAGTTCCGAGCGGAGGTGAGACCGCAGGCGAGCCTGTGGCGGCCATGACCTCGCCAGCCTTCAATACGATTTCTCGCGGATCGAGAGGCTTGCCCGTGGCATGCGCGGGGCACACTGACGTGCATCGGCCACACATCGTGCAAGCGTCGAGATCAAAAAGTTGCTTCCACGTGAAGTCTTCGACGACCGAGGCGCCGAACGTTTCGAGTTCCAAATCTGGATCCATCAGATTTGGCATCGGCTTCATCGCACCCTTCGGACGGTCTTTGTCTTTGAGGTACATATTGATTGGTGACGAGACCATGTGCCGCAGCTTCGTGGTGGGCAGCAACACGAGGAAGGCGACGAACGAGACGATGTGTAACGCCCAGGTCCACTGATGAATATCGACGAGCGTTCCTGTCGACCAGTTCTTGACGAGGTGTGAGATTGGATACCCGACGAAGCTCCATTTTTCGAAGCTCTGTTGGCCCTGGCCCGCGATCCGAATGCCCTCGGCAAGAAAGCCGGTGACGCCGATCATTGCGAAGCACAACAGGATTGCGGCATCTTCTGGTTTTGTTTTGATCCGGATCCGATACGGCTTCTGGACGTATCGGCGTGTCGCGGCCCAGCCGATGCCGACCAAGAAGATCACGCCGGAGAAATCGCCAAAACACGCATAGGCCTCGTAGACGTGACCGTGGAGAAACTTCAACGATTCAGGCGCTTGATCCTGAATCTCTGAGATGATCGTGACCAGCAGAAGGCCGAGAAACCCGAAGTAGATGCAGGAGTGCATGATGCCAGCGACTGGGTCGCGCATCAACGTACGCATCTGAAGGCCAGCGCGTAGGTCGTGCGTGCGCTGTCTGAAGTTCTTCTTCGTGGTCGAACGGTTATCGGCCTGACCGCGTTCGTAGTTCTTGACGCGTTGGGAGATCAGCCACGCCGTGACGAGCAGCATCGACGCGATGGTGATGTAGAACGCCCAATACAACGCGTCGGGAAGTTTGGAAACTTGCTCGCCTTGTTGCCCAGCGGTGGAGAACAGGACCCGCGTCTGGCGTGAGGTGTCTTCCCAATGTGTGACCCGCGGTGCGATAGCGGAAACGAGTGTGCCGACCGAAGCCACTACACCCGCGGCGAAGATGAACTGATGCGGCTTGAAAACACGCAAACGACGCAGCACTGACACTCCTCAACCACGGCCAAAGTCGTGGCGGAATCTAGTTGCGCGAGATTTATTACACGGATTTGGCGTCGGCGTCGCGCACGCGCGTCGCCATCGCCGAGAGGAGTTTGCGGGCAAAGCCAGGCACGTCGTCGATGAGGCCTGCGAATTCGCGCTGACCGAGGACGACGAGTTCCATGTCGGTGCTTGCGGTGATCGTGGCATTGCGAGGTGAGCGGGCCAGCAGTGAGAGCTCACCGAAGCCCTGGCCTGGGCCGATGTCGGCCACCTTGCGACCATGTCGGCTGACTCGTGCGGTCCCTTCGACGATGACGAAATATTGATGTCCCATTTCGCCCTCGGAACACAAGACCTTCCCTGCCTTGACGCCGACGTCCTCACCGCGCTTGGCAATGAGCCCGAGTTCTTTGCGGGAAAGTGCCGCGAACAGGGGCACCCCAGCGAGGTGTTCGAGAAAATCTGAGCGTTTGGACATGGTTCGCAATGTACAAGGGCAGAGAAAGCCCGCGCCACCGTTGCGAGAGAAATATCCACAAATCGGGAATTGATAGCATCGCGCTCAAGTTATTGCATGTGAACACCTTCAATATCTATTCGTTGCGATCGATAAGAAGTCGATCAACAGGAGGAAATAATGGCCAAGGCAGTCGGCATCGACCTCGGAACCACGAACTCAGTCGTGTGCGTACTGGAAGCTGGGGAGCCAACGGTCATCCCCAACGCTGAAGGCGCGCGTACGACTCCGTCGGTGGTGGCATTCTCGAAAACCGGCGAGGTGCTCGTCGGCGAGGTCGCCAAACGACAGGCGATCACCAACCCCGACCGCACCATTCGGTCGGTCAAGCGCCACATGGGCACCAATTGGAAGCTCGATATCGACGGTAAGGCGTATAACCCCCAAGAGATCAGCGCGCGCGTGCTCATGAAGCTGAAGCGCGATGCAGAAGCGTTCCTTGGTGACACGGTGACGCAAGCCGTCATCACAGTCCCTGCGTATTTCGACGATGCGCAGCGCCAAGCCACCAAAGAAGCTGGCGAGGTGGCTGGGCTCGAAGTGTTGCGCATTATCAACGAGCCCACTGCCGCTGCGCTCGCCTACGGCATGGACAAAGAAGGCTCCGATCAGACGATTCTGGTATTCGACCTCGGTGGTGGAACGTTCGACGTTTCGGTACTGGAGATCGGTGATGGAGTTTTCGAAGTCAAAAGCACCGCCGGGAACACGCATCTCGGTGGCGATGACTGGGATCAGAAGGTCATCGATTGGCTCGTGTCGGAATTCAAGAATGCGAACGGCGTCGATCTCGCAGCCGACAAGATGGCCACGCAGCGCTTGAAAGAAGCAGCAGAAAAAGCAAAGATCGAACTCAGCCAAACGCTGGAAACTTCGGTCAACCTTCCGTTCATTACCGCCACGGCTGAGGGTCCGTTGCATCTTGAGCTCACGTTGACTCGCGCGAAGTTCCAGGAGATGACACGCGAGTTGCTCGATGCCTGCAAGGGTCCGTTCGAACAAGCAATCCGCGACGCGGGACTCACCAAAGACAAGATTGATCATGTGATCTTGGTCGGCGGCTCGACGCGGATGCCAGCGGTCACCGATCTTGTGCGCGAACTCACAGGCCACGAAGCACACAAAGGCGTCAATCCCGATGAAGCCGTCGCGCTCGGTGCGTCGGTGCAAGCTGGCGTGTTGAAAGGCGAAGTCAAAGACATCTTGTTGCTTGATGTCACCCCGTTGACGCTTGGTATCGAAACCAAGGGTCAGATCATGGCGAAACTCATCGAACGCAACACCACGATCCCGACCAAGCGTTCGCAAACGTTCACGACCGCCGACGACAACCAACCGTCGGTCGAGATCCGAGTGTTCCAAGGCGAAAGCGACATGACGTACCGCAACAAGATGCTTGGCACGTTTACGTTGACAGGCCTGCCACCGGCACCGCGCGGAATTCCGCAGATCGAGGTCACATTCGACATCGATGCAAACGGAATCGTGCACGTTGGTGCGAAGGATCTCGGTACGAGCAAAGAGCAGTCGATGACGATCAGCGGTGGCTCAGCATTGAGCCGCGACGAGATCGACCAGATGATGAAGGACGCCGAAGCGCACGCTGAGGAAGATCGCCTCCGTCATGAGGAAGCCGAGGTTCGCAACGATGCTGATTCATTGGTGTATCGCTGCGAGCAGCTGTTGAAAGATCAAGGCGAAAAGATCAGCGAAGAAGACCGCAAAAAGATGGACGATTCAATTGTCCACACCAAAGAAGCGCTTGCAGGATCGGATGTCGCTGCAATTCGTACGTCACACGAAGCGTTGATTGGCGAATTCCAAGCGTTCTCTACTCGCATGTATGAGAACGCGCAGGCCAACGCCGAAGGCGGTGCTTCGGGCGCGACGGCTCCGAACGACGATGAAGTGGCAGATGCCGAAATCGTCGAGGACGAACCGCAGTCATGAACCAACACGATGAATCGCCGGTCGAAGACGTGTCGATGTCTTCGGCTGGCGCATCGCAGGACAGCGAGGCGCTGGGCGATGATGCGGTCGCGCTCGATCCACTCGGGGCGATGACCTTGCAGCGCGATGAGATCAAGTTGGCTGCTCAGCACCTTCAAGCCGATTTTGAAAACTATAAGAAGCGGGTACAGCGCGATCAGATGGCACTCGTTGAGCGTGCGAACGAGCGGCTCCTTGAAGAGCTACTTCCTGCGCTCGACAGTTTCGAACTGGCAACAGCTTCCCTTGATTTGGGAACCGAAGCCGACCTCGAAAAGCTGTCGAAAGGCGTGATGTTGGCCGTGGGCCAACTGCGAGACGCCGTCGAGCGCGCTGGCCTTGTTCGCATCGATGCGCAGGGCGAACCATTCGACCCCGAACATCACGAAGCTGTGATGCACGACGATGGCGAAGGTGATCCGGTCGTGGGAGCAGTGTTGCGACCCGGATACAAGTTGAAGAGCAGAGTGCTTCGACCGGCAATGGTCAAAGTCACACGGGCGACCCAAGCAGAGTAGAGACCTCCGAGATGGACAACAACACACCGCGAGAGTGGTTCGACAAGAACTATTACACCGCGCTCGGTGTGAGTGAAGGTGCATCAGAAAAGGAGATCAAACGCGCCTACAAGGATTTGGCTCGCAAGCTGCATCCTGATCAAAACCCCGGCGACTCCGCATCAGAGGAACGCTTCAAGGAAGTCAGCGCTGCCTACGACGTGCTCGGCGACGCCGTCAAGAAATCGAGTTACGACGAAGTTCGTCAAATGGTCAAGCAAGGCGGCGGTCCGAACGGCGGTCCTGGCGGATTTAGTGGCGGAACCTTCAATTTCGAAGACTTTGAAGGCGGCCCTGGTCTCGGTGACCTCTTCGGTGGTTTATTCGGGAACCGTGGCGGCGGCGGTCGACGTCCGCGTGGAGGTCCACAACGCGGGCGCGATCTCGAAACCGAACTGCACGTCGATTTCCAAGATGCAGTCGATGGTGTCACCACGTCCGTGCGCTTCACTGCCGACGCGGTGTGCAGTACCTGCGATGGGTCAGGCGCGAAACCCGGCACCACGCCCCAACGATGCACAACCTGTTCTGGTTCGGGATCTGTCGCTCAGAATCAAGGTCCGTTCTCCTTCTCGCAAGTGTGCCCGACGTGTTCAGGACGAGGCTCGATCGTGCACGACCGATGCGCTACCTGCAAGGGCAAAGGCGTCGAGGTTCGCCAACGCGAAGTGAAAGTTCGCATCCCAGCAGGTGTGGCCGACGGCCAACGGATTCGCGTGAAAGAGCGCGGCGCCGCTGGTATGAACGGCGGACCATCAGGTGATCTTTTTGTTGTTGTGCATGTCAATGAAGATGCATTGTTTGGACGCAAAGGCAACGACCTCACCGTGCGCGTTCCTGTGACGTTCGCAGAGGCTGTACTCGGCGCACACGTGAAGGTACCCACCGTAGATGGTGAGTCGGTCACGATTCGGGTGCCACCTGGGACGCAGTCCGGCAAGACTCTGCGCGTGTCGAAACGTGGAATCAGTGGGGGCTCGTTGCTTGTCACGATTGATGTTGTTGTTCCGACCGAGTTGACCAAGCACGAACGCAAGGCAATCGAGGCGCTTGCTGAGACGTTCAGCGATGATCCGCGCGAGCACTTTGCGGCCCGCCAAACTCGAAGGAGTAGCGATGGAACCGAATGACACGCGCGCGTTGTTTGTGATTTCGGTCGCGGCGGAACTCGCCGGCGTGCACCCCCAAACGCTGCGCATCTATGAGCGTAAGGGCTTGATCGCCCCTGCGCGCACGAGCGGCCGCAGCCGTCGCTACAGCGAGAGCGATATCGCGAGGCTGCACCGAATTCAAGAATTGACGAACGAAGGCGTCGGGCTCGCTGGGGTCGAGCGCATCTTGGATCTCGAATCGCAGCTTGCGACGGCGCGTGAACGCATCGATGCGCTTGAGGCAGAGCTGCACGGCGCCCGAACCGATGGCGTAGCCGCGGTGGCCGCTGCCCACCGTTCGTATCGGCACGAACTCGTGCCGCTCCCGAGCGCCATCATGGTGCGGGTTGAAACCCGTCGGAAGTAGTCCTCGAAACACTCGTCAAAGGGGGCCGCAATGGCCATCGACCCGAACAAATTCACGAAAAGAACTACAGAGGCACTCCAAAGCGCAGGCGGAAGTGCTCGCGAACTCGGACACACCGAAGTTACGAGCGAACACATTCTGGTTGCATTGCTCGACCAAGACGAAGGCATTGCCTCGGCGATTCTCGATCGCATTGGCGTGGCCCCCGCGATGCTTCGCTCCAAGCTCGATGTCCAGCTCGAAAAGCGTCCGAAGGTAAGCGGCGCGACCGTACGCGATCCGCAGTTGGCGCCCGAAGCCTACAAACTTCTCGAGGAAGCCGACAAGGAACGCACACAACTCGACGACGACTTTCTTTCCACCGAACACGTTTTGCTTGCGATGTCGAATGCCCCTGGTGGAATCGGCGACACCTTACGAACGGCTGGCGTCGACCGAGACGGTGTTTTGGTTGCGTTAAAAGACGTTCGCGGTAACCATCGCGTCACGAGCGACAATCCAGAAGACCAATATCAGTCGCTAGAACGCTATGGCCGCGATCTCACCGAAGCTGCGCGCAAGGGATCGATCGATCCGGTGATCGGACGAGATGAAGAAATTCGACGTGTCATCCAAGTATTGAGTCGTCGCACGAAGAACAATCCTGTGCTCATCGGCGAGCCCGGAGTCGGCAAAACCGCAATTGTTGAAGGCCTCGCGCGCCGCATCGTTGAAGGCGATATCCCTGAGGGGCTGCGCAATAAGCGGCTGATTTCACTGGATATTGCATCCATGGTTGCGGGCGCGAAGTATCGAGGCGAGTTCGAAGAACGGCTCAAGGCCGTGTTGAAAGAAATTACCGATAGCAACGGTGAAGTGATCACGTTCATCGATGAAATGCACACCATCGTCGGCGCTGGCGCTGGCGAAGGCGCGATGGATGCGGGCAACATGATCAAACCGATGCTGGCGCGAGGCGAACTTCGCTTGATCGGCGCAACGACGCTTGATGAGTTTCGCAAGTATGTGGAGAAGGACCCTGCACTTGAACGACGCTTCCAACAAGTCTTTGTTGGCGAACCAACCGTTGATGATTCGGTCGCTATTTTGCGCGGTCTCAAAGAGAAGTACGAAGTGCATCACGGTGTGCGGATTCAGGATGCCGCGCTCGTCGCGGCCGCAGTGCTGAGCGACCGCTACATCACTGGCCGCCGACTCCCAGACAAGGCGATCGATCTGATCGACGAGGCCGCGTCGAAGTTGCGTATCGAGATCGATTCGATGCCGTTTGAGATTGACGTTGTGGAACGACGAATTCGTCAGCTTGAAATTGAACAGGCCGCGCTGGAAAAAGAGACCGACGATGCCTCGAAGCATCGATTGGAAGCGTTGCAGGGCGACCTTGCGAATCTTGTCGAAGAACGAGATGTCAAGGTGGCGCATTGGCAGAGCGAGAAAGAGGCGATCACCGCGATTCGGGTCGACAAGGAGCGCTATGAAGCGATGAAGCTGGAAGCCGAACACGCTGAGCGTGATGGCAACTTGCAGCGCGCTTCGGAGATTCGGTACGGGCATTTACCTGTGCTGGAACGCGAAATCGATGCCAGTACGAGCAAACTTGCGAACCTGCAGCAAACGTCAGCGATGTTGAAAGAGGAGGTCGACGCCGAGGACGTCGCCGAGATCGTCGCGAAATGGACCGGTGTACCGGTGACTCGACTGATGGAAGGGGAGATGTCGAAGCTGCTGAAACTTGAATCGTTGTTGCACGATCGGGTGATTGGTCAAGACGACGCGGTGATAGCCGTCGCGAACGCGATCCGCAGATCACGCGCCGGGCTCTCGGACCCCAACCGACCGATCGGATCGTTTCTTTTCCTCGGCCCGACGGGTGTCGGGAAAACCGAGTTGGCACGTGCCCTCGCCGAGTTTCTGTTCGACGACGACCGCGCGATGGTGCGCATCGACATGAGCGAATACATGGAAAAGCATTCTGTGTCGCGACTCGTCGGCGCGCCTCCTGGGTATGTCGGCTACGAAGAAGGCGGTCAGCTCAGTGAGGCTGTACGCCGTCGGCCGTATTCAGTGGTCTTGCTCGATGAGGCGGAAAAGGCTCATCCCGACGTCTTCAACGTGTTGTTGCAAGTCATGGACGATGGGCGTCTCACCGATGGTCAAGGGCGCACAGTCAATTTCACCAACACGATCCTGGTCATGACGAGCAACTTGGGGGCTGGCGGCGATGAAGACGCGGTGATGCAGGCAGTGCGCGGTCATTTCAAACCCGAGTTCGTCAACCGTGTCGATGAAATTGTTGTGTTTCATCGGCTCACCCGGGAACACATCGCAACGATTGTCGGAGTGCAAGTCGATCTGTTGCGCAAGCGCCTTGCGGGTCGTGAGCTTGGGATTGAACTCACGTCGGCGGCGATCGATTGGGTTGCAACCGCGGGCTTCGATCCCGACTACGGGGCGCGGCCCTTGAAGCGTGTCTTGCAAAAGAAGATCGCCGATCCGATTTCGATGGGCATTTTGCAGGGCGCGTACCAACCGGGCGATGTTGTCATGATCGACGCCAACGACGACGGTCTCACGTTTGAGACCGCCGCCGAGGGCGTTATCGTCGACTAAACAGACGGTGTGGGTGACCGACGACTGAGGGCTCAGCGTCGCAGCGTTGCACGAAGACTGCTGACGATCCCCGACACGCCAAGCGTGAGAAGCACGACCGCTGGAATCCACCTCGCATCGACAGAGATGGTGCCGTGTTGGTCCAGCATGAACAACACTCCGAGCGTGGCGAATAGCAGACCTGCCATCAGGGAGAAGAGGTCGAGGGGGTGGCGTTTCATCGTGCGACTCCTTGCGATCCGACGAACGCGGGAACCGTCGCCTGTGCCCGCAACAAACGGATTGCACCTATTCCCGCGCGCGCGTCGACGTTGATTGTGCGGCCGGGGCCGGGAGAGGTGAACGATCTGCGTTGGTGCCATCCACCGTCGTTCGTACTGGCGAACTCTTCGATGTTGCCCATGTCAACTCGGGCATTGACGTTGACGTTGGCATCGGCTGGAACTGTGATTTCGAGTTGTCCGATGCCGACTCTTGCGTGCACGATGATGGGTGTCGTTCCATTTACGGAGCTGAGATCGATGACGAGCTGGCCGACGGCAAGTTCGTATCTCGGCGCAATCGACTGCGGTGACGTCGGCCGTATGCGTCGTTCACCAACGCCTGCCCGCCACGGGACGTTCAGCGATGATCCGATTCCGCACACGACTGTGAGCACGATTGCGACGATGACGAGGCCGCGACCGCGCCCGATCCATGCGCCGACGACAAGGCCAATACCTGTGATCGCGAGCGCGGCACCTGCGATGAAAGCTGGATTGACGGTTGCCGCGCCGCTGAGTTGGGCCATCCAGGCGCCACCAACCACCAACGCAATCGCGCTCAGAGTGATGGGGGTGAGCGACGACCTCTCTCTGTGGAGCCGCGGTGGGCGCGACCGATGGCGGTGTGGGGTGAACGTGTCGGTGCGGTGCGGCGCGGTTGGCCACGTTCCTGTGGGAAACGCGGATTCGGTGTCGGGATCTGCCGGTTCGAAGTTCGATGTCGGGGGTACGGCATCGGCCGCGGGATCTCCATCTTCGGGTGCTGCAGATGTAGGTCCTGAGAACTCATAGCCGCTGGAACCCCGACTGTTGCGGTGCGCGAGCAACACAGCCGTGCCGATCGTCATGAGGGCGATCGGCCCGAGGAGGCGCGACGGCCAATGATTGCTGGCGTCGCCCAATGCGAACAGTCCTGCGACAAGCAATGCGATTCCAACCCAAAGGCCTCGTGCGGGTCGGGAGAGAAGACGACGCGACACAGCTATCGAGCGGATTTCGTCAGCGATCAAACGACCGTCGTCTTGTGGAATGACGGCCCAAGCGATGAGGTACGCAACGAATGCCGTACCGAATGTGAACACGCCGATCGTGCCAATCGCAAGGCGCACCAGCGTGGGGTCGTACCCAAAATGTTCTGCGAGCCCACCAGCAACGCCGGCAATCATGCGATCGCTGCTGCTGCGCGTCAAACGGCGCGCTGAGTGTCTTGGTCGGTCTTCGGCTGAAGATGCCGGTTCCGACGGACCCTGCGGCGGTGGTGGTGCGTCATTCGGCGGTTCTGGAGGATTCATGGTGGTAGTCATGTTCGTAGCATGAATCAACTGCCTCGCGGACGGTATCGGTGATGTCCCCGATCCATCCCTGACCCGACTCAGGGAAAGATCAGGGGCTGGTGGGGGGCGCGCAATGCGGCCTCGCTTCCAGCGCGTGGAATGATGGTGGAGTGTCGGTGACCGTCCGTCAGCCTGTGATGCGCAAGACAGGCGATCGCATCGTCGCAGGTATCGCCGCGGGTATCGCTGACCATCTCGGAGTCGACCGACGATGGATACGTGTGGCGTTTTTGGTGTCGGGGCTTGTTGGCATCGGCGTTGTGATCTATGGCCTTGCTGTCGTGTTGGCTCCCGGCGATGACGGGTCGCAGCCCCCGGCGAAACGGCTCCACCTTCGTGGAACACGTGACTTCGTCGCTGCCGCGGTAGTCGTGGTGGGTGCGATTCAGTTTCTCGGCGCGTTTGCGTCGAACTGGCGCGTACTTCTCGTCGTTTCGGTTGTGTCGTCGTTGCTGGTGATGGCGGTTGTGACGGCCCTTCCGACGGGCGATGATCCAGAGCTGCACTCGTTTCCGTCTTGGCTGCCGCCCGCCGTAGTTGATGCTGTACGCGCGGTGCGTGCGCGCCGAAGTTTGTTGATTCGGACGGTCGTCGGCGGAGTGGTGGCAACCGCTGGTGTTTCGTTCTTGCTCCTCGGTTCAAGGTCGTGGTCGCAACTCGGAGAAGCATTCGTGGAATTGACCTTGGTGTTCGCCGGCGTAACGTTGGCGTTCGGTCCCTGGATCAGTCGGCTTGGCACGGATCTCATGCAGGAACGCCGTGACCGGATTCGCGATCAAGAACGCGCGGAGATGGCAGCGCATTTACATGATTCCGTACTGCAAACATTGGCGCTTGTGCAGCGCAATGCGAGCGACCCGCGGGAAGTGGCTCGGTTGGCGCGAGTGCAGGAACGCGAGTTGCGGAGCTGGTTGTTGCACGGCCAGCCAAGCGCGAACGCGACGGGCGACCGCGCTGGTTCTGCGTCTGGGACGTCAGCCGGTTCGTTCTCCGCGGCGATTGACGATGACGCTGGCGAACTCGAAGCGCTGCACACGACCGCGATCGACGTCGTGCATGTCCGCGACTGTCAGATAACCGACCGACTCCACGCGCTTGCAGCAGCGACGCGAGAAGCAATGATGAACGCGCAGCGCCACGCTGGCGTTGAACGCATCTCGGTCTATACCGAAGTAGCGCCGCGGGAGGTGCGTGTGTTCGTCCGCGATCGCGGCTGCGGTTTCATTCGCGATCAGGTGCCGTCGGACCGGGGTGGTTTGACCGAATCGATCGAGGGAAGAATGCGTCGCAATGGCGGCAGCGTCGCGATTCGATCGGTGCTTGGAGTCGGCACCGAGGTCGAGCTCGTCATGCCAAGGGAGCCCGCCGGATGACAATTCGGGTCTTTTTGGTAGATGATCACGAACTCTTCCTCGCTGGTGTGCGAAGCGAGTTGACAGGTGCGGTCGAGGTTTGCGGCACCGCGTCGGAGGTCGATATCGCGATCGAACTCATCGCAGAGCGCACGCCCGACGTCGTGTTGATCGATGTCCACATGCCAAATGGAGGAGGACAGCGGGTAATACGCGAGGTGTTACGCGAACAACCAGAGGTTCGGTTCCTGGCGCTGTCGGTTTCGGATGCGCCCGATGATGTGATCGCGATTATTCGAGCCGGCGCGCGCGGTTATGTCACGAAAACGATTGGTTCGAACGAACTGCTCGACGCAATCGAACGTGTGCATGACGGTGATGCCGTGTTCTCTCCTCGTCTGGCAGGTTTCGTGCTCGATGCGTTCGCGTCTGGGCCACCTGCGAATCTCGACCCAGAGTTAGATCAACTTTCACCACGTGAACAACAGGTAATGCGGTTCATCGCGCGTGGCTATACCTATAAAGAAGTTGCGCGCGAATTAGTGATTTCCGTGAAAACTGTCGAGTCGCATGCATCCTCGGTGTTTCGCAAGCTGCAGCTTTCGAACCGTCACGAGTTAGCGCGCTGGGCAACCGATAGGCGAATCATTTGAACCGCGGCGCCGATGACGATGACCTCAGCGATTTTGGCGATGACTGCATCGGTTGACCACTTGCTGTCTTCGAAGCCGAGCAGACCAATGGTGCGCGTCAAGATATAGGCCAGTAGCGCGCCAGCCGCGTAGGCGCCAGCGATGGCGCTCGCAAATGTTGCGCCTCGGTGGCTGAGTAGCGCGGCGATGCAGAGTTCGCTCACGATTGCGGCGGTGATCACGCAGAGCAGAAATGATCGACTGATGTTGATTCCGAGCACACGATCGATGTCGATATTTCTGTATCCGTCGAAGTACAGGCGCAGGTGTATCCCGCCGCTCACGGCGACTCCGATCGCGCACACCATGAGAGTGACGGAGACAGAGCGGTCGCGCATGAACGACATTCGTAGCCGATTGCACTCCCGGATGGGTGACATTTGAGAAAGAATGTTGAGGATCCGCCATCCGCCGACAGTCTTCACTTCGAAGGAGCTACGTATGTTCACCTCACGTCGCGTGATCTGGGTTATTGCCCCGCTCGCGCTCATCCTCGCCATCGGGGTCATAGGTCGAAGTGACGCCAAGACGGCACCGAAGGCGCACGCTGGTTCGGGTATCGGTGCGACGTCTTCGACACAGTCTCCGGCTGGTCCTTCGACTGTGGCCGCTGTGACGATCTCGAGCTTTCAATTCTCTCCGGTCTCGGTGACGGTCAAAGTCGGAGGAACCGTCACCTGGACAAACCAAGACGGATTCGATCATTCCATTTCGGACAAGGCCCACGCCTTTAAGGGTCCAGGGTTTGGCACGGGTGCGCCGTATGCCCACCGCTACGACAAGGTGGGGACGTTCCCATATTTCTGCGGGATACACAACTCGATGGTCGGTACCGTCGTCGTTGTGCCCTAAATCGATCCATTCACGACGGAGTAACAGGAGCAATGATGGAAATAAGCGAGGTACAGCTGCGGGCATTGGTCGACGAAGTCGACCAGGAACATCGTGATGGTATGGAGTCGATGCCCGACGCGATCCAGGAATTGCATTTTGGGCAAACGCAACAGCTGCTCAGCGACGGGCGACGAACGTTTCTGCGCCATGCGGCAATGACGGGCGCCGCCATCGCCGTCGGGTCGCAGTTGCTTCCCATCTCTGGTCTCATTCCAGCCGCTGCCGCGGCCGGCCTTGATGACGGAACGATTGCTGCATTCGCCGAAAGCGTCGAGCTGGCGGCCGTGTACGCCTACACGACCGCGGCGAAGTCTGGGATCGTCAAGACGAAGGCAGTGCTCGATGCTGCGACGGTCTTCATCGGGCATCACAAGGAACACGCCGCGGCATTTGGTGGCGCAGCTGGTGCCAAAGCCACCGGGAAAGCCAATGCGAAGTTGTTGGCAGCTCTAGGCCCGCAACTCACGGCTGCGAAGACTGAAACCGCGATTATTGAGTTTGCGTACGGGCTCGAGGGCGCCGCGGCTGCGACATACCTGTTCGCGCTTGGTGCACTGACATCCAAAGCCGCGCTACAGCTCACCGCGTCGATTCTGCCTGTGGAGGCGCAGCACGCCGTTGTGCTTGGCCAAGTCCTTGGCAAGCCAGCAACGGAGTTCATCCCGAAGTTTGAGACGGCCGACGCCGCGCTCAGCCCCGACAAGTACCCGCTGGCCTAGGGCCGCGACGAGCGAAAGGACTTTCATTATGGACTTTTCCAATGACGAACTACGACGAGCAACACGCGAAACGCAGGTGGAGCACGACGAAACGATGCGTTCGATGCGACGTTTCTTTGGTCGCGTGTTCTCGGGAGAGAGCGACGTTTCTGATCTTGCGAAGCATGATTTGGTGACTGGCGGCCTCGCCCGACGCCGCTTTTTGCAAATCGGTGGCCTATCGGTTGCTTCGGCGGCCGTCATTGCAGCTTGTAGCTCCGACAAAAAAACTGGATCGACGACGACGCTTCCCTCCTCGACGTCGGCCGCCACGACCACGACGGCGGGTAAAGCTGACGCGAAGAACGACATCACGATCCTGCGCACGGCGTCATCGATTGAGGCACTGGCCGTTGCTGCGTATCAAACAGCAATCGACAGTGGCTTGGTCACGACCGCGGCGATCGGCGACGCAGCGAAGTTGTTCCAGAGTCAGCACAGGGAACATCTCGCCTTCTTTGTTGGTCTGACTGAAAAACTCGGAGGTACGGCGTTCAAAGATCCGAACCCGGCGATCTTGGCGCAACTGCAACCAACCATCAAGGCGTTGAAGACGGAAACGGGCGTGGTGACGTTGGCGTACAACCTTGAGCTTGCCGCCGCACAGACGTACCAATCCGACGTCGGCAACTTCACCTCGGACATGACATTGAACCAGGCAGTCATGACGGTTGGTGGCGTGGAAGCCCGTCATGCTGCGGTGTTGGCCGGCGTGTTGAAGAAGGCGCCAGTCCCCAAAGCATTCCAGGTCACCGACGGCGCAGTTCCCGCGGGCACAGGCGTGTAGTCGCGGCGCCGCGTTCCTGTTTCATTTCTGTCGTTTCTTGCGCGATGAGTCGCCGCGCGTCCATTTCGATTACGATCCCCCCAACGTGACTGCAAACATGTCCGTTCAGCGGGAGGGCTGAGATGCCTGGATCCGTCATCGTGGGTACGCAATGGGGCGACGAAGGTAAAGGGCGCTTTACCGATTACCTCGCCAAGGAAGCTTCGTTGTGCGTTCGCTACCAAGGCGGCCACAACGCTGGCCACACGATCATTGTTGGCGAAGAGGTATTCAAGCTCCAACTTGTGCCGTCTGGCGCGCTGTATCCCTGGGTGATTCCGGTGATTGGCAATGGCGTGGTGGTCGACCCCGCGGTGTTGATTGCGGAGCTCGACATGTTGGAGTCGCGCGGCGTGGATACACGACGTCTGCGGCTGTCGGGCAATGCACACATGATCATGCCGTACCACCAAGAGATGGACGCGCTCACGGAGCGGTATCTCGGCAAGAACAAGCTCGGAACGACGAAACGTGGGATCGGACCCACGTACGCCGACAAAGCACTGCGCGTCGGGTTGCGCATCCAGGATTTGCTGGATCCGAAGATCTTTCGCGAGAAACTCGAACTTGTGTTGCGCGAAAAAAATCAGGTACTGACGCGTGTCTACAACCGGTTGCCAATCGATGCGAAGGATCTCGCCGATCGCTACCTCGCGATGGTGCCCCGTTTGGAACCGTTGATCGACGACACGGTGCATCTCGTGCACGAGGCACTCGATGCGCAACAGTGGGTGTTGTTCGAAGGTGCCCAAGCCACCTATCTCGATCTTGATCACGGCACGTATCCGTTCGTAACTTCGTCGAACCCCATCGCCGGAGGAGTGTGTGCGGGTGCTGGTGTCGGGCCGCGCGACATCCAACGCGTGGTCGGAGTCGTGAAGGCATACACGACTCGTGTCGGCAGCGGTCCGTTCCCGACGGAGCTCTTCGCCGGCGATCCTGTCGCCGACCTGTTGGTTGACCGCGGCCGTGAGTTTGGTACCAACACCGGGCGGCGACGCCGTCCTGGGTGGCTCGATCTCGTGATGCTCAAACACGCGAATCGGTTGAATTCTTCGACCGAACTCGCGATCACGAAACTCGATGTGTTGTCGCCGCTCGAAGAACTCAAGGTTTGTGTCGCGTACGAAGACGATGCTGGTCGCCGTTACGACCATGTTCCGTATCACCAATCCGTATTGCACAAAGTGAAGCCGATCTACGAGACGTTGCCTGGATGGGAATCCGAAATTGAAACGGCTGAGCGACTCGATCAGCTCCCGCCCGCAGCCCGTGACTACGTGCAGTTCATCCAGGACTTCACGGGGGTGCACGTGAGTTTTGTTTCGGTGGGCCCCGAACGCGACCAGACGGTCGTGTTGCCTCGGTCGGCGTGACGTGAATCGCATACTCGTCGTCGGAGGTGGGGCGCGCGAACACTCACTTGCTTGGAAACTTGCTCAGTCGAGCGCAGTCGATGAAGTGGTGTGTGCACCCGGCAATCCTGGGATGGAAACCATCGGTGAATGTATTCCCGTCGACGCGACGGATCCGTTGGCAGTTGCCGAACTCGGCGACAGGATCGATGCATCGTTGGTCGTGATCGGCCCCGAAGATCCTCTGGTTGCTGGTGTTGCCGACGCGGTGCGCGATTGCGGTCGTGCTGTATTCGGCCCAAGTGCAGCAGCGGCACAACTCGAAGGAAGTAAGGCGTGGATGAAGGACGTGCTGGTGGCCGCCGGTGTCGCAACCGCTCGCCACGCAGCGTTCGACTCCGGCGACCTTCACGGTGCGCTCGCGTATCTCGATACCTTCGCTGGTCTGTGGGTCGTGAAAACCGACGGACTGGCAGGCGGGAAAGGCGTCGTTGTTACCGAATCGCTCGGCGAGGCGCGCGCGGCGGTAAAGCGGTATCTGTCTGGAGATGCCTTTGGCGATGCCGGCCGAACGTGTGTGATCGAAGAAGGACTCACCGGCCCCGAGATTTCGTTCTTTGTGATTTGTGACGGCGAACGCGCGATTCCGCTCGCGTTCGCACAGGATCACAAACGAGTTGGCGACGGAGAGACTGGTCCGAATACCGGTGGCATGGGCGCGTACTCGCCGGTGCCCTTCACCGACCATGCACTGACTGACGAATTGATGGAACGTGCAATTCAGCCGACGTTGCGTGAAATGCGTTCG
>JBBRPC010000027.1:0-25745 GCA_038228615.1 Acidimicrobiia bacterium | reverse complement strand
TTCACGAATCTTGATGTCTTCGATCAGAAAGTCGCGGTATTCCTTGCCAGAAGCGATCCAGCGCGATTTCCAGTCGGTGACGATTCCGAGGCGAAAGCCGTACGGATTGACCTTGTGACCCATTATTCGGTCTCCTCGTTCACTTGCTCGGTCGCCTCGTCTACATCAACTGTTTCGGTCGGTTCGGCTTGCACCGACGCAACCGCAGTCGGCGCGTCGACAATCTCTTCGTGCCCATGATCGTGATCGTGGTCGTGGTCGTGCTCCGCGACATGTTCCTGACGGCTCGCACGAACTCGTTCCGAACGTTTGCGCTGCGAGCCACCGCGCGCAGTAGGTGCTGCTTCGGCTTTGCGCCGACGAGCTTCCAGTTCAGTTTCGGAGTAACGAGCCAGCACAATCATGATGTGTGAAGTGCGCTTACGAATTTTGAATGACCGGCCGCGTGCACGCGCCCGCCCGCCTGGTCGAGTCGGACCCTCATCGGCATAACACCGCGTGATGTACAACTCGTCGGCCGGCAGTTGGTTGTTGTGCTCAGCGTTGGCCATGGCCGACTCAAGCACCTTCAAGATGTCATCGGCAGCGTCGCGCTCGGTCAGTTGCAGCACGCGCTCGGCGTCTTCAGCAGCCATGCCACGGATGAGATCAAGCACTG
Source organism: Acidimicrobiia bacterium (assembly GCA_038228615.1). Classification (GTDB taxonomy): domain Bacteria; phylum Actinomycetota; class Acidimicrobiia; order IMCC26256; family PALSA-610; genus F1-120-MAGs023. Next base: position 25,087 of record JBBRPC010000027.1, on the reverse strand, counting down.
CACGTACCTTGTACGGCGACGTGTGCAAGTACTTCACTGAGGCTTTCACCTCAACTGTGGGAGCGGTCTGCGACACCATTAGCGACGGCTCGACTTCTCTTGACCCGCGTGCCATTTGAAGGTGCGGGTTGGCGCGAATTCGCCAAGTTTGTGGCCGACCATCGCCTCGGTCACGTACACAGGGATGTGCTTGCGACCATCGTGCACGGCGAATGTGTGGCTGACGAAGTCTGGCGTGATTGTGGAACGCCGGGACCAGGTCTTGATGACCTTCTTATCTCCGGATTCGTTCAATGCATCGACCTTCTTTTGAAGGTGATCATCAATGAACGGACCCTTTTTTAGACTACGCGGCATTTCGCATTACCTCCGAGCGCCTCGCGTGCGGCGACGACGCACAATGAGTTTGTCGCTGGCCTTGCCCTTTTTGCGGGTGCGGCCTTCGGGTTGACCCCATGGGGACACGGGGTGTCGCCCACCAGAACTTTTGCCCTCGCCACCACCGAGCGGATGATCGACAGGGTTCATCGCCACGCCACGGGTTTGCGGTCGCACACCCTTCCAACGGTTACGCCCGGCCTTGCCAATCGAGATCAGGGAAGCTTCGGAATTACCCACCGAGCCGACCGTGGCCCGACAATCAATCGGAACCCGGCGCATTTCAGTGCTGGGGAGGCGAATCGTGGCGAAGTCGCCATCCTTGGCGATGAGTTGAATTGCAGTACCGGCGCCCCGTCCGAGCTTGGCACCGGCGCCCGGCTTGAGTTCGACGTTGTGCACCGTCGTTCCAACTGGGATGTATCGCATTGGCAACGCGTTTCCAACCCGGATTTCGGCGTCGCGACCGCTGGCAAGCATGTCGCCTACCTTGAGATTTTGCGGAGCAATGATGTAACGCTTTTCACCGTCGCGGTAGTGCAACAGGGCAATGCGAGCATTGCGGTTCGGGTCGTATTCGATTGTCGCGACTTGGGCAGGCACACCGTCTTTGTTGCGCCGGAAATCGATGACGCGATACTTGCGCTTATGCGCTCCACCGCGATGGCGTGCTGTCTTGCGACCGTAGGAGTTACGTCCACCGGTTTGTGGATTCGGCTTCGTCAGCGACTTCTCTGGCTTATCGGTTGTGATTTCGGCGAAGTCCGAGACGGTCTGGAACCGGCGACCTGGGCTTGTGGGTTTGCGACTACGTATTGCCATGATCAGCTCCCGAAGATGTCGATGGTGCCCTCTTTGAGAGTCACAATCGCCCGTTTCGTGTCGGGTCGCTTACTCACAGTGCGCACCCGACGTGAACGCACCTTTTTACCGATGCGATTCAACGTATTGACTTTCTCCACCTTGACGTCGGGGTAGATGGCCTCGATCGCCTGGCGAATCTGAATTTTGTTGGCGTCGGGAGCGACCACGAAGGTGAACACTCCGACGTCCATGGCGCCATAGCTCTTCTCAGAGACGACGGGCTTGAGGATGATGTCGCGCGGGTCGCGGCTCATGCAGCACCGCCTCCTTTGAGACTGGCGAAACGCGCCGTCGTCGCTTCGAGCGTCGCAGTCGAAAACGCGATGAAATCGTTGACCAAAACGTCGTACGCGTTGAGTTCCTCCGGCAGAATTACCTGCACGCGTTCACCGAGGTTGCGCAGCGACAGCCAAGCAGCTTCCTCGCCTCGAAACAGCACAATGAGCACTCGGGGTGCACGTTCACCTTTGGTACGCAATCCCAACGCTTCAAGCAACGCGATGCCATGTTTCGTTTTGGCTTCGGTGATGCCCCAGTCGTCGACGACCAAGATCTTGTTATCAGCGGCCCGGTCGCTCAACGCGCTGCGAAGCGCGAGCGATACGACCTTCTTGTTGACCTTTTGCGTGTAATCACGCGGCTTCGGGCCATGTGCGACACCACCGCCACGCCACTGTGGCGAGCGAATCGAGCCCTGCCGCGCGCGGCCAGTTCCCTTTTGGCGCCAAGGTTTCGCGCCGCCACCAGCAACTTCGGCGCGGGTCTTGGTGCTTCCCGTCCCCGAACGTTTGTGCGCGAGCTGCGCAGTGACGACTTGGTGCATCACTGGAATATTCGGCTCGATTCCAAAGACCGTGTCCGGCAATTCCACGGTGCCCGCATCAGCACCTGATGCAGTCTTGACTGCAACGGAACTCATGCTTTCGCACCCTTCTTGACGGCGTTGCGCAAAAAGACCAAGCCGCCGTTGGGCCCAGGCACCGCACCTTTGATGAGGATGAGGTTGCGCTCAGAATCGCCTTGGACCACCAAGAGGTTCAGCGTCGTGACGCGGGTTGCACCCATGTGGCCGGCCATTTTTTGACCCATGAATACGCGCCCAGGAGTCGCGCAGGCTCCAACGGATCCAGGAGCGCGATGCTTTTTGTGATTGCCGTGGGAGGCGCCTTGGCCTTTGAAGTTGTGGCGCTTCATCCCCCCGGCGAAGCCTTTGCCTTTCGTGATGCCCGTGGCATCGACGAGGTCGCCTGCTTCGAAGACATCGGCCTTGACGATCTGGCCAATCTCGAAGCCATCGAGGCTCTCGACCCGCAGCTCGGCAAGCGTGCGACTCGCTGGAGCGTCGGCGGCTTTGAGATGCCCCAACTCGCCTTTGCTCAGCCGACTCGCTTTCGTCTCGCCGAATGACAGCTGGACCGCGGAATACCCGTCGCGCTCCGGCGTCTTGAGTTGCACTACGCGACAGGGCCCGGCCTCGATCACGGTGACTGGGATAACCCTGTCACCTTCCCAGACCTGGGTCATGCCGAGCTTGCGCCCCAGAATGCCCTTGGTTGCCATGAGAGTTCCTCGTTCACGCGAACGCTCCGCAGGCAGGGTTGCCAGCGGAGCGTGCTTCGGTTGTGCCATGCGGTTCCGGCCCGTACTGCGCTGGCCTACATGGACTTCGATTGGCCGGGCTCACAGACTCGGGAGTCGGCAAGCTCAGACTCTGGCACACTACGCGGCGCCTCGACAGAAGTACGAACTGGACGCAATGTTTTGGCCGCACGGGCCACGTTGAGGACTATTCGGTACATAACCGACGAAACGGCTGGATACGACGCGGTCGAACGCTCGCACTGGCGGACTCGCCCCGACAGCCACCAGACTCGGTAACAATATGGGTATGACTTCGCACCCACCCGTTCCTCGACTGCGTAGCGACGCGACAGCGGCCGCCGTCATCGCGGCGCTCCGCCAAGTGGGTTGCGTGATCATCGAAGAACTGGTCGACGCACACACCATGGACGTCATCGCCGCGCAGTGCGCGCCCTACATCGACACCACACCGACCGGCAACGACGATTTCATCGGCCACTCAACCCGCCGCACTGGCGCGCTGATCGCACGCTCGCCGGCGTTTCGATTACTCGCGACACATCCCACAGTTATCGGTGCGCTCGATGAAATTCTGGGAGATCACGCCACGAGCTATCAGTTGCATCTCACTCAGATCATCGCGATCGGCCCAGGGGAAAAAGCCCAGCCGATTCATCGTGACCAATGGGCGTTCGACTTTTTCGAATTTCCGTCCGGCTTCGAAGTCGAATGCCATTGCATGTGGGCGATGACCGATTTCACCGAAGCCAATGGCGGAACGCGAGTCATCCCCGGAAGTCATCTCTGGACAGACAAGCTGCGCCCGAGCTTCCAAGACACGATCCCTGTAGAGATGCCGACGGGATCGGTGATGCTCTACGTCGGTTCGTTGTACCACGGCGGCGGACCAAATGAGACAGACGGCGCCCGTCTTGGTATCAACGTCGGTTACACACTCAGCTGGCTCCGCCAAGAAGAAAATCAATACCTTGCGTGCCCGCCGGATGTCGCGCGCGAACTCCCTGAAGACCTCGCCAAACTCATCGGATATTCCCGCGGCGCATACGCGCTGGGATACGTCGGCGACGTACAAGATCCGCTCGACTTTCTCCACGGACACACGAACGCAGTACCAACATTTACAACCGGGTAGCTACGGCCGGCGGGTTCACGCAGAGATCGCGACGCGTTCGGCTTCGCGTCGGCGATCGCTCGGCACGTCTTGGTCACCTGCGCTCGCTCCATGTTGTGTTTCGACCCGCAGGTCAAGCTCTCGCTCGCTTGCTCCCGCCACCAACCAGTTCGTGAGGGCATCGGCGACCTCGTGTTCCCATTCATAAAAGGTTGCACCAAGTCGTTTGGCTCGAGCCCAGCTCACACGAGGACGGATCAGCACGTGGCTCTCGTCGCTCGACCAAGCATTCAGAACGACCTCGATCGACACATCACGGGCGAGGCGTCGCCGAACACATCCTGTCAAGACCGCGTATGGCGGTTCAACAGGCAAGATGCGCAGGCTGTCGAAACGCGCCCCATGAGTCGTCGCAAGATGGCGCAGCGAGTGAAGTCCGCTGCGACGCATCAGCAATCCGAGCATCACTGCGGGTTCGACCGGTACCTTGCGACAGACGATCACATCGAAGTGGTTGTATTCCATGGCAATTACACTGCACTCGTTGCGTTGCGGAGAGGTTTCGGCTCTTATACAAACTCGCTTACGTCAACTCGTAACGGTCAGATTTTGTGCAGGAATCGCTGATGATCCCGCAACATTGGCGCCGCCATGTCGAAACTGACGACGGCGAACATGGCGCATGGGCGATCTGCTCGACCGCTATCAATTCGGCGCGCACTACGACGAAACATTTTGCGATTCAGGGGTTGCTCGCGGGACTTACGACGGGCTCGTGACACACCTCCAAACCCTGTCGCGCGTCGATCTCGATGAGCGAGGAACGCGCCGCGACCAAGCGTTCCGAGACGAGGGCATCACCTTTGCGCTCTCAGGCCAAGAGGAACGACCGTTCCCGCTGGATCTGGTGCCGCGAATTCTCGCAGCCGATGAGTGGGCGACGATCGAACGCGGTTTGGTGCAGCGCGTCCGCGCGCTGGAAGCCTTCCTCGCCGACGTATACGGCGAGCAACACATTCTTCGCGATGGCATCGTGCCCTACTCCATGGTGCTCACGTCGCCTCACTTTCATCGCGGAGCGTTTGGCTTCACGCCAGCTGGCAAAGTGCGAGTCCACGTCGCAGGCATCGATCTCGTTCGCGACGAGTTGGGACGATTTCGCGTATTGGAAGACAACCTTCGATGTCCTTCGGGAATCTCGTACGTCGTTGAAAATCGGCGAGCGATGACACAGATCTTCCCGGCGCTCTTTCAAAGTCATCGGGTGCGACCTGTTGCCGACTATCCCGGTCGACTCGTCGACGCGTTACGCACAACGTCGCCGTCAAGCGCACGCGACGTACCGACCGTGGTGGTCTTGACGCCTGGCGTGCATAACTCTGCGTACTTCGAGCACTCATTCCTTGCTCGCCAGATGGGCGTACCGCTCGTTGAGGGACGCGACCTCGTCGTTCGCGACCGTATCGTCTACATGAGGACGACAGCAGGAGAACACAGGGTCGACTGCATCTATCGACGCATCGACGACGAGTTCTTAGACCCGTTGTACTTCCGGCCCGATTCACTCGTCGGTTGTCCAGGACTGCTTGATTCCGCGCGAGCTGGGAACGTCACTATTGCCAACATGGTGGGTAACGGTGTCGCCGACGACAAGGCGATCTATTGCTACGTCCCGCAGATGATCGACTACTACCTCGGCGAGCGACCAAGCCTAGAAAATGTCGAAACGTATCTCCTCGACGATCGCGAGACGCGTGAGGAGATACTCAGGAACCTCGACCAATACGTTTCGAAACCGGTCGATGGTTCAGGTGGATATGGCATCGTCATCGGACCCCGCGCTTCGGACGAAGTGTTACACGACCTGCGCGGTCGCATCGTCTCGAATCCACGAGGTTGGATCGCACAGCGCCCCGTCGCGCTGTCGACGTCACCGACCTATATCGACGGATCCCTCGAGCCCCGTCACGTCGACCTCCGACCATTCGCGGTCAACGACGGAGAGGAAATTTGGGTTGTTCCCGGCGGGCTCACGCGAGTCGCGCTGCCGAGGGGAAGCCTGATTGTGAATTCGAGTCAGGGCGGCGGCTCAAAAGACACGTGGGTGTTGTCAGAACAACGCGAGGTCGACCCGCACCACTGCGAAACACACGACGACGCGTTCGATACAACGCCCGTCGACGCGATGGCGCGACGCGCGCAAGATGCCGGACCGCGGGCGAGCCCACCCGAACAGCAACAGCAACAGCAACAGCAGTCCCAAGCGCAAAGCTCAGCCGATCGATGTTGAGCCGCATCGCGGAATCGTTGTATTGGATCGGCCGCTACGTAGAACGCGCCGAAGACACCGCGCGGATATTGGACGTTCATTTTCATCTTCTCGTTGAAGATCGCACAACCAGTGAGGCCGACGCGTGTCGCTCACTCATTGAAGCGATGGGTGTCCGCGAATCCACCGTCGAATTGGACGCTCACTCGGTCGCCGCGATGCTGACGTTCGATACAACATTTCCCGGATCGATCATCTGTTCAGTCGAGGCCGCATGGGACAACGCCCGTGGCGCGCGGGAAGCAATCTCGTCAGAGCTCTGGGAATGCCTCAACGTCACACGTCAAGAAATCCACCGATGGGAAAGCATCACGGCCGCACCTCACGTGTTCTTGCAGTGGATCAAAGAACGCGCCGCGATGGCCGCAGGAATCATCGACACGACAATGAGTCGGGATGACGGATGGCGATTCCTCGTCCTCGGTCGGAGTCTCGAGCGGGCCGACATGACCGTTCGGTTGCTGTCCGCGCGCTACGGAGATCGTTGGGGCCGATCTGGATGGCGCGTCTTGCTCCGATGCGCGTCTGGGCACGAAGCCTTCCTTCGACGCGAGACCAGCGGTCTCGACAATCGGCGCGCGCTCGCCTTCCTTGTCAGCGACGCAGCGTTTCCGCGATCCGTCCTCTTTGCCTTGCGCGAAGCCGAGGAGTGCCTGGCGCAGATTGAAAACGATCAGCGGGGCCGCCATGTGGGCGAAGCGCGCCGAGTGCTCGGCCGTGCGATTGGTGAGCTCGCGTACTGCTCGCCCGACGAACTTCACGAGCGGCTGGCCGATCGGTTGGAGTTGTTGGAGTTTGTCTGCGCAGCAGCTCACGACGCCGCGACCCGCCGTTATTTTCGGGCGGCAATTCCGATCGAATGGAGCGCCTAATGACGCGTCGCAGCACCCGGTGTCTAGTTGGCGACTCATGAGCTGGCGCATGGAGGTCATGCATCGCACCGGCTTCGAGTACGAAGGCGAAGTTTCGAGTTCCTACAACGCAACACGCTTATCGCCGCGATCGACTGGAGGCCAACTGCTCCTCAACCACCGCCTGTCGATCGCTCCCGCAGTCGACATGTTTCGCTATGTCGACTACTGGGGCACGCTCGTACATGCCTTCGATCTCCACCAGCCACACCGATCGCTTGAGGTCGTGGCCGAGTCGCTGGTGGAAACTGCCACCGCACCACCCTGGCCAACAGCGGCGCCCGACTGGGACATCGTCGAAGCGTCGCCGATCGCTGACCGATGGTCAGAAATGTTGGCGCCGTCGCAGATGGTGCCAATCGGAACCGAAAGCAGATCGATCGCAAATGATCTGCGCGCCGGGCAGACACCGATCGATGTGATCAACGCAACGATGGCGTGGCTACAGAACAATCTCATCTACGAAAAGGGTGTCACCACAGTCGCGACACCCGCCGACACCGTACTCAGCCAGCGCCGTGGCGTCTGCCAGGACTTTGCCCACGCCACGATTTCAATCCTGCGTGCAGCGCGCATCCCAGCACGTTACGTATCTGGATACTTTTATCCGATTGAAGGTGGCGTCATCGGCGCGACGGTCGCCGGCGAAAGTCACGCGTGGGTCGAGGCGTGGATCGGAACTTGGTATCCAATCGATCCGACGAACGGCGAGACCGTCGGTGAACGACACGTACGCATCGGGCATGGTCGCGACTACACCGACGTCCCACCACTCACCGGGATTTACCACGGGGCACCCAGCAAAGCGCTCAAGGTTGAAGTCGAGCTCACCCGAATCGCGTGACCTCACCTCACCGGTCACCGAAATATCACACCGTCACACAACAGCCAGACTGTGTTGACAAACTCGCCGCATTGTCGACCAACTCCTGCCACACGGGCCATGCACACTGGGGCTGCAGTACAGAGTGCCGCGACACCTGATGACGAGTCGCTTCCCGTCAGGTGTCGCGGCACTTGTATATGGGCTCGCTGTTCGCTCGCCGGCGAGTGTCCTACGAACCGACTCGCTCACTCCGCTCGCCTCGGATTCTCCGAACACCGCAACCCACCCTGCATATGAGCTCGCTGTTCGCTCGCCGGCGAGTGTCCTACGAACCGACTCGCTCACTCCGCTCGTTAGGGTGCGGACCGTGAGCTTCACGTTGCTACCTGCCGTCGATGTGGCTGGTGGTCAGGCCGTCCGACTCGTCCAGGGCCAGGCCGGGACCGAGACCACCTACGGTGCCCCGCTCGACGCCGCGCTCGCGTGGCAAGCCGGTGGCGCGCAATGGATTCACCTCGTCGACCTCGACGCCGCCTTCGGTCGCGGCTCCAACGCCGAGCTGGTCGCTGCCGTGATCGGGGAGCTCGACATCAAGGTGGAGTTGTCGGGCGGAATCCGCGACGACGCATCGCTGGAGCGTGCGCTGGCGACTGGCTGCGCGCGCGTCAACCTCGGCACGGCCGCGCTCGAGAACCCGCGATGGTGCGCCTCGGTGATTGCCGCGCACGGCGAGCGAATCGCGGTCGGCCTCGACGTTCGAATCGTTGACGATACGAACGGGGCGGTGCAGCATCGCCTCTCCGCCCGTGGCTGGACCCGGGAAAGTGGCGAACTGTGGGAGACCCTGGCCCGACTAGATCGCGACGGCTGCGCCCGCTACATCGTGACCGACGTGAGCAGGGACGGCATGCTGCGTGGCCCCAACCTCGAGCTGTATAGGGCGGTCACCCAGGCGACGACGGCTCCGGTGATCGCCTCAGGAGGGATCGGCGCGATCGGGGACCTGGTCGTGTTGGCAGAGACTGCCGCGACTGGTGCGAACCTGGAGGGTTCGATTGTCGGCAAGGCGCTCTACGACGGCCGGTTCACCCTGCCCGAGGCGTTGGAAGCCGTGCTCAGACTTGCTGGATCTTGATTTCGATGTCGACTCCCGCTGGGAGTTCGAGACGTTGCAACGATTCGACCGTCTTGGGAGTCGGGTCGACGATGTCGATCAGACGCTTGTGAATGCGCATCTCGAAATGCTCGCGGCTGTCTTTGTCTTTATGCGGCGAGCGAATCACGCAATAGCGTCGGAGCTCCGTGGGGAGCGGCACCGGGCCTTGGATCTTGGCCTGCGTGCGCAACACGGTCTCGACGATCTTTTTCGTTGACTGGTCGATGACCTCGTGGTCATACGCCTTGAGCTTGATACGAATCTTCTGTCCGTTGTTCGCCATCAGTCAATACCTATTTCAGAATCTTGGTGACGCGGCCAGAACCAACAGTACGACCACCCTCACGAATCGCGAACCGTAAACCATCATCCATCGCGATCGGCTTCCCCAACGAAACCATCATCTCCGTATTATCACCAGGCATCACCATCTCCGTACCCTCCGGCAACGTAATCGTCCCCGTCACATCAGTAGTACGGAAATAAAACTGCGGATGATAATTCGCAAAAAACGGCGTATGACGACCACCCTCCTCCTTCGTCAACACATACACCTGCGCATCAAAATCAGTATGAGGAGTAATCGAACCAGGCTTCGCTAACACCTGACCCCGCTCAACATCTTCCTTCTTCGTCCCACGCAACAACGCACCAATATTGTCCCCAGCACGCCCCTCATCAAGAAGCTTACGGAACATCTCCACACCAGTACACGTCGTCTTCGTCGTATCCCTCAACCCCACAATCTCAATCTCCTCACCAACCTTGACAATCCCACGCTCCACACGCCCCGTCACAACCGTCCCACGACCCGTAATACTGAACACATCCTCCACCGGCATCAAAAACGGCTTATCAACATCACGCTCAGGCATCGGAATAAACGAATCAACAGCACCCATCAACTCCATCACCGACTCACCCCACTGCGCGTCACCCTCCAACGCCTTCAACGCCGACACCCGAACAATCGGCGTGTCATCCCCAGGAAACTCATACTCATTCAACAACTCACGAACCTCAAGCTCCACCAACTCAAGGATCTCCTCATCATCAACCATGTCAGCCTTATTCAACGCCACCACAATCGACGGCACCCCAACCTGACGAGCCAACAACACATGCTCACGAGTCTGCGGCATAGGACCATCCGTCGCAGCAACCACCAAAATCGCGCCATCCATCTGCGCAGCACCCGTAATCATATTCTTGATATAATCCGCATGCCCAGGACAATCCACATGCGCATAATGACGACTCTCCGTCTCATACTCCACATGCGCAATCGAAATCGTAATCCCCCGCTGACGCTCCTCCGGCGCCTTATCAATCATGTCAAACGCCGTCGCAGTCACATTCGGATTACGATCCGCCAACACCTTCGTAATCGCCGCCGTCAACGTCGTCTTCCCATGATCAATATGACCAATCGTCCCAATATTCAAATGCGGCTTATTACGCTCGAACTTTTCCTTAGCCATGACCTGTTCTCCGGTGACTGCCCCACGATGGGGATCCGACTGGGTTCCGATTGCGATGTTGCGTGAGTAATGCGTTCTTGATTGAGTAGCTTCTTGATTGAGGAGCGTCTTGATTGAGTAGCGGGGGCGGGACTCGAACCCGCGACCACACGATTATGAGCCGTGAGCTCTGACCACCTGAGCTACCCCGCCAGGGCGGTGAAGCAGACTTCACCAGGTGAGCCCCCTGGCAGATTCGAACTGCCGACCCCTTCCTTACCATGGAAGTGCTCTACCGACTGAGCTAAGGAGGCGAAGCCGCGACACGATAGCGGATTCGCGGCCGCGAATCCGTACTGGATTGCGAGCGGTAGAGTCGCCAGCCGAATGACCGGATACACCACTCGGGCAGTACAGATTGGCGATGCCGAAGCCATTCGAACGATCTACAACCGAGAAGTCCTTGCGTCGACGGTCACCTTCGACATGGTCGAACGCACTCCCGAAGAACAACTCTCCTGGATCACCGACCACAGCGGCTCCTACCCGGCGATCGTGGCCGTCGATGACCACGATGTCGTGATGGGATTTGCCAGCCTCACTCCATATCGGCCCCGACCTGCATACGCGACAACGGTCGAGAACTCAGTCTACGTCCGACACGATCAACGCGGCCACGGCATCGGGTCGCTCCTGATGCACAATCTCGTGACGATCGCATCCGAACACGGATTCCACAGCATCATCGCTCGGATCGTCGGGAATCACACCTCATCGATCGCGCTCCACACGAACCTCGGATTCAGTGAAATCGGTCGCGAGATTGAGGTTGGGCGCAAATTCGGGACATGGCTCGACGTCGTCCTGATGCAAAAAATGCTGTAATACTGGGTCTCTTGCGTCGACCCCGCGAGTAGCACGAACGCAGCAATCTGCGAGGGCGGTGGCCCCGGGCGGCCGCAAAGCCAGCCCGGGAGCGCCGGAGAAGCGACACGGGCGACGAGATGCCGCGACACAGGCGCGGGATGCATCTCTCTACCAGTGGATTACCAGTGGGCCGAGTTGGATTCGAACCAACGTAGCGTAACGCAGCGGGTTTACAGCCCACCCCCTTTGGCCACTCGGGTATCGACCCGGCGCTACGTTAGCAGCGCACGAATTGCCAACATCGAAGGGAAACGAGCGCGATGCCGTCATTCGACGTGGTCTCAGAAGTCGATTTACAAGAAGTCCGAAACGCTGTCGATCAGGTGAGCAGGGAACTGACAACGCGGTTCGATTTCAAAGGCACCGACAGCAGCGTGGAGTTCAACGAGAAAAACCACGAGATCCAACTCGAGTCGGCGAGCGAGGAGCGCATGCGTGCCGTGATCGTCGTACTCGAAGAGAAGTGCGTCAAGCGCAAGGTGTCGCTCAAAACACTCGATTACGCCAAAATCGAACAGGCGTCAGGAGAGCGGGTCCGCCAACAGGTCAAGTTGACGATCGGCATTTCGAGCGAAAAGGCCAAAGAGATTGGCAAGTTCATCAAGAGCCTGACACTCAAGGGAATCAACCATCAGATCCAAGGGGATTCGTTACGAGTGACCGGCAAGAAGCGTGACGATCTCCAAGCGGCAATCGCCGCCTTGAAAGAGAACGACTTCGGAATCCCCCTCCAGTTCGAGAACTTCAGGGACTAACGAGTGTTGGCAGAGAATTGAGTCCTTGAGGAAGCCCGAAAACTGCCGAAAACACCCGAAGGAATCATTACTCTCCCGAAGGACACGATGTGCACGGCGATTTCAACACCGCTTCGATCGATGCTTGGCTCGAAATTGTCGTCGACCGTGGTGCCAGCGACCTATTGATCACTGCTGGGGCCGAACCGCGGATGCGGATCGACGGGAAATTGGAATCAGTGCCAGGAACAGAGCGGCTCGCCGGGGAATCTGCGACCGACATCATCATGTCGATGCTCACCGACGACCAGCGGACAGAACTGCGCCTCTGCAAAGAAATCGATCTCTCCTTCGGGTGGCACCTGAAACGAGCCCGATTCCGCGTCAACGTCTTTTTCCAGCAGGGCCAGGCGGCAATGGCGTTGCGGCTCATCCCGAGCCAGATTCCAACATTTGCAAGCTTGGGGCTCCCGCAGGTACTCGGCGACTTCTGCACGCTGCCTCAGGGAATGGTCCTCGTCACCGGTCCGACTGGGTCGGGGAAATCGACAACGCTGGCCGCCATGATCGACCGCATCAACGAAACGCGGCCGTGTCACATCCTGACCATCGAAGATCCGGTGGAGTACGTCCACGACCACAAACTCGCTTTGGTCAATCAGCGACAGGTTGGTGTCGACACCGATTCGTTTGATCGCGCGCTTCGGGCAGCGCTTCGTGAAGATCCCGACGTGATTCTTGTCGGCGAAATGCGCGACACCGAAACGATTCAATTCGCATTGACGGCCGCCGAAACTGGTCATCTCGTATTTGCCACGATGCACACGAACGATGCTGCGCAAGCCATCGACCGCGTGATTGACGTGTTCCCCGTCGATCGCCAAGCTCAGGTGCGCGTGCAACTTGCAGCCTGTCTCAACGGTGTCGTGTCACAGCGCCTGATTCCACGCATCGGCGGTGGAATGATCGCAGCGCACGAGGTCATGATGGCGAACCCAGCGATCCGCAACGTCATCCGCGAAGGCAAAACACACCAACTTCGCAGCCTGATTCAACAAGGCGCTCGCGACGGTATGGAGACGCTCGAAAAGGCCATGAGCACTCTCGTCGACCACAAAGCAATCAGTTACGAAGACGCTGTCGCACGCGCCTCGTTCCCACGCGAAATCAAGCTCGCTGCGTAGCAGCGTCCGGATCTGGTGCGCTCATTGCGCTCATACCGATCGACGCATCGCTGCATCAAACATAAGGAACGACGGGAGGTTGACCTCCCGTCGTTCCTTCGTATTCTGAAATTTTGTGACGAACGACTACGCGGCGATCCCAACGCAGTTGCCGACACCAGTCAGGGTGAGCACACCACTTGGGTACGAGATCGTGTACAACGTCGACGCTTGGCTCAAGGAACCAGCGGTTACCAACGTCGCCATTGTGGGCGTCGAGCTTCCGCCGTTGATCGCACGGTAAGCCTCTACAGCTGTGCGAAGCACACCGCCATCAGATTTGCAGGCGCTGGTCTGGCCTCGGTCGTTAATGCCGCCGACCGAAAACACGACAACTGCAGCAAGAATGCCCAGAATCGAGATGACCACAAGGAGTTCCACGAGGGTGAAACCCTTCTGTGCGAGGTTCTTTTGCGGCCAATCACGGCTGGCCTTCAGGTTCTTCAACATGATGTGGGTCCTTTCGAGGATGAATGTTCAGTAGCCCGCCGAACTGGAACCTTCCATCCCGGCCTCATCCTCTGCTACGGCACTTCGCAGCCAAAATGAAGAGATCCGGCAAAGATTGCCAGGTGCTACTTCAGCTTCTGGCCGTTCAAAACTCCATACATCGCTGAGATCAAGGCGACAGCGACGAATCCAACGATCAGGCCCATGAAGATGATGACGGCCGGTTCGAACAATGAGGTGAGTTTCTTCAGCTTGTAGTCGAGCTCTCGGCCGTAATACTCCGAGATGTTCAGGAGTTGCGTTTCGAGCGTTCCGGTGTTTTCCCCGACCTTCATCATCTGCACGGCAGCAACTGGGAACAGTCCGGTATCTCCGATTGGCCCAGCAAGACCTTCGCCTTCGAGCATGCGTTCCTGCGCGGCAAGAAGCCCTTCGCTAAACACTCGGTTGTTCGCGGCAGCAACAGCGCCTTGCATTGCATCTGGGAGCGGAACGCCGCCTTTCACCATCGCACCAAGGATGCGGGAGAACCGTTCGATGACAGCGAAACGAACCACCTCGCGCACCAACGGGATACTCAAGAACATCTTGTCGCGTACGCCTTTGCCCGTTTCATTTTTGCGCAGCCACATCACAAAGCCAATAAAGCTGAACATGAGAATCGGCGTGACGAACCAAAAGTTCTTGAAGAAGTCGGCCATCATCATCAACAGGCGAGTTGGAAGCGGGAGCTTCGCCTTGAACTGCTTGAAGAACTTGACGAATTTCGGCAAGACGAAGGTCGCCATCACAATCACAGTCACGATCGACATGACCATGATGACCAATGGGTAAGTCAAAGCACTTTTGATCTTGTGTCGCGCTTCGAGGTCGCGATCCATGTAGTCGGCGAGTTGATTCAGCGATTCGTCAAGTCGTCCGGTGAGCTCCGAAGAACGCAAGATCCCGAGGTAGTACGGCGGAAAGAGTCCTGCGTGGTCAGCCACGGTTTCCGAAAATGGGATGCCGGCTTCAATGTTGTCGTGCATCTCGGCAAGAATGCCGTGCCATCGTTTGTTCTCAGTGCCATCTTTAATGACATCGAGCGCGTCGGTGATCGGGATACCCGATCGAACGAACGCGCCCACCTGGCGTGAGAAATGCATGATTTCTTGGGGCTTGATCTTTGTTGGAGCCAACTCCATCTGGAGCAGCGGCTTTTTTTCCTTGATGCTGTCGACGGCGAGGTTCAGGGCAAGCAGTTCGTAGCGGAGCGCCTCTTCGGTCACCGCTTCGCGTTCGCCCTTGACCTTGTTGCCATCGACATCACTTGCGATATAGGAGTACGTCGCCATCGTTGTTGTCCTTAGAGCACGTACACGGTGCGGAGCACCTCTTCGACAGTGGTGACGTCTTCGTCGACCAAACGCAAGGCTTGTTCGCGAAGCGTGAACAGACCTTGCTCCAGCGCGAGCGTTCTGATCGCTTCGTGCGAGGCGCTTTCCACTAGGAGCTTCTTCATTTCATCGGTGATCTTGAGCACCTCATAGATCCCAACGCGGCCGAGATAGCCGGTATTGCCACAAAAGTTGCAACCGGTCCCGTGAAACCATTCGAGCTTCTCAGCGCCGTTCGAAACTCGCTGATAAAACGAGAGTTCGTCCGGCGATGGTGAGTACGCCTCGAAACAGTGCGGACACGTCTTGCGAATAAGGCGCTGCCCCACAACGCCAAGCAACGCGCTCGCGATCAGGAACGGCTCTATACCCATGTCGATGAAACGATGGAGCGCAGAAACGGAATCCGTCGCATGCAACGACGACAACACGAAGTGCCCCGTCAGCGCGGCCTGCGTTGCGATGCGCGCCGTTTCGATATCGCGAATCTCGCCGACCAAGATGGCATCTGGATCCTGACGAAGAATCGATCGCAATCCCGATGCGAACGTAACTCCCGCGGGTTCGTTGATTTGGATCTGCGTAATCCGTGGGAAGACATACTCGACCGGGTCTTCGATGGTCGTGACGTTGATCTCATCACGAGCAATCTCCGTCAACGTCGCGTACAACGTGGTTGTTTTGCCCGACCCAGTCGGTCCAGCGCAGATAACCATTCCATACGGTGACTTGGTGAGTTCGCGATATTTCGTCGCGGTGTCAAGTGGCATTCCCAGCTCGGCAATTTGGTAGAGCGCTCGACTCTTGTCGAGGAGGCGCAGTACTGCCTTTTCTCCAAACACAGTTGAAGTTGTCGATACACGGACGTCAAATTCGTGATCGCCGACCGTTGCGTGAAATTGTCCGTCTTGCGGCCGACGGCGTTCAACAATGTTCATATTCGCCATCACTTTGATACGAGATATCAGTGACTGCGCCATATCGACAGGAAGCGTGAGTACCTCATGCAACGCGCCGTCGGTGCGGACCCGAACACGAACTTGATCTTCCTGCGGTTCGATGTGCACATCGGATGCGCGATCCCGCACTGCCTGTTCCATGATCAGATTCACCACCTGAACAATGGGCGCGCTTTCATCGACCGTTGCACCACCTTCAACCGCCTGGTCAACGGTCGCGCGCCGCGCCTCGGATCTGGCCGAGAACACGCGAATCGCATCATCGACTTTCGCCGTCGAGCTATAGGACCGAGCGATTGCCAACTCGATGTCGGTGACGCCGGCAACCACAAGGCGCACGGGTGACTCGAGGGCCTGAATCAGCTTGTTTTGAAGGTCTGGTGCGAGCGGATCACCGACCGCGACTTCAATCCGAGGACCGACACGTTTCACCGCGATTGCATGCAATTCGCGCGCAGTCGATTCTGCCAGCAGTGCCACGAGATCAGCATCGAGTTCGAGGTGACGCAAATCGACAACGTCGAGACTCAACTGATCGGCGAGCACCGTCGCCAGATCGCGTTCTCGCACATGGCCGAGATCGACGAGCGCGTGCCCGAGTTTTTTCCCGGTGATCTTCTGGGACGCGACCGCCTCTTCAATCTGCTCCTCGGTCGCGAGACCGTGCTCTTTCAGCAAATCGCCGATCCGGATACCACGATGCTTCGGGGCCGCGTCAGCATCAGCAAACGCCGCGGTCATGGTGGAACTAGTACTGATGACACCAGACTGGATGCCGGCGAGTCCCCCAGCGCGCTTGTCCTTGGCATCGTCGTGGCGCGAGCGTTTGAGACCCATATGGGGTCCCATCGGTCCGAGCGGACAAAAACTGAGCTCGTCGGACGTCGGCGAAACCTGTTACTCGTAGTAGCCGGAGTGCACGTAGAGGCACGGAATGCCTTCAGATCGGAACATTGCGACATTGCGACGATCGTCTTCGAAGGCGAGTCGCAATTCGAAGCCGAAGTGGCGCAACTGCCACACACTTGCCTGTTTGAAATCTCGCGCCCAGTCATAATCGCCCCAGGAGCGCATGAGCAACAGATCCCAGCGGATGTCGTAGTGCACCAACCAGTGAACCGTGAGTGGATGAATTCGATGCGGGCGCGCGGTGAGGAGCACGACCTGAAGTTCCGGATCAAGCAGGTCGAGCAAGTGCCTCATCTCTTCGATGACAGGATCGTCGATGCACGCGTCGAAAAAGGCGCGCCAATCCGAATACGGACCATCGATGAAATGCTGGCGACCCGCCGCGTCGGCAAGCACACCGTCGATGTCGACTACAACGGCGCTCCTCGGCTCAACCGGATCGCCGCGCCATGTCCAGTTATCGGGAATCGGCCCGCCGGGCCGCGGTTGAATCCAACTCATCAGTCTTCACTAGGCCCAGCCGACAGGTATCGAGACTTGATTGACTCGACAACCGCGGGATCCGCGAGTGTCGTGGTATCGCCGAGTTGTTTATCTTCGGCGACATCACGGAGCAACCGCCGCATGATCTTGCCAGAGCGAGTTTTGGGCAGATCGTCGGTGAACAACACGGTGCGCGGTTTTGCGATCGGCCCGATCAGTTTGGCAACGTGGTTGCGCAGCTCCTCAACAAGTTCATCGGTGGGCACCGTTCCTGCACGCAGCGTGACGAACGCCGCAATCGCTTGACCCGTCGTTGCATCGAGCTTCCCGACAACAGCTGCCTCGGCAACCGAAGGATGGTCAACCAGCGCGGACTCGACTTCGGTGGTTGAAATGTTATGACCGGAGATCAGCATGATGTCGTCGACGCGACCCAGTAGCCAGAAGTATCCGTCGTCGTCACGCTTGGCACCATCGCCCGCAAAGTATTTGCCGTCGAAACGCGACCAATACGTATCGCGGTAACGCTGTTCGTCGCCCCAGATGCCACGAAGCATCGAAGGCCACGGGCGCGGCAGCACGAGATAGCCACCACCCGGGATCCCGACTGCGGTGCCGGAATCGTCAATGATTTCAGCCTGTATACCCGGTAACGGAAACGTCGCACTTCCAGGCTTCAACGTGGTGGCCCCAGGAAGGGGGCTGATCATGATCGCGCCTGTTTCAGTCTGCCACCACGTATCGACGACGGGGCACCGCTCGCCACCGATCACCTTGTAGTACCAAACCCAAGCTTCGGGATTGATCGGTTCGCCGACGCTCCCAAGCAATCTCAGCGACGTGAGATCATGATTCGCCGGATACTCATCGCCCCACTTCATGAACGTGCGGATCGCCGTTGGCGCGGTGTAGAAGATCGATACCTTGTAGCGCTCGACAATCGCCCAGAAACGATCCTTATCAGGGAAGTCGGGGGTGCCTTCGTACATCACACTCGTCGCGCGATTCGCAAGCGGTCCATAGACGATATAGCTATGTCCAGTCACCCAGCCGCAGTCGGCTGTGCACCAATACACGTCGGTGTCGGCGTGCAGGTCGAACACGTACTTGTGTGTGTATGCGACCTGGGTGAGGTATCCCCCAGTGGTGTGAACAATGCCCTTCGGCTTGCCCGTTGTGCCGCTCGTGTACAGAATAAACAGTGGATCTTCGCTGTCCATCACCTCGGGTTCGCATTCGACACTCTGCAGTGCCACAAGGTCGTGCCACCAATGGTCCCGACCATCGATCATCACAACATCGTTCTTCGTGCGTTGGAGCACAAGCGCATGTTGAATCGTCGGACATTCTGAAAGTGCTTCGTCGACAACCGCCTTCAGATCGAACAAGTTGCCGCGCCGCCACGCGCCGTCCTGAGTAATGAGCGCCACAGCCTCGGCATCGTTAATCCGATCCTTGAGCGATTGCGCGGTGAACCCGCCAAATACCACGCTGTGCACGGCTCCGATCCGAGCGCACGCAAGCATCGCTATCGACAATTCAGGCACCATGCCCATATAGATCGCGACGCGGTCGCCCTTGTGCACTCCAAGCTGACGCAGCGCGTTCGCCGTCTTCGCCACCTCATCGAGGAGCTGCGCGTAGGTAATCTCCCGAACGTCGCCTGGTTCGCCCTCCCAATGAAATGCGATCTGCGCGCCATGTCCGGCCTTGATGTGGCGGTCAAGGCAGTTTTCACTCACATTGATCTTGCCGCCGACGAACCATTTCGCGAACGGCAAGTCCCAGTCGAGGATGGTGTGCCACTCTTCGCGCCAGTCGAGCTGCAGTGCCTGTTGCGCCCAGAACCCCTGCCAATCGTTGTCGGCGTCGTCATACATATCTGCGGAGGTTTCCAGAGCAACTTTTCGAAACTCCTTGCTCGGCGCGAACGTGCGCCCCTCTTGCAACAGCGCTTCTAGTGCTTCCGACATCGTGCAATCCCTCCGGGTGTCTCTTGCGACAGCTACGAATCTACCGGAGCCATCAAATTGCCGACTGCGTTCGAGCCAACCTTGCACAGCCTTCAAATCACCAGCCGCATCACGCGAAAGCCACCGAGTCCGGCGTCGTCCATCAGCGCCTCCGCTTCGTGGCAGACGCTTCTGGCTTGTAAGGCTTGGAGATCGCCGAGGGCGGCGCGTTCACTCCATGTCGCTGCTGCGACAGCAACCCGTTGCTCGATGCCAAGCTCGACAAGCCAGTCACGTTGCGACACCGCCGACTCGATCACCAATCCGTTGCGACGAGCAGCGCGCTCGACGTGTTCCAACACAACATCAGCTGTGATATCGCGTCGCCCAGGAGTCGAGAGCGGATCGCCTCCCCGTTGGTGCGCGGCAAAGGTACGCAACCATTCCGGGCTACGCGCCACGATTTCGGCGAGAGGGACGACATAGTCGACGAGAATGATCGCGCCACGACGCAGACACCTCGAGGCTTCACCGATCCACTCCGTCATCGTTCTGTCGATCGGAATGCGGGTGCCGGCCAGCACGTCACTCGGAAAATCGTCGCTACCTTGCAACGGCGTGACTTCCTCGCACAAATGATCTTCTGAATCAAGACCAACGCGGATCTCGTTCCAGCACGAGCCGTCGAATACCGCGACGCCAAACGCCAAGTTGTCGAGCAACTCATTCGCGAACACCACACCATCGAAGCGCAAGCCGGGAAGCTCGCTCAGCTGCGCGAAATGCGGTCCAGTTCCACGAATAGGGATCGCGACATCATCTGGATCTTCGCTGTCTTCGAGGTGAAATGGTCCGAGAAAGAGGGTTGCATCCACCATTGCAATACGTTCACGCTGCTCGGTACGTAACGACGGCGAACGTTCCACGAGCAGATAGCGAAGCGCAGCCGAACATTCGGGCAAGGCTCGCTCGACATCACGGGCAAGCCGCCCGTTTCCGGCGCCAACTTCGATTACTACAAACGGATCTGGTTCGCCGAGCAGTCGCCACTCACGGTCGATTGCGTGCGCCACCATTGCGCCGAAGAGTGAACCAACCTCGACACTCGTAAGAAAGTCACGACCCGCTCGACCGGCGCCGCCACCACGCGTAAAGAACCCGTCGTCGCCGTAGAGCGCGAGTTCCATAAAGTGATCAAACGTGATCGGTCCATTGCGGCGAATCGTTCGATTGATCATGTCGCTTACGCCTGCCACGCCGGCGGTCGTTTCGTTAGCCGCCGCTGAGTTTGGTCGCGACATCGGCAATGTGGCCGAAGATGCTCGGGAATACACCAACGGCAACCACTACTCCAGAACAAATGACAAGCGCTGCGCTCAGTGCGCCGGTCACTTGCACGGGTTGCGCGCCCTCGACAGGTTCTTTGAACCACATCGTGCGAACAACGTTGAGGTAGTAGTACGCCGCGATGACCGAGTTCACGCCAGCAATAATCGCCAGCGCGACGCCAGCACCGCCACCCGCATCGATCGCCGACCGAAACATCGTGAATTTCGCGAACCACCCAGCGAAGGGCGGGATGCCTGCAAGCGAAGCCAAAAAGATGCTCATGAGCACCGCGACAACAGGTGAATGTTGGAACAGTCCAGCGAACGAGTCGATAGCACCCGTCTTGGTGCGACGTGCCACCGCGATGATGCACGCGAACGCACCAAGGTTCATCGCGCCATAGATCAACAAGTAGATCATGACAGCCTGAAACGCGCTCTGGGCCACCTCGTGGTTACCATGACTTTGCGCGATTCCGTACGCAGCAAATGGCACGAGCATGAACCCGCCCTGCGCTACCGAAGAGTACGCAAGCATCCTCACGATGTTCGTTTGACGTAAAGCGGTGAGGTTGCCCAACGTCATCGACAGCGCAGCGAGGATCCACACCACCCCCCACCACATGTTGGGTTTCCCACCGAAGCCGAAGAAGATGATGTTCAACATGGCGACGAAGCCGCCGGCCTTCGACGCGACCGAAAGGAACGCGGTGACCGGCGTCGGCGCGCCTTCATAGGTGTCGGGAGCCCACCAATGGAACGGCACAGCGCTCACCTTGAATGCAAATCCTAAGAGACTCAGAAAGATCGCGACTGCGAGCAACTTCGAATCTGGAAGCGTGGCGACTTTCGCGGCGATGGCGCTGAGTTTTGTTTCACCAGTCAGACCGAAGATCATCGACATTCCATACAACATGACGGCCGACGAGATCGCTCCGATCAGGTAGTACTTGATCGCGGCTTCATTGCTCTTTCGGTCGTGTTTGCGAAAGCCTGCAAGTACGTACGTGGGAATCGAAATCGTTTCGAGCGCAACGAACAGCGTGATGAGATCGCGAGCCGACACCATCACCGTCATTCCGAGCACAGAGCACAGCAACAAGAAGTAATACTCGCCCTGGTAGTAATCGCCTTCAGAGATGTAGTCGATTGACAACAAAATCGTGACATAGGTGGCGACGAGGAAAAATCCCTTGAGTGCGATCGCGTAGTTGTCGACTTCATACGAACCGCCGAAGAGCGGCTGCACGGCGTCGTGTGTTGCGAGCACAGCAACGAACACAAGTGAAACGAGCACGCCAATCGAAGCAATCCTCGAGGTCTGCCAACTCTCACGTTCTGGCAAGATGAGGTCAGCGATCAACACCACGAGAATCGTGCCAACCAACGCGACCTCGGGCGAGATCGCCAACCAGTCAATATGGGGATTCGCGAGAATCGCGGCGAGCAACTCAGCCTCCTGAGGTCGCAGTAGTTGGTGTGGTGGGTTGGCTGTTCGAAGGTGATGACTTCGCCCCCACTGGCTCACTCAGGTTCGGATGGAACGCTTTGTCGACCATGTTCTTGACAGCACCATCGGTGGTCTTGAACATGAGGCCGGGAAACACTCCCAGTACCACGATGAGCAGCAACATCGGAAGCCACGCCAGCCACTCAGCGGTACCGACGTCGTGGATCTCGTGATCCTTCCATTCGTCTTTCGGTGTACCGAACGCGACCTTCTGCAACATCCATAGGAGATATCCGGCTGCGAGCACGGTACCGATGGCGGCAATCACCATGAATGCACGGAATACGGCTTCGTTCAAACCCGCAGCAGGACTGAAGACCGACAGGATCGCGGGAAACTCTCCCCAGAATCCGGCAAGACCAGGAAGACCAAGCGAGGCCATCGCACAGAAGCCGAGAATCCATCCCATCTTCGGCGCCTGGGTCAGTAGACCGCCGAGGCGCGACATTTCGCGGGTATGAAAGGTGTGCTGTACCGACCCTGCAATAAAGAACAACATGCCAGTGATGAGGCCGTGCGCCACCATGCCGAACACCGCGGCATTGATCCCGAAACTCGTCAGCGACGAAATCCCCAACATCACATAACCCATATGCGCGACAGATGAAAACGCGATGAGACGTTTCATGTCGGTTTGGGCGAGACAACCAAGGGCGCCGTAAATGATGCCGATGACAGCGAGCAAACCGATCCACGGAGCCCAACTCTTCGCTGCCTCTGGAAGGATCGGCAACGCAATGCGGATGAAACCGTACGTACCGAGCTTCAACAGTATGGCTGCCAGCAACACTGAGCCGACTGTCGGTGCTTCGGTGTGAGCGTCGGGAAGCCAGGTATGGAACGGGAACATCGGCACCTTGATCGCGAAGCCAATGAACATCCCGCCGAAAATCATCAACTGCACACCATGTGTCATCGCGCCCTTACCCGCGGCGATGAGTTCTGGAATATCGAATGTGTGCACGCCGAGACCATTTTTGGCCTTGAAGAAAATCGCAAGGAACGACAGCAACATCAACGCCGAACCGAACAAGGTGAACAAAAAGAACTTGATCGACGCGTACTCGCGGTTCGGACCACCCCAAACGCCGATCATGAAATACATCGGTAGCAACACAATTTCGAAGAAGATGAAGAACAGGATCAGATCTTGGGCGATGAACGTTCCATTCATCCCCACCTCGAGCAACAAGATGAGCGCGAGAAACGCCTTCACATTGTGTGGCTCTGGGAAGTGGTTCCAGGAATAGATCACGCACAACACCACGATGAACGCGGAAAGCGCCAGCATCGGGAGCGATATACCGTCGACGCCGATGTGGTAGTTGCTGTGGATCATTTCGATCCAGGTCTTTTTGACCTGAAACTGCAGCTTGGCGGAGTGGTCGTAGTCGAAGTTCTTCAAGATGTAGATCGCGAAGCCGAGCGTCACCAACGACGTGACGAGCGCGACGACCTTGATCGTCTGTTCTTCCACTTTGGGAATGAGTAACACGAGCGCCAAACCGACGACCGGTGTAAAGGTTGTCAGCGTGAGCACCCACGCGTCGAAGCCATGTGCCATGTGCGTTACTCCGTCAGTTGGTGAGGACGAGGGCGAACGTAATCACGCTCAGCCCAAACAGAACAATGAATGCGTAATACTGGAGTCGACCGGTCTGGAGCTTGCGCGTGAGACCACCGAGCGCGCTCGTTCCTGAGGCCGAGGCGTTGTACACCGTGTCGACTCCCTTTTGATCGATGTACTTGTACACAAAATTCGCAGTGACTACTGCGCCTTTGCCCGTGTAGCGCAAGGCGTTGTCGATCACATTTTGGTTGACCCAATAGGCAGCGCGAGCGACTGGTCCTTTGATGCCGCCCACAATGATGTCGGTGTAGAGCACATCGAGGTAGTACTTGTTGACCAAGAACGTTTTGCCGGTACGCAAGAGGCTGTTACGTTCGGTGAGATTCTGACCGTACGCCTTCTTCCAATAGAAGAGGTACGCCAACACGATGCCGATGACGCCGGCGGTGACCGCCAAAATCGGATCGAGTGCATGGAACGTGCTCGCTTCGAACACAATGAACCCTGACGCACCAACGTGGGGTTCAACCCAACGAGCAAACGACTCGATGTGGAGCATCGGCGACAACAAATAACCAGCTGCGATCGACATGAACGACAAGAAGAACAGCGGCGCGAGGATCGGAAAATTCGATTCGTGCGGGCCGCTGTGATGTCCATGATCGTCGCCGTGCACCGTGACCGTCTCGTGAGCATCGTGGGTACTGTCACCACCGCGGTATTCGCCGAAGAAGGTGAGGTACACGCATCTGGTCATGTAGCAGGCCGTCATCACGGCGCCGACGAGCCCAACATATTTGAAGAATTGAAAGTTGTGTTCGCCAGCTGTCGCGAGAATTTCATCTTTCGAAAAGAAGCCAGCCGTGAACGGAATACCGATCAATGCTGCGGTGCCAAACATGAACGTGATGAATGTCTTCGGCATGTACTTCCGCAGACCACCCATGTCCTTCTTCATGTCAAAGGAGTGGACCGCGTGCGCGACCGATCCCGACCCGAGGAAGAGGCACGCCTTGAAGAAGGCGTGGG